>JAFEFP010000333.1 GCA_018240545.1 Pseudomonadota bacterium | reverse complement strand
GCCACGTGAAGATATAGGCGCTGGCGTTGTTGAAGATGGCCCACGGAAACATCAGCACGCCGATGACGGCGGTAATCATGCCGCCGGTGCGGAAGGAAATGTGGCGCGGCGCAAGGTTGGAAAAATCGTTCGATGGCGCGACGACATTCGCCGCCATGTTGGTGCTGATCTGCGCGATCAGGATCAGGATCATCGCCACGATCAGGATCACCGGGTTGTGCGTGATCATCGGCACGAGGTCCACCGGATTCCACACCGGCTTGTCGAACACCACTACGGTCGCGGCGGTCGTGGCGATGCCGAGAAAGCTGTAGGCGATCATGGTCAGCGGCAGACCGATGGTCTGGCCGATGATCTGCGAGCGCTGCGAACGCGCGAAACGCGTGAAGTCGGGAATGTTCAGGCTCAGCGTCGCCCAGTAGCCGACGTTGGCGGCAAGCCCCGGCCAGAACAATTCCCAGAACGAGTGCTCGGGCGCGCCCATCATGCGCGCCGAGGTTTGCAACACGTTGCCGAGGCCATTGCCTGCGGAGATGCCCCAGTACAGCAGCCACACGCCGACCAGGATCAACGCCAGCGCGGCCCAGGATTCGAATTTCTTGATGCCTTCCATGCCGCGGAGAATGATCGCGACCTGCAGCACCCAGAACAGGAAGAAGGCGATGAAATCGTGACCCGGCAATGTCGACCAGTCCGGCCACAGCACCGCCGCGATGCCGGACACCGCCAGGCCGCCGAGCCAGGTCTGGATGCCGAACCAGCCGCAGGCGACGAGCGCGCGCGCCAGCGCCGCGAAATTGGCGCCGACGGTGCCGAACGAGGAGCGCACGAACACCGGGAACGGAATGCCGTAACGCACGCCGACGTGGGCGTTGAGCACCATCGGGATCAAGACGATGAAGTTGGCGATGCCCACCGTCACCAGCGCCTGCCACCAGTTCATGCCCGCCGACATCAGGCCCGAGGCCAGGGTGTAGGTCGTCAGCACTACGCTCATGCCGATCCACATCGCGAGGATGTGCCAGGTGTTCCAGGTGCGCTTGCGCGGCCCGGCCGGGGCGAGGTCTTCGTTGTACAGCGGCGAGCCCTCGACTTCGCGGCAGATCGCGTCCACCTCCGCGTCGGTCTTGAAAGCCAGGTCGTGAAACGGCTGCGTGGTGTCGGTCATGCTGTTCCGCTAGGATTTGTTTTGCGCGTCATGCCCCTCGCATGACGAAAAAGCGCAAGGTTTTCAGTTGCAATGGTTAGTCAGGTTCGCGTCTTCCATCGCCGTGGATCGCGCCGGCCATGCATGACTGCGACGACCACGACATACTTGCTTTCGATTCTATAGAACACAGCAAACGGAAAGCGTGCAGTCAAGGCGCGCCGCGTTTGCCGATGCACGATCGCATGAATCTCCGGTTGCTGCGATATGCCGGCGAATACTGCGAGAACGGCATCCAGAAATTCGCCGCCGAGCCCCGGCCGTTGTTGTTCGTACCATGTGGCCGCCTCTTGCAGATCGGCAGCCGCTTCCGGGCGTACCCGAAGCGGCAAGTTCACAGGCGATTCCGGATATCCGCCACCACATCATCCGCCGGCCGGCCTGGATTGCCATCGATCTCATAGGCATCCAGACGGCCGTCGAGCATTGCGCGCTGCGCGTCGGTGAGCGGCAAGGCGCCTTGATCGGCCGCAATGCTGTCCCACAATTCTTCCACCAAGTCGAGCCGTTGCGCGACGGGAAGTTTGCGTAACGTCGTCATGTTCATGGGGCAAGCATACTCCGCAATCACGCAATCGCGCGATCCACCGGATGCAGGCGATTGAGTTCATTCCAGTGCTGCTGCGCGCGCAGGTACGGCGCGAACGGCGGGCGGTCGACGTAGCGGCCTGTGCCGGGCTCGACATGCAATTTGCCGTCGGCGTATTTCACCACGCCGTTGCTGATGGTGTAGAGCGGCGATCCTTGGACTTCGCGACCTTCGAACACGTTGAAGTCGATCCTCTGGTGATCGGTCTCGACCGAGATGGTTTTCTTGCGACGCGGATCCCACACCACGATGTCGGCATCGGCGCCTTCGCGCAACACGCCCTTGCGCGGATAGATGTTGAAGATGCGGGCGGTATTCGTCGAGGTCAGCGCGACGAACTCGCTGGGCGTCAGGCGGCCCATGTTGACACCGTAATGCCACAGGATCGCAAGGCGATCTTCGACGCCCGGCGTGCCGTTGGGTATCTTGGCGAAGTTTTCGCGGCCCATCGCCTTCTGCTCGGTGCAGAAGCAGCAGTGATCGGTGGCGGTGGTTTGCAGCAGGCCGCCGCGCAGCGCGTCCCACAATGCTTCTTGATTGGACTTCGGCCGGAACGGCGGACTCATGACGTGAGCGGCGGCGAAGTTCCAGTCTTTCGATTCGTACACCGACTCGTCGATGACCAGATGCTGCACGAGGCATTCGCCATACACGCGCTGGCCTTGCGCGCGTGCGCGCGCGATCGCCTCGACCGACTCGCGGCAGGAGTTGTGCACCACGTACAGCGGCACGCCGAGGATTTGCGCGATGCGGATGACGCGATTGGCCGCTTCGCCTTCGACTTCGGGCGGACGCGAGGCGGGATGGCCTTCGGGGCCGGTGACACCGTGCTTGAACACTTCTTTTTGCAGGTGATCGACCAGGTCGCCGTTTTCGGCGTGCGCGGTGACGATGGCGCCGAGCTCGAGCGCACGCGGAAAACTGCGCACCAGCACGCCGTCGTCGGCCATGATCGAACCCTTGTAGGCCATGAAATGCTTGAAGCTGTTGACGCCACATTCGTTGACCAGGGTGCCCATGTCGTTGTGCACGGACTCGTCCCACCACGTCACCGCGACGTGGAAGGAATAATCCGCGCAGGACTTTTCCGCCCAGCCGCGCCACTTCTTGTAGGCATCGAGCAGGCGTTCGCGCGGATCCGGAATCACGAAATCGATGATCATCGTGGTGCCGCCGGCCAAGCCCGCCGCGGTGCCGGTGAAGAAATCCTCGCTCGCCACCGTGCCCATGAACGGCAACTGCATGTGCGTGTGCGGATCGATGCCGCCGGGCATGACGTAGCAGTTCTTGGCGTCCACGACTTCGACATTGGCCGGCGCGGCGAGGTTCTTGCCGACCGCACGGATGGTGCCGCCTTCGCACAGGATGTCGGCGTCCTGGGTCTGGTCGGCATTGACTACGGTGCCGCCGCGAATCAGAAGTGTCATGGTTTGTTCCCTCCCGATTGCAAATCAAATTTCAATCGCAAGCGAGTACGTTATTTGGATGCGTCGTCCAGTCCGCATGCCCGTGTTCGATCGCCCGGCCGGTGCGCGGGTCGGTACCATTTTGCATCGGCACCATCGTCAGGCAATTTTCGATCGGACACACTTCCACGCACAGGTTGCAGCCAACGCATTCGTCGTCCTGCACCTCGAAATGGCGCTCGCCGTTCTTGCTCGCGCTGATGGCTTGGTGCGAGGTGTCTTCGCAGGCGATGTAGCAGCGCCCGCATTGGATGCACAAATCCTGGTCGATGTGCGCCTTGGTGACGTAGTTCAAATTCAGGAATTTCCAGTCGACCAGCTTGGGCAGCGCACGACCGATGAAATCGTCAAGCTTGCTGTAGCCCTTGGATTGCATCCATTGCGCGAGGCCTTCGATCATGTCGCCGACGATCTTGTAGCCATAAACCATTGCCGCCGTGCACACCTGCACGTTTTGCGCGCCCAGCGCCATGAACTCGGCCGCGTCGCGCCAACGGGTGATGCCGGCGATGGCCGATACGGGTAATCCGCGCGTATCGGCGAAGCGGCCGATCTCGCCGACCATGTGCAGCGCGATGGGCCTGACCGCCTCTCCGCAATAACCGCCGTGACTGCCCTTGCCATCGATGGTCGGTTCGGGCGCCATCGCGTCCAGATCCACCGCCATGATCGAGTTGATGGTGTTGATCAGCGACACCGCATCGGCGCCACCGCGCTTGGCCGCCAGCGCCGCGGGCAGGATGTTGGTGACGTTCGGCGTGAGTTTGACGATGACCGGCAGCTTGGTCGTGGACTTGGCCAGCCGCGTCACCTGTTCGATGAGATCCGGTTGCTGGCCCATGGCCGAACCCATGCCGCGCTCGCTCATGCCATGTGGGCAGCCAAGGTTGATTTCGATGCCGTCGGCGCCGGTCGCCTCGATCTGCGCGAGGCGCTTGCGCCACACCGCTTCATCCATCGGAAACATCACCGACACGACGATCGCGCGATCCGGCCAATCTTTCTTGACCCGCGTGATCTCCTCGATGTTGGTGTCGAAAGCGCGGTCGGAAATCAGCTCGATGTTGTTGAAACCCATCACGCGCCGGTCGCCGCTCCACCACGCACCGTAGCGCGGGCCGTTGACGTTGACGACCGGCGGATCGTCGCCGAGGGTCTTCCACACCACGCCGCCCCACCCGGCCTTGAACGCGCGCAC
>JAFEFP010000332.1 GCA_018240545.1 Pseudomonadota bacterium | reverse complement strand
GACAAATATGCAAGCACCCCAACCGCGGTTGCCGGGTTCGTCCGGTTCCTTCCCGTCGCTTGCCTTGGACTGATCGTCGCCGCGTGCGGCGGCAATGCGCCACCGCCGGCCGCGCCGGCGAAACCGGCAACTCCGGCCGCCACCGCCGCGGCACCTGCGGCGAGCGCGCCGGCGCCCGCTCCGGAAATGACGCAAGACCAGTTGATGAAGGCGGCCAGCACCGCCTTCGGCGAGAAGCGCTACGTGGCGCCGCAGGGCAACAACGCGCTGGAGTATTACCTGCAGGTGCTGGCCAAGGATCCGAAGAACCACATCGCCGAATCGGCGTTGCGCGAGATGTTCCCGTTCGCGACCGGTGCGGTCGAGCAGGAAATCAACGGCGGCAGTCTCGACGAAGCCTCGCGCGTGATCGACGAGCTGGCGAAGTTCGATCCGAGCAATTACACGCTGACCATCTTGCGCGGCAAGCTCGATGCCAGGAAGAAACAGGTCGAGCACGATCAGCAGGTAGCGGCCGCCGCTGCCACTGCCGCGGCCGCGAAAGCCGCGGCGGATCAGAAGGCCGCTGCTGCCGCCGCCGCCACACCCGCACCGGAAGCCGCCGCACCGTCCCCGAAGCCCACGCCGCCGCCCGTCGAAAAGACTGCGCCGGCACCGGCGCCGGTCGCCGCGCCGCCGCCACCGGCTGGCGTAACGACCCCGGCGCAGCTGGTCAAGTCGGTTCCGCCGAGCTATCCGCCCGAGGCGTACCGTTCACGCCGCGAGGGGTGGGTCGAGGTCCAATTCACGATCACGACGGACGGTACGGTGAACGATGCCAAGGTAGTCAACGCCGAACCGGCGCGCGTGTTCAATCAGGCGGCATTGGAAGCCGTGCGGCGCTGGACGTTCAAGCCACGCACGGTCGATGGCAAGCCGACCGCCGAACAAGCCACCCGTCGCATCGAATTCAAGCTGGGGGGGTGAGACTGCCACGCTTGCGAGTTGCGTTGAAGCGCAATTCGCATGGCAGTCTCAGGTGAGGCAGGGATGCCGAACGGAGGTGACCGCCAAGGACGGTTTCACCCCAGGACCTGCTCGCGCGATTGCCGGATGCGCGAGCCTGGCAACGGCGCGAGCGCAGCGAGCAGAGCGTTCGCGCGATGCGCTTCAACGCGGCGCGGCTAATCCCTTACGCCAGCAGGGCCTCCCTGACGGCGGCCAGAACGCGTCGGGATTGCGGCGCCCAGGACTCGACGTGATTCAGGGCCAGCAGCCGCTGCACGGCCGGGGCATGGTCGTGCGCGTTCAGGTGCGCCGCCAGAATGCCGCTGACCTCGGCAAGCAACAGCAGCGCGAGGCCATGCGCATCGTCCGTACGGGCAGCCGCCTGGAGCAGTTGCAGGGCCTCGTTGCGCGCCTGCACCGAGCGCAGCGGATAGCGCACCCGCTTGCGCAGGCGCCAGTCCCGGAATTCGATCCGATGCACCAGGTCGCGGCGGAACAGCGCATCGAGAACCTTGGCTGGCAACGGCGACAACTCGCGGGCGATCAGGTTCAGGCCACCGGCGACCGGAGTCTCCTGTCCGGCGAGCAGGCGCAGCGCGTCGCTCAGCAGCGGATGGTTCAGCGGCATCTGTGCCTCCGCGCGCAATTTGCCGTCGTGCAAGTGCACGCGTTCGCGCACGGCAAGATCCACGAGCAGCGAGGCCGCGACCAACTCGCCGGCATCCGGGTCGCGGCGTGGCCACGACAGCATGCCGGTGCGGGGATCGCACGCGATCAGGAAGAAATGCTCGGCGATCAGCATTCGGTTCGGGTCTCGTGCTAACGCTCGTTGCGCACTGCCAGAGTGTGCCGTGTCGGGCGCAGCGATTCCAGCCCCGCCCAGTCCACTTCGTGCAGTCCCAGGTAGCGGTCCAGCAGCATCGGCATCAGGCCGCCGGGCAGCGCGCATTCGCAATTCCACAGCATGACCGCGCCGAAGCGGTATTCCGGGAAGAAGGCAATCATCGAGCGGTATCCTTGCACGGCCCCGGCATGATAGATCAGCGTCTGCCCCTCGTAGTCGTAGACGCGCCAGCCCAGGGCGTATTGCGCATCGTTCAGGCGCGCGCGCCGCCATGGCGTGGCGCGCCGTTCGCCCGGCGTTTCCACCAGGGGCGCATGCACGGTTTCGAGCAATTTCGGTGGCAGCACGTCCGGGCGCCCGCCCATCTGTGCGATCAGCCATTGCGTCATGTCCTTGATGCTGGCGTTGACGCCGGCCGCCGCAGGCACGTGGTAATACGCTTCCTTGATCGCGATCGGCACCCAGCCATGGCCGCGGCGCGCGTGCGGTTGCGCCCAATTGCGACTCGCCTCCAACGCCTCGCGGCCATAGGTGGCGTCGTTCATGCCGAGCGGGTGGAAGATGCGCTTTTCGACCTGGTGGTAGAAAAAATCGCCGCTCACCGCGTACGTGATGTCGCCGATCAAGGCGAACGTGATGTTCTGGTAGCCGTAACAGTCCCCGACATCGCAGGTCATCGGCACGTCGCGCAACTTGTCGACGAGTTCCTCGTAGGGCTCCTCCTGCTCGAGCAGGTTGTCGTAGGTGTTGTGCGGCAGGCCGACGCGCTGGCTCAGGATATCGCGCACCGTGAGCTTCTCGCTTGACGCGATATCCTTCAGCTCGAAGGTCGGCAGCACGCCGGCAACACGCGTATCCCAATCAAGCATGCCTTCGTTCACCAGCATGGCCGCCAGTGCGCTGGCGAAGGCCTTGGACAGCGAGGCCAGCCGAAACGGCGAATCCAGCGTCAGCTTTTCGCCACGGCGGGCGTCGGCGTAGCCGATGCTCCGCTGCAGCAGGATCGTGTCGTCCTTGACGATCGCAACCGCCAGTCCGGAAACCTTGCCGGATTGCTCGACCTGGTCGAGCCAGCTGCCGAACTCCCGGGCCACCGCCTTGGGATCGGACGACACGTGCACGCCGAGTTCGGCGCTGCGGTGAAGCCAGTGTTCACGCACGTCGCGCGCACCGGCTGTCGCCGCAAACAGCGCGAGTGCGAACAGCACCGGTACCGCCGGCGCACGCAAATGCAACATTCGATGAATCCCTTGTCCGGAACGGGTGCACGGCGGCGGATTCGGCCGTGCTATGCTTTTCGCACGGGGCGTCATGGTAACGCCATTACGGAGCGCAAGTGTTATGGGCATGATAATTTTCCTGGCCATCATTCTCGGCATCGTGTTCTGGCTGGTGGGCATCTACAACGGCCTGGTGACCGCGCGCAACGGCTACAAGAACGCGTTCGCCCAGATCGACGTGCAATTGCAGCGCCGCTACGACCTGATTCCGAATCTGGTGGAAACCGCCAAGGCCTACATGGCGCACGAGCGCGGCACGCTCGAAGCGGTGATCGCGGCGCGCGGCGCGGCGATGGGGGGGCTGGCCGCGGCAAAGGCCAATCCCGGCGACCCACAGGCGATGCAACAGTTGAGCGCCGGCGAAAACCAGCTCTCCGGCACGCTCAAGAGCCTGTTCGCGGTATCCGAAAACTATCCCGACCTCAAGGCCAATCAAAACATGATGCAGCTCTCCGAGGAGCTGACCTCGACCGAAAACAAGGTCGCCTTCGCCCGCCAGGCCTACAACGACGGCGTGATGTACTACAACAACAAGCGCGAGGTGTTTCCAAGCTCGATCATCGCGAACATGTTCAATTTCGTGCCCGCCACCTCGTGGGAAGTGGAGTCGCCCGAGGCGAAGAAGGCCGTGAAGGTATCGTTTTCCTGATCGCGACCGCGGTTGACGCAGACGGAGCGAGGCGGTGAATTTCTTCGCCCAGCAGGAGCGCGCCCGCGCACACACGCAGCGCATGCTGGTGTTGTTCGTGCTGGCCGTGGCCTGCATCGTGGCCGCGCTGGATGCCGTTTTGTACCTCGCGTTCGGTGCGTCCGGGCACGGCGCGCATCCGGGCTTCGGCGCGGTAATGTTCTGGAACAGCGTGCTCGTGGTCGGCATCATCGGCGGCTGTTCGATGTACAAGATCACGGCCTTGCGCGGCGGCGGCGGGGTAGTCGCGCGCCAACTCGGTGCCACCTTCGTCGAAGCGGACACGACCAATTTCGCGCACAAGCGCCTGCGCAACGTGGTGGAGGAGATCGCCATCGCTTCCGGCGTGCCGGTGCCGGAGATCTACGTGCTCGAAGGCGAGACGGCGATCAACGCCTTCGCTGCCGGATATACGCCGGCCGATGCCGCCGTGACCGTTACCCAGGGATGCCTGGACAAGCTCAAGCGCGAGGAACTGCAGGGCGTGATTGCACACGAGTTCAGCCACGTGCTCAACGGCGACATGCGCTTGAACATCCGCCTGATGGGCGTGCTGTTCGGAATCCTGGTGATTGGCATCATCGGGCGCAAGATTGCCGCGAACACCGGTCGCAGCCGTGATTCGGGATACGCCGTGCTCATTGGCATTGCGATCCTTGCCATTGGCTACATCGGCGTGTTCTTCGGCCGCCTGATCAAGGCCGGCATCTCGCGCCAGCGCGAGTATCTCGCCGACGCCTCGGCGGTGCAGTTCACGCGGCAGACCAATGGCATCTGCGGTGCCTTGAAGAAGATCGGCGCCCTGCCAGCCGGCTCGAAACTCGACAGTGGCGAGACCGAAGAAGTCGCGCACATGCTGTTCGGCGACGGCGTCGGCTATTCGGCGCTGTTCGCCACGCATCCGCCGCTGGTCAGTCGCATCAAGGTCATGGAGCCGCAATTCGATCCGGCGGAATTCGACGCGATCGCCAGGGCCTGGG
>JAFEFP010000331.1 GCA_018240545.1 Pseudomonadota bacterium | reverse complement strand
CTCGCGGACATTGGCAACGAAGCGATAGCCGCGTCCGGAAATGGTGACGATGAAGCGGCGCTCCAGCGGACGTACACCAAACGCCTTGCGCAATGCAGAGATCGCCTGCGTCAAGTTGTTTTCCTCGACCACCCGCCCCGCCCACACCGCCGCGATCAATTCGTCCTTGTCGACCACCCGGTCGCGCTGCTCGATCAGATGTGCCAATACATCCAGCGCCTTGGTGGTCACGGCGAGC
The DNA here is from genome assembly GCA_018240545.1 of Pseudomonadota bacterium. Taxonomy (GTDB): domain Bacteria; phylum Pseudomonadota; class Gammaproteobacteria; order Xanthomonadales; family Rhodanobacteraceae; genus Rudaea. The sequence goes on along the minus strand of JAFEFP010000331.1, from coordinate 5,937 downwards.
GACGCCCCCGAGGGGCCGAACAACTCACGCGACATGACGTCCAGTCGATAGCCGGAAAATTCGTATTGGCGGCGATTCGTCTGCACGGGCTGCGCTTCAGAAGAGTTCAGAAAAATTCAGAAATTTGGCATTCATTCTAAGCGGCTTTTTCTTAATTTACAGATGCCGACGGAGCATTTCCGGCGGCAGCGCCAAAACAAGGAGGCGCTCAAGTCCATTTGCATTGGGGAGGATCCGTCATGACTCGCACGATTGCACGCCCTGCCGCACTGGCGCTCGCTTTGTCGATGGCGCTGCTGTCCGCCTGCGGCGGCGGCAGTTCGGTTCGTTCGGACTCTGCCTCGATCCAGGGCAATCCGCCGCCACCGCCACCTCCTCCTCCACCGCCACCGAAAGGCGAAGCGTGTCAGCCGCCGATTGCCGCTGATTGCACGATAGATGTGCCTGGTCCAACTTCCTTTCTGGAGATGACCGGCGGCCGAGAAAGTACGCATGCGCTGATCAAGAGTGGCGAAGGCGATTTGTGGTTATCCGTGACCACGGGAACATCCGGTGGCGCCCCCACTGGCAAAGCGGCGATGGTCGAATACCTGTTCGGCGGTGGCACGACAATCGAAAACGGCACGATCAGGGTTCAGGACAGGGTGACTTTGCGTTCGAACGTGTCGGTGGAGAAAGCCGGGCACTTGGATGTGGTTGGCTTTGTAATCGGCAACGTGGTCACCAAGGGCGAAGTCTTCCTGTGGGGAACCGTGACCGGCAATGTACGCAACGATGGTGTCCTGACCCCGGGGTCTTCTGATTCAAATATCTACCAAGTGGCGGCGCGCATCCAAGGGGACTACCACCAGACTTCAGCAGGCACTATTGATGTCGTGCTCGGGTCCGCTTCGGGTGGCTATATTTCAGTGACGGGACGAGCCGACATCGATGGCTCGTTGCGTTTTGTCCAGCATTGCTATTACAACGAATGTTATGCGTTGCCAAGCACGCCGATCAGCCTGAAAGTCCTGCACGCCGACGGCGGTGTGTTCGGACAATTCGACCAATGGACCTCGCCCGGTTTGTTCATCACGGGCGCGTTGCGTTATCTCACGAACGACGTTTACTTCGACGCCAGCGCGGTCTCGGCGGCTAAGGCGATGGGCGTCGCGCGCGCAGGCGATGCGTTGACGCTCGCTGCCGCGGGCCACTTCGACTCAGCGTTGGATCATGCGGTCGATTTCGGGAAATTGCCCGACAGCGAACAAACGCAAACGCAGCGAGATTTCCTAGCATCGGTTACGCGAATTCAGCAACTGCAGGACTTTGGTCAGGCGGTGAAGACTTTCGACAGTCTTTCCGGACACGCCTATGTCGACATGGCGAACGTGCTCCTGCAACAGTCCGCGCTGCCGGCATCAGGCTTGATCAACCACATCGGTAGCCTGCATGCAGGATCCGCCGCAGGCGCCTGGGCCGCGCAATCGACGATGTTCGCAACCGGCGCGAGCGCCTTCGGCGAGCGACGCTCGGGCTTCGATCAATGGCTCAACGATCGCCTGTTGATCGGCTTCAGCCTTGGCGTGGGCGACGGCAGCCTGCGCGTGGACCGCTCCGGCGGCGTAGCTCGTGACAACGCGCCGCAATGGGATTTGTATTTGCGCCGCAATGGCGGGCGCGATTCCTATGTGCTCGGCGACTTCGGCTACAGCCATCACCAGCTCGACTTCAATCGCGGAATTGATCTGGGCCAAAACCTGCAGAACGTGTTGTCCGATCGCAGTGCGGATGTGCAGCACGCCTATGTCGAGGCCGGGCAGGATTTCTTCACGTCAGCAGGCCGACTGACGCCGTTCGCTGCCATGAGTTACGCGACCTTGCATGCTGGCGGCGCGATCGAGCACGGCACGACCGGATTCGAGCTCATCACGCAGCCATCGTTCCACGCGCGCAGCTATGCGTCGGCGGGCCTGCGTTTCGAGCGCAATTGGCGGATGGGCGATGGCCAGTGGTGGCGATTGAACCTTGCTGCTGGCGCCATGCAACAGCTTTCCGCCCGCGATATGGCGAACGCGGCGTTCACCGGCACGCCGGATGCGGCATTCGCGCTCGCCGGTATCGCCAACCCGCAGACAAGCGGCTGGATGCAAGTGAACCTGGGCGCCACGGGCGAGAAATGGTCGTGGCTGTTGAGCCTGGATCGCCAGGCCAGCGCGCAGGCCCTGTCCATGGGCATGGAATACCGGTTCTGACCGGTGCCTTCAACTCACTTACCCAAGAGGAGAACGAGCATGAATGCGAAAACCGCGATTTCCATGGCAATTCTCGCGCTCTCGAGCGCAACCGGCACGACAAGCGTGGCCGCGGGACCGATTCAAGATTCGTCCCTGCTTTTCCTTTGGCCAGCCTCCCGACTCGTCGGCACCTATCAAAGCATGGCCCAGGTTCGGGTATGCGGGTCGCCGGGCCCGGACTCGATGGCCATTAATACGATCACGTTCAACGCCGGCGGCACCGTCATCGCCCATCCGCGCTTCCCGCCGTCGGGGGTTCCGGATGCGTATGGACCGGGCATCGGTTCGCGCACCATGGACCAGGGCACGTGGTCGTACGACTGGCGCACGAAACTGTTTTCCGCGACCTTGCGCTTCGATTTCTTCGGCGATGGCACCTATCGTGGCACCGGCGTGGTAGAACGCGACATGCAACTCAGCGCCGACGGCAAGACGGCCTCGGGTCCCGTGCATGTCACGAACTTCGCTCCCGACGGCAGCGTGATGGTCGAACTGTGCGGAACGGCGGTGTCGACCCGCCTGTAGGCAGCAGCAATTTGCAGCGCGGGGCTGGTCTGTGCGAATGCGACCAGCCCCGGTTGCAAGCCTGGTCCTGATTCACCAATCGACGCGGTGCAGGGCCGATCGCATGGCCTAATCCGTACCAATTTGGTACAATTTCAGGGTCGAACATCGGCCCCGCCCATGCTCCGCGTCAGCAAGCTCACCGACTACGCCACCGAAGTGATGGCCGCATTGGCCGCCGCGCCCGCGCGCGTGCACAGCGCGCAGGAGCTGGCCGAGCGCGTGCGTCTGGAGGTGCCGACGGTGAGCAAGCTGCTCAAGCAGCTTGCGCAGGCAGGGCTGGTCGAATCGTTCCGCGGCGTCAACGGCGGTTATCGCCTCGCACGCGATCCGGCACGCATTTCCGTCGCCGACATCGTCACCGCGATGGAAGGTCCGATCGGCATGACCGAGTGCAGCGCGCAGGCCGGATTGTGCGATCACGAATCGCATTGCGGCGTGCGCGTGAACTGGCAGCGCATCAATGACGCGATCGCCGGCGCGCTGGCCGGCGTGACCCTGGCCGACATGCTCGGTCCGGCATTGCGACGCAAGCCGTCGATTCCGCTGCGCGTGGCGAACGGTTGAGGAAAGACACATGGCCGTCGAACGCCGCGAAATCGAATCCGCGCTCAATCGCCGCTACGACGCCGGTTTCGTCACCGACATCGAAAGCGAAAGCCTGCCGCCGGGCCTGGACGAGGACACCGTGCGCGCGATCTCGGTACGCAAGGAAGAACCCGAATGGATGACGCAGTGGCGCCTGGCCGCCTACCGGCACTGGCTGACGATGACGCCGCCGCAGTGGGCGAAGCTGGAGATCGCGCCCATCGATTTCCAGGCGATCAGTTATTTCTCGCGGCCCAAGAACAAGCCCAAATCATTGGCCGAGGTCGATCCGAAACTGCTGGAAACCTACGACAAGCTCGGCGTGCCGCTGCATGAGCGCGCGAAGCTCGCCGGCGTCGCGGTAGATGCAGTATTCGATTCGGTGTCCGTTGGCACCACGTACCGCAAGCAACTGGCGGACGTGGGCGTCATCTTCACCTCGATGAGCGAGGCGATCCGCGAGCATCCGGAGCTGGTGCAAAGGTATCTCGGCAGCGTGGTGCCGCAGGGCGATAATTATTTCGCCGCGCTGAATTCCGCGGTATTCTCGGATGGCAGCTTCGTGTTCATCCCCAAGGGCGTGCGCTGCCCAATGGAATTGAGCACGTACTTTCGCATCAACGCAGGCCATACCGGCCAGTTCGAGCGCACCTTGATCATTGTCGAGGATGGCGCCAGCGTTTCGTATCTGGAAGGCTGCACCGCGCCGATGCGCGACGAGAACCAGTTGCATGCGGCGGTCGTGGAACTGGTTGCGCTCGACGACGCGAAGATCAAGTACTCGACCGTGCAGAACTGGTATCCGGGCGACGAGAACGGCGTCGGCGGCATCTACAATTTCGTGACCAAGCGCGGCGATTGCCGCGGCGCGCGTTCGCGCATCGTGTGGACACAGGTGGAAACCGGCTCCGCGATCACCTGGAAATATCCGAGTTGCGTGCTGCGCGGCGAGGATTCGGCCGGCGAGTTCCATTCGGTCGCGCTCACGCACCATCGCCAACAGGCCGATACCGGCACCAAGATGATCCACATCGGCAGGAATACGAAGTCGAAGATCATCTCCAAGGGCATCAGCGCCGGGCGCGGCCAGAACACGTATCGCGGCCTGGTCAAGGTCGAGAAGGGCGCCAGCGGCGCGCGCAACTACACGCAGTGCGACAGCCTGTTGATCGGCAAGCAGTGCGGCGCGCACACGTTTCCCTACATTGAAGTGAAGAATCCCGGCGCCATCGTCGAGCATGAGGCGACCACGTCGAAAATCTCCGACGACCAGCTTTTCTATTGCCGGAGCCGCGGCATCGCCGACGAAGACGCGGTGTCGATGATTGTCGACGGCTTCTGCAAGCAGGTGTTCAAGGAACTGCCGATGGAGTTCGCGGTGGAGGCGAAGAAGCTGCTGGAAGTGAGCCTGGAAGGAGCGGTGGGATGAGCTCGGCAAGCGAATCCATTGACGCCTTGAAGTTCGAGCGGGTGGCGCGCAAGTTTCGCATCGACGAAGAGCCGAGTCTGGTCGATGAATATGCGCGCTTTAGCGTGGACGAGCGCCTTGAGCTCTTCTTGCGTCTGCGGCAACGGATCATCGAGGACCAATATGGAACTGATCAAGGATTTCAAAGAGTTTATTCGATTGCTCGACGCGCATGATGTTCGCTATCTGGTGGTCGGTGGCGTGGCGGTGAATGCGCTCGGGTTTGTCCGTTCGACGGAAGACATCGATTTTTGGTTGCAGCGCAGCTCCGAGAACGCGGATCGAGCGCTGGCGGCCCTTGCAGATTTTGGCTTCGGCGAATTCAGCAAGGACGACCTGCTCGATCCCGAAGCCGTGCTCATGCTTGGTCGGCCGCCGTATCGAATTGATTTGCTGATGGCGATTACTGCGCGCGATTTCGATGACTGCTACCCGCGGCGAACCTACGGCCATGTGGGTGGGGTCCGCCTGCCATTGATTGGATTGGACGATCTGCTGATCAACAAGCGTGCAAGTGGTCGCGACAAGGATTTGGCGGATGTCCGGGAATTCGAGCGTGCCGGCAAGAACGAGAAGAAGTAGGTCATGTTGAAAATCGACAACCTCCACGTCCGCGTCGCGGGCAAGGAAATCCTCAAAGGTCTGACGCTCAACGTTGCGCCCGGCGAAGTCCACGCGATCATGGGTCCGAATGGCGCGGGCAAGTCCACGCTTGGCTACGCGCTGGCCGGGCGCGAGGGTTACGAGATCACGCAGGGCAGGGTGAGTTTCAATGGCGCGGATCTGGCCACAATGGAACCCGAAGCGCGTGCGGCGGCCGGCATGTTCCTCGCGTTCCAGTATCCGGTCGAGATTCCCGGCGTCAACAACACGTATTTCCTCAAGGCCGCGCTCAACGCGCAGCGCAAGGCGCGCGGTGAGGCCGAGCTCGACTCGATGCAGTTCCTGAAGCGGGTGCGCGAGAAGCTCGCCGTGCTGCACCTGAAGGAAGACCTGCTCAACCGCGCCGTCAACGCCGGATTTTCCGGCGGCGAGAAGAAG
>JAFEFP010000330.1 GCA_018240545.1 Pseudomonadota bacterium | reverse complement strand
TCCCTCGACTCCGCCTGCGACCGTCGCGCACGCCGCGGCATCTTCATCCACGAATGGCACGCAAGCAGCGCAAATCCACAATGCACAAAATGCAGCAGATCACCCGGAACGACTCGCGCAGTTGCAACAGCGCTCGCGGGCATTGGAGCACTGGCTGCGCCAGACCGGGCGCGACGCCGCGCCGCTGCAGGGCCAGGACCTCGCCGCCGCGGCCGAGATCGAGAACCTCATCGGCCTGGTCGACGTGGAACTGGCCGCGCCGCGGCAGGTGCAGGCGCAGGCACTATGGCAACGCCGCGTCGGCCTGCTCGAGGACCTGGCCGCCTTGCGCTATTCCAACTACCGCCTCGCCGCGGGCGGCCACCTGGCCGCGTCCTGGCAAATCGACTGAGGAAAATCCCAATGTATAAATTTCCAATCCTGCTGGCGACGCTCGCGCTCGCCTGCTCCGCACAGGCCCAGGAACCGGATGCGGCCGCGCAGGCCGTCCGCGCGAAGGCCGAATCCGCGCGCGTATCGGCCGAAGCCGCCCGTACCCGGGCCGAAGCCGCCCGTACGCGGGCCGAAGCCACGCGCCTCGACGCCGAGCGCGAACTCGACCAGATGCGCGGGCAGATGCGCGAACTGTCGCGCAAGATGGCGGACCTGTCGGTCAAGCTCGGCGACGTCGGTCCGCGCGCCTACGCCTTCCGCTACCTGGGCGACCCCGATCGCGGCATGATCGGCCTGGTGCTGGCGCCGGACAAGGACGGCCTGCGCGTGGATGCGGTCACGCCCGGCGGCCCGGCCGACAAGGCCGGCGTGCATGACGGCGACGTGCTCACCGCAATCGACGGCAAGCAGCTGGCTGGCGACGAAGACGCCGGCGACGCGTTGCACGACCTGAAGATCGGCCAGAGCGTGAAACTGGCGATCCTGCATGAGGGCAAGTCGCGCGAAATTTCCCTCAAGGCCGAACGGCGCGAGCCCTTCGTTTTTTCCGACGCGTTCGGCAAGGGCGGCCCGCTGCCGCCGGATTTCGACCATCAAATCCAGGCGCAGGTGCACGACGCGATGCGCCATGCCAACGACGGCATGCGCGAACTGCGCTTGCTCACGCCGTGGTGGGGACTCAACCTCGCCACGCTCAATCCCGATCTGGGTGGCTACTTCGGCACCGACAAGGGCGTGCTCGTGCTGTCCGCCGACGCGGATGCCTACAAGGGACTCAAATCCGGCGATGTGCTGCAGGATGTCGGCGGACACGCGGTGAGCCGTCCCGAGGATGCACTGCGCCTGTTGCGCGACGCGCCCGCCGGCAGCGAGGTGAAGGTGCAGGTGCTGCGCCAGCGCAAACCGATCACGTTGAGTTTGAAAGCGCCGCAGATCAAGGCCATCTTCGTGCCCCCACCGCCGCCCGCGCCACCCGCTGTGCCGGCCCCGCCCGCGCCACCGGCTGCGCCGGCACCGCGTGCCATGCCGGCACCACCGGCACCGCCCGCTCCACCACCGCCACCGGACGCCAACGAAACCGTGTGAGGTAAACGCCATGCGCAGGGACGCGCGCGCCGGTGGGTTACACTCGCCGCATCGAATTGAAGGTTCATCGCCGATGCGACTTTCTGGCACCGCGGCTGTCATCGCCGCATGAATGCGTTCGTGATCTCCACCGCAAGCGTCGCGCTGGCGGAGTTCGGCGACAAGACGCAACTGCTCGCGCTGGTGCTGGCGGCGAAATATCGCCGGCCCTGGGTCATTGCTCTCGGGATCCTGCTGGCGACGCTGGCCAATCACGCGCTGGCCGGCGCGTTCGGCGCGCTGGTGGCACAGTGGTTCGCGCCGCAAACCCTGCGCTGGCTGGTCGCGGCAAGTTTCCTTGCCGTGGCCGCATGGACGCTGATCCCCGACAAGATCGACGAATCCGGATCCGCGCCGCGGCGCGGAAACGGCGTGCTGCTGGCAACGATCATCGCGTTCTTCCTCGCCGAGATCGGCGACAAGACCCAGATCGCCACCGCCGTGCTCGGCGCGCAATACCATCCGCTGTGGCAGGTGATCGCGGGCACGACCTGCGGCATGCTCATCGCCGACGTGCCCGCCGTGTGGCTGGGCGCGCGCTTCGCGCATGCGTTGCCGCTGCGCGCCACGCGCCTCGTCGCGGCGACGCTGTTCGCGGCGCTGGCGCTGTGGATCGCGCTGGGCTGAGACTCAACTCATCGTGGCGAACGTCGTGCCGTGCGCGGCGACCACCGTGTTGCGACCGGCATCCTTGGCGCGATACAGCGCCTGGTCGCAACGGCGCAGGCAATCGTCGAGCGCTTCGCCCGGGGCCAGTTCGGCCACGCCAAGGCTGAGCGTCACCTGCAGGTTGCCGCCGTCGACGTGCAGCCGCGCCACGTCGCGGCGCACCGCTTCGGCGCGCTGGCAGGCCGCGGCCATGCGCACATCCGGCAGCAGGATGAGGAATTCCTCGCCGCCCCAGCGTGAGACGTATTGCGGATCGCCGCCGAGTTCGCGCAAGCGCGAGGCGACCGCGGCCAGCACGCGATCACCGGCATCGTGGCCGTGCTCGTCGTTGACGCGCTTGAAATGATCGATGTCGATGATGATCACGCTCAGGCCCGTCTCGCCGGGCTTGAGGCGCGCTGCCGCCTGTTCGAGCATTTCCAGCATCGCACGGCGGTTGAGCAGGCCGGTCAGGCCATCGGTCATTGCCGCTTCGGCAAGCAGCGTCTCGACATGGACGCGGCTCTCGATTTCCTTTTTCAACTGCACGGTCGCCGACTCGAGCTCCGCGGTGCGTTCGCGCACGCGCGACTCCAGGCGCGCGTTGGCGTCGCGCACGGCCGCATGCGCGCGCTCGCGATCCTGCGCGGTATGGCGCAAGCGCCCGGCCATCGCGTCGAACTCGCGGCTGAGGTTGTCGAACTCGTCGCGCGGGCCCGGCCGCCGCGGCGGCAGCGCATCGCCACTGGCCAGCGCGCGGCAACGCGCGGTCAGGTCATTGATGCGCATCAGGATGCGTCCCGCCAGGATGCGTGACAGCAACAGCGCGGCCAGCACGCACACCAGGAAGGCCAGTGCCGCATACAGGCGCAAGGCATCCCGATGCGCGGCGTCGACGACCTGCGCCGCCATCCAGTAAACGAACACACCGAACGGCCCCGCGATGACCACCACCGCGAACATGTGGCTGGCGAGCAGCCGTTGCCTGATGCCAAGTGCCATGGTCGATGCCCCCTGCAATCGCCCAACACAACCGCCCCAGTCTAGCAGCACAAGTCCGATTGCCGTACCCTCGCCCTGTTTCCAACGCCGGGGGAGAGCCGCGTGAACCTGAAGCTGCGCCTGATCGTGATGAATTTCCTCCAGTTCTTCGTCTGGGGGGCCTGGCTGATCACGATCGGCCGCTACTGGTTCGAAAACCAGCACTGGTCGGGCACCAGCTTCGGCGCGATCTTTTCGACCATGGGTATTTCGGCCCTGTTCATGCCGGCGCTGATGGGCGTGGTCGCGGACAAGTGGATCAACGCCGAAAAACTCTACGGCACCCTGCACATCGGCGGCGCGGTGATGCTGGCGCTGGTGCCGTCGGCCGGCAACCCGCATACGCTGTTCTGGGTGATGCTGGTCAACATGATCTTCTACATGCCGACCATCGCGCTGGCGATCACGGTGGCCTACAACGCGCTCAAGGAAGACGGCAAGGACGTGGTGCGCGATTACCCGCCGATCCGCGTGTGGGGCACGATCGGCTTCATCGCCGCGTTATGGACGACCAGCCTGCTCGGACTGGAAACCTCGCCGGGACAGTTCTACATCGCCGCCACCGCTTCGGCACTGCTTGGCCTGTATGCCTTCACCCTGCCCGCCTGCCCGCCACGCCTGACGCGCAGCGCGAACCGCTCGCTGCTCGATGTGCTCGGCTTGACTTCGTTCCGCTTGTTCAAGAACCGCAACATGGCGGTGTTCTTCATCTTCGCCATGCTGCTCGGCGCGGCCTTGCAGTTGACCAATGCCTACGGCGGCACCTTTCTCGGCGAATTCAGCAACAACCCGGCGTTCAAGGACGCGCTGGCGGTGAAGTATCCCGCGATCATCATGTCGATCTCGCAGGTTTCCGAAACCCTGTTCATCCTCACGATTCCATTCTTCCTCAAGCGCTTCGGCATCAAGGCGGTGATGACGATCAGCATGCTGGCGTGGTTCCTGCGCTTCGGCCTGTTCGCCTACGGCGATCCGGGCCCGGGCCTGTGGATGATCGTGCTCTCGTGCATCGTCTACGGCATGGCGTTCGATTTCTTCAACATTTCCGGTTCCCTGTTCGTCGAGGGCCAGGCCGATCCGAAGATCCGTGCCAGCGCGCAGGGCCTGTTCATGCTGATGACCAACGGCATCGGCGCCGTGCTCGGAAGCTCGATCAGCGGCTGGATGATCGATCGCTGGTACACCAACGCGCAGGGCGTGAAGGATTGGCACGGCATCTGGACGGCATTTGCCATCTACGCCCTGGTCATGGCCATCGCGTTCGTGCCGCTGTTCAAGCACAAGCACGATCCGAACGCGACGCCCGTGCCGACGCATTGACGCCATGGCGCAAGTCGTCGTCGTCGGCAGCTACAACCAGGATCACGCCTGGCGCGTCGACCGCTTCCCGCAAGCGGGTGAGACGCGGCGCGGCGGCAATTTCACGACCGGCCCCGGCGGCAAGGGTTTCAACCAGGCCGTCGCCTGCGCGCGGCAAGGCGCACGCACGGCGTTCATCGCGGCCTGCGGCGATGACGCACTCGGTGCCGGCGCGCGCGCGCTGGCCGCGCGCGAAGGCATCGAAGGCCGCTGGCAGGTCACCGCAGCGCACGCGACCGGCACGGCCATGATCCTCATCGACGCCGCCGCGCAAAACCAGATCGTCGTGGCGCTCGGCGCGAACGAACAGCTGGATCCGGCCTTTGTGCGTGCGCAAGTTGCAATGTTCGCCGACGCGAAAGTCGTGCTCGCGCAAGGCGAAAACAATCTTGACGCAGTTGCCGCTGCGCTGGAGCTTGGCGAACTTCACCGTCTGACGCGCATCCTGAATCCCGCGCCCGTGCATCCACGCCTCGACGCCGTGCTGTTGCGGCACGTCGACATCCTCACGCCGAACGAAACCGAATTCGCGCTGCTGCTCGAACACATCGCGCATGAGCGCGTCGATCCCGGCCGACTCGCCGAACGCACCGACACCGACCTGCACGCACTCGCGCGCAAACTCGGCGTGGCGACGGTCGTCGTCACGCTCGGCGCACGCGGCGCTTTCGTCTCGCACGGCGTGAACCGACGCGGCGACGACGCCGATTTTTACCGCGTCGCCCCCGAGCGCGCGCAACCCGTCGACACCACCGGCGCCGGCGATTGCTTTTCCGGATCGCTCGCCGCCGCATTGGTATTTTTCCACAATGCGCCTTTTTTGCGCGCCGTCGCTCACGCCAACCGCGCCGCCGCGCTATCCACCGAAACCGCCGGCGCGGCTGCGGCGATGCCCACATTCGAGGCGGTGCGGCGGCGGTTTGGCGTTTGAGGAAGCTACAATGCGCGCCATGCGCATCGGCCCCTGCACCATCGATCCGCCCATTGGCCTGGCGCCCATGGCGGGCGTCACCGACAAACCCTTTCGCCTGCTGTGCAAGCGGCTGGGCGCCGGCATTGCCACGACCGAGATGACGACATCGGATGCGCGCCTGTGGACGACGCGCAAGTCGCTCCAGCGCATGGATCATGCCGGCGAGGCGGCACCGGTCAGCGTGCAGATCGCCGGTTACGATCCGGCCATGCTCGCGCAGGCGGCGCGCTACAACGCCGACCAGGGCGCGCAACTCATCGACATCAACATGGGTTGCCCGGCGAAGAAAGTCTGCAACGTGTATTCCGGTTCGGCACTGCTGCAGGATGAAGCGCTGGTCGCGCGAATCTGCGCTGCCGTGGTCGCAGCGGTCGACATTCCGGTGACGCTGAAGATCCGTACCGGCTGGAATCGCGACAACCGCAACGGCGTGCGCATCGCGCGCATCGCGCAGGAATCGGGCATCGCCGCGCTGGCCGTGCATGGGCGCACGCGCGCGGACTTGTATCAGGGCGAGGCCGAGTACGAAACCATCGCGGCGATAAAGCAATCGGTGTCGATCCCGGTGTTCGCCAACGGCGATGTGGACACGCCGCAAAAGGCCCGCGCCGTGCTCGACGCCACCGGCTGCGATGGCCTTTTGATCGGCCGCGCCGCGCAGGGACGGCCGTGGATTTTTCGCGAGATCGCGCATTACCTTGCCACCGGAAAATTGCTCGCGCCGCCGACCACGAACGAGGTTTGCGAAATCCTGTGCGGGCATCTGACTGCGCTGTATTCGTTCTACGGCGAAGTCGCCGGCGTGCGCATCGCGCGCAAGCACCTGGGCTGGTACGCCAAGGATCGGCCGGAAAACTCGGCTTTCCGGGCCGTGGTGAACAAGGCCGAAAGCGTCCGCGAGCAACTGCGCCTGACCCGCGACTATTTCGCCGCGCTGGCCGACACGCTGCCGCGAGCGGCGTAGGCGTTTAGACGTCCAGACTGAATCACGGCACAACGCCGGTGTCGCGCTGCTGCAATGCCGGGCCGGGCGTTGTATCATGCGCGCCCCTGTTTCCTGCGGAATTCCACGCGCGATGAGCAATTACCTGTTTACCTCCGAATCCGTGTCCGAAGGCCATCCGGACAAGGTTGCCGACCAGATTTCCGACGCCGTCCTCGACGCCATCCTCGCGCAGGACAAGCGTGCGCGCGTGGCCTGCGAGACCATGGTCAAGACCGGCGTCGCCATCGTCGCCGGCGAGATCACGACCAGTGCCTGGATCGACTTGGAAGCGCTCACGCGCAAGGTGATCCTGGATATCGGCTACGACTCCTCCAATGTCGGTTTCGACGGCGCCACCTGCGGCGTGCTCAACCTGATCGGCAAGCAGTCGCCGGACATCAACCAGGGCGTGGACCGCAAGAAGCCCGAGGAACAGGGCGCCGGCGACCAGGGCCTGATGTTCGGCTACGCCTGCACCGAGGCGCCGGAATTCATGCCCGCGCCGATCTACTACTCGCACCGCCTGGTCGAACAGCAAGCCAAGGTGCGCAAGGCCGGCAAACTGGCGTGGCTGCGCCCGGATGCGAAGTCCCAGGTCACGCTGCGCTACGACAGCGCACACAAGGTGACCGGTCTCGATGCCGTGGTTCTGTCCACGCAGCACAATCCCGAGGTCAAGCAGGCGGACCTCGTTGAAGGCGTGCGCGAGCTGATCCTGAAACCCGTGCTGCCGAAGAAATGGCTCGAAGCGCTGCCGAAGAACAAGGTGCACATCAACCCGACCGGCAAGTTCGTGATCGGCGGACCGGTGGGCGACTGCGGCCTGACCGGACGCAAGATCATCGTCGACACCTACGGCGGCATGGCCCGTCACGGTGGCGGCGCATTTTCCGGCAAGGACCCGTCCAAGGTCGATCGTTCGGCCGCCTACGCCGCGCGCTACGTCGCCAAGAACATCGTCGCCGCCGGCATTGCCGAGCGTTGCGAGGTGCAGGTGAGCTACGCCATCGGCGTGGCGCATCCGACGTCGATTTCGGTAACGACGTTCGGCACCGGCAAGATCGGCGACGACAAGATCGAAAGACTCATCCGCAAGCATTTCGACCTGCGCCCGTACGGCATCCTGCAGATGCTGGATCTCATCCACCCGATGTACCAGGTCACCGCTGCGTACGGGCACTTCGGCCGCAAGCCGCACAAGGTCAGTTACAAGGATGGCGCGGGCAAGACCCGCACCGCCACCGCGTTCTCGTGGGAGAAGACGGACAAGGCCGATCAATTGCGCGCCGAGGCGAAGATCAAGTAAGTCTGAGTCACGACGACCAAACCACGGGCCGCGCAACGCGGCCCGTTTTCGTTTGCGCCGCTACAATCCACCCATGCCCCTGATCCAACTCCAATGCGTCGACTTCAGCGTCGGCGGCCCGCTGCTGCTCGAACACGTCGACCTGACGATCGAGTCGGGTGAGCGCGTGTGCGTCGTCGGCCGCAACGGCGAGGGCAAATCGACCTTGCTGCGCCTGCTCGCCGGCGAAATCAGGCCCGACGATGGCGAGGTGCGCGTGCAGGGCGGCGTGCGCGTGGCCAAGCTCGCGCAGGAAGTACCGCAGGATGCGCGCGGCAGCGTGTTCGAGGTCGTGGCGGCGGGTCTGGGCGATCTCGGCGTCCTGCTCGCGCGCTATCACCATCTGCTCGAAGTGCATGATCCAAATGAACATGACCTCGACGCGCTGGGCGCCGTGCAGGCGCAGATCGAGGCGCAGCACGGTTGGGACATGGATCGCCGCGTGTCGCAGGTGCTCGAACGACTGGAACTTCCCGCCGATGCCGACTTTGCCGCGCTGTCCGGCGGCATGAAGCGCCGCGTGCTGCTCGCACAGGCGCTGGTGTGCGCGCCCGACGTGCTCCTGCTCGACGAGCCGACCAATCACCTGGACGTGACCGCCATCCAGTGGCTCGAGGAATTCCTGCGCGGCGCGCCGTTCAGCCTCGTCTTCGTCACCCACGATCGCAGTTTCCTGCGCGCGCTGGCCACGCGGATTGTCGAAATCGATCGTGGCGTGGTCACGACGTGGCCGGGCGACTACGACAATTACTTGCGTCGGCGCGAGGAGCGCCTGCACGCGCAGGCACAGGCGAACGCGTTGTTCGACAAGAAACTCGCGCAGGAAGAAGTCTGGATTCGCCAGGGCATCAAGGCGCGACGCACGCGCAACGAAGGCCGCGTGCGCGCGTTGCAGGCCATGCGCCGCGAGCGAGCACAACGACGCGAGGTGTCGGACACGGCGCGGATGACGCTGGCCACGGCGCAGGCTTCGGGCAAGAAAGTCATCGAGGCCAAGTCCGTGGACTACGCCTGGGGCGACAAGGTCATGTTGCGCGACTTCTCGACCACGATCCTGCGCGGCGATCGCGTCGGCATCCTCGGCCCGAACGGTTCCGGCAAAAGCACGCTGCTGAAACTTTTTCTCGGGCATTTGCAGCCGCAACGCGGCACGGTCGAGCTCGGCACCGGCTTGCAGGTCGCCTACTTCGACCAGCATCGCGCGAGCTTGCGCGAAGACTGGAACGCGCTCGACAACGTCGCCGAGGGCCGCGAGTACATCGAGCTGGAAGGCCAGCGCAAACACGTGCTCGGCTACCTGCAGGATTTCCTGTTCTCGCCCGAGCGCGCCCGCGCGCCGATCACACGCCTGTCCGGCGGCGAACGCAATCGCCTGTTGTTGGCCAAGCTGTTCGCGCAACCATCCAATCTCTTGGTGATGGACGAGCCGACCAACGATCTGGACGTCGAAACCCTGGAATTGCTCGAGGAATTGCTCGCTGGCTACCACGGCACCCTGCTGCTGGTCTCGCACGACCGCGAATTCATCGACAACGTCGTGACCAGCACGCTGGTGCTCGAAGGCAACGGGCGTGTCGGCGAATACGTCGGTGGCTACGCGGACTGGTTGCGCCAAAGGCGACCGGAGCGCCCGGCCGAAGCCATCAAACGCGAACCCGAGCCGAATGGCGTTGTGACGCCTTCCGCGTCGTCACCGCGCAGGAAGCTGAGCTACAAGGACGTGCGCGAACTGGAACTGCTGCCCGCGCGCATCGAAACGCTGGAAAAGGAAATCGCCGCAGGCACGCAGGCGATGCACGACCCGGCGTTCTTCAGGCAGGATGGCGCCGCGATCGCGGCGGCAAACGAAGCACTGGCCGCGTTGCAGATCGAACTGGACGCGGCCTATGTGCGCTGGCAGGAGCTCGAAGGCTAGCGTCCCCCGCCCAATACCTTCGCCGGCAGCATGATCAGCGCGCGCAGGAAGGCGAACACGCCTTCCACCGCGATGCCGAGCAAACGAAACGGCAACAGGATCAGCCACACCAGCGGATAAAGGACCAGGGCCAGCAAGGCCAACGGCCAGCAAAAAATCAGCAACAGCAGCCAGAGCAGGAAGGTCGGCATGGCGCAACTCCGGGTACGGGGATCGGCGCCATGAAAATATGGGCGCCGGACGGCCTTGCAAGTGCGAACCTCAACTTTCGTTCGGCGGCGT
>JAFEFP010000032.1 GCA_018240545.1 Pseudomonadota bacterium | reverse complement strand
GCAGTACCGAGCATGCCGATCTTGATCGCGCCGATGTGGAAATCCGCGAACGCCGCGCGGATTTGCGCTTCGACGTGTGCGGCCGGGAGCGGACGGATGGCGCGGACCTCGCGTGTAGTCTGCGCGGTTACGGCAGTGATGGCGACCAGCCCGTGCACCCCGAATGCGGCCAATGTCTTCAGGTCGGCGGCGACCCCGGCGCAACCGCCGGAGTCGGATCCGGCAATGGACAGTACGCACGATGAGAGGGCTGGATGTCGAATCAATTGTGTCATTTTCGCAACGAAATGGACGCATTCGTGGCGGTTTTATCATGAAACGCCAGAAAAACATTGATTTGGCGAGCAAGTCTGCGCTTGACCTCGCGTCGCATTTTTGCCAAACTGGAATTGGAGAAAACCACTCCTAGCGCATCCAGGGCTATGCGTCGGTCAACAGCAAAGGCAAAAAATCTTGCGGGAGCGATCGGGTTCGCCCTGTCGCTCCCGCTTTCTTTTGCCATCGCGGCCGAGCGTCCGCAAGCGGATGCGCCAACGCTGGCTGCGTATGCGCAGTCCGCAAGTATACTCGATGCGTGGCGTGACTATGCGCTGGCGGATCTGACGCGAGGCTTCGATTGGTCCGTCGGCGGTGGCGCAATGCCACAGGCACCGAGCCTGTTCGACCGCGGCATCGGGCGCATCGCGCCACCTCCGTCGCATTTTGCCGGCGGCGCTGCCGTCGTGTCTCCGCTGTCGGTGATCTTCCTCAAGACCAAGGCAGCAGACACACCCTTGCTGGCCCCAGCCGACCAACCGAGCCTGCTGCGCGACTACACACCGGGCTTGCAGCGCTACCTGCTGGCTCCGTCTTTCGCACAACGTTGGGGCGATGCCTCCTCGTTCAGCATTTCGGCGATTTTCGCGTATCAACGGTTCGCCAGTCTCGGTTTGGGAATGGCCAGCGTGCCGCTGGTTGCGGACAGCGGCTCGCTGGCCGCGTCGTCCATGACGGACAGGAGTCCCGGTTCCTACGGCACCGGGCTGCGCCTGAATTTCGACAGTCGCCTCGGCGAGCGCGTGAGCTGGCAGGTGGGTGTGCAATCGCGCGTGAACATGGATGCGTTCAACAATTACCGTGGCGTCAATTCCGAACCCGGCGGTTTCGATATTCCCGCCAGCGCGAATCTGGGGCTGGGTTTCGCCCTGACCCCGGATTTCAATGCCGATATCGGCGCCGAACGCGTCATGTACAGCAACATCGCCCCGTTCACCAGCGCTGCGCTGCCGAACCGATTCCTGGTCTTGCTCGGCAGTTCGATCTCGCCGGCATTCGCGTGGCAGAATCTCGATGTTTATTCGGCCGGTTTCAGCTGGCGTGATCCGGACGCCGGCGTGTGGTCGCTGCACTACACCACGCGCGAACAGCCGCTGCCGACTTCGCCGTTGTTGCGCGCGGCATTGGCGCCTTACCTGGCTTCGCACAACGTGCAGTTCGGTTTTGCGCGGGCCGTCGGCGCGACATCGAACCTGCATGTGGTCGCTTCCTACGCGCCATCGGAATTCGTCCTGGGCTTGCCGACGAGCAACAGCCTGCGCACGCCGAATAGCGGCGGGCAGATTGAATATCAGGTGCTCTGGACCACCCTGTTCTGAACGGCGGCGGGATTGGCGCGCAGAACAGGAGCCGGTGGCTCCTGTTTTTGTTTTTGGCGCAGGGGAGCGCTACAGCATTTCCGACGCGTAATCGGCCAGCCGCGAGCGTTCGCCACGGCGCAGCGTGATGTGCGCCGAATGCGGCCAGTCCTTGAATCGGTCGACTGCGTAGGTCAGGCCCGACGTGGTTTCGGTGAGGTAAGGCGTGTCGATCTGCTCGACGTTGCCCAGGCACACCATCTTGCTGCCGGGTCCGGCACGCGTGAGCAGGGTCTTCATCTGCTTGGGCGTGAGGTTCTGCGCCTCGTCGATGATCACGTAGCGGTTGAGGAAGGTGCGCCCGCGCATGAAGTTCAGCGAGCGGATCTTGATGCGCGAGGCGAGCAGGTCGTTGGTCGCCTGTCGGCCCCAGCCACCGCCTTCCTGCGGTGTGGCCAGCACTTCGAGGTTGTCGGTGAGTGCGCCCATCCAGGGCGTCATTTTTTCTTCCTCGGTACCGGGCAGGAAGCCGATGTCCTCGCCGACCGAGACCGTGGCGCGGGTCATGATGATCTCGCGATAGCGCTGCTGGTCCATCGTCTGGGCCAGGCCCGCGGCAAGTGCGAGCAGGGTCTTGCCGGTGCCGGCGGTGCCGAGCAGGGTGATGAAATCGATCTCCGGGTCCATCAGCGCATTGAGCGCGAAATTCTGCTCGCGGTTGCGCGCGGCGACGCCCCAGACCGTGTGTGCGCCGTTACGGTAGTCGTCGACGATCTGCAGGCGCGCCTTGCCGTCGCCGATGTGCATCACGCGCAGTTCGACGTCGTCCTCGCCGGGCAGGTAGAGGAACTCGTGCGGATGCCAGTCCTCGCCCTTGCGCAGCTTGACCTCGTAGAAGGTGTTGCCGCGCTCGGACCAGGAACGCAGGCCGGAATGGCGCTCCCAGAAATCCTTCGGCAGTTCCGCATGCCCGGCGAACAGCAAGCTGAAATCGTCCAGCGCGCGATCGTTCTCGTAGTCCTCGGCCGGCACGCCGTGGATCGAGGCCTTGATCCGCAGGTTGATGTCCTTGGACACCAGCACCACCGGAGTATCCGGCTTGTGCTCGCGCAGGGTCACGACCGCGGCCAGGATCAGGTTGTCCGGCAGCGCCTTGCGCTTGCCGTTGGCGCCGTTGGAATCGTAATCGCGGGTCTGGAAGTACAGGCGGCCGACCTGTGCCTTGCGGTCCAGTTGCAGGCCTTGCGGCAGCTTCAGTTCAAGACCGTCGGCGATCGGCTTGTTGCGGCTGCGTTCGATCAGTTCGTTGATGAAGCGGCTGACCTGGCGCGCGTTGCGCGCAACCTCGGACGTCCCCTTCTTGGCGGCGTCGAGTTCCTCGAGCACCGTCATCGGCAGGAACACATCGTGTTCCTCGAAGCGGAACAGCGCCGTCGAGTCGTGCATCAGCACATTGGTGTCGAGGACGTAGATGCGCTTGCCTTTGGTCATGCGGCGGTATTCCCCTGGGCGTCGCGGTGGAAGGAAACGGCGCAGACGGCGCCATTGGCGAATAATGTCGTGCTCACGCGCACGCGTCGCGCACCGCTTCGAGCACTTCCTGCGCGTGGCCCGGGACCTTCACCCCGCGCCATTCCCGCCGCAGCTTGCCGGCGGCGTCGATCAGGAAGGTACTGCGCACCACGCCGAGGAACTTGCGCCCGTACAAGGTCTTCTCGTGGATCACGTCGAATACCTTGCACCAGCGTTCGTCCGCATCGGAAACCAGCGCGAATTGCAGTCGTTGCTTGTCCCGGAAGCTTTCGTGCGAAGCCAGCGAATCGCGCGACACGCCAAGCACGACTGCCTTGAGTCTGGCGAAGGCCTTGGCAAGATCGCGGAAATCCCGTGCTTCGCGCGTGCAGCCCGGCGTATTGTCCTTCGGATAGAAGTACACCACCACGGGTTGGCCGCGCAGATCGCGCAGACGGACTTCGCCGGCGGAGGATGCGCCGCGCAGGTCGGGAACGTTCTTGCCGACTGCGACCATCAGAACTTCACCGGATCCATGATTGCGTCAAGATTCTGGCCGTCGCAGAATTCGAGGAAGTCATCGCGCAGCGCGGCGATATGCGTGTTGGCCGGGATGCCGATCGTGATCTGCGCCGAGAACATGTCGGCGCCGGTCTGCATCGCGCGGTAGCGCATCGACTGCAATTGCTCCACGCTGATGCCGTGCTCCTGGAAGAATTCGGCGAGTTGGAAAAGTATACCCGGCTTGTCGGCCGCCACCACCTCGACCAGGTACGGCAGCAGGTTCGTCTGCGCGGGCTTGGCCCCGGTGCGAAATTGCGTCAGCCGCAGGCTATCGTCGCGTTCCAGGCGCGCCAGCGCGGTTTCGAGCTTGGCGATCGCATCCCAGGATCCCTGGGCGAGCACGAGCACGCCGATCTCGTTGCCGATGGAAGCCACGCGCGTCTCGGCGATGTTGCAGCCTGCGTCGGCGATGCGCTTGGCGATGGTGACGAGCGGCGGCCGCGTGGCGGGGGCGAAGGCGTTGATCAGCAGATAGTTTTCGTTCGCGGCTGGGCGCGCGGTGGCATCGATGGGTACGGCTGCTTCCGGAATCTTGCGCATGTCGAGGTGAAAACCGGCGTCGACCGCGAGAATACTTGCCGCTCCATCATGTGGCAAGTAACATCTGACGACCCCGCGAACACCGAGACGTGTTTTGAAAAAACTTACCGGCAGCATCTGCGCGCTGGCCACGCCATTCCGGGACGAGGGGCTCGATCTGGCCGCATTCGGCGCGTTGATCGACTACCAGCTTGCCAGCGGTACGCAGGGGCTGGTGGTAGCCGGCTCCACCGGCGAAGCGCATGCCATGAGCGAGACCGAGTTCGAGCGCGCCCTCGTGTTCGCGCTCGAACGCGTGGCGGGGCGCGTGCCGGTGCTGGCCGGAACCGGCACCGCGAATACACGAAAGACCATTGCCGCAACCCGACGCGCCGGCGCACTCGGCGCGGATGCCGCCCTGATCGTGACGCCGTATTACGTGCGGCCCACACAGGAGGGTTTGCTTGGGCATTTCTCCGCAATCGCCGATGCGGCCGGCGTTCCGATCGTGCTGTACAACGTGCCCGCGCGCACCGGCTGCGACCTGTTGCCGGAGACCGCGGCGCGCCTGGCCGGACACGCGCGCATCGTCGGCATCAAGGAAGCGCGTTCCGATCGCGAGCGCATCGATGCCGTGGTCGCGCTCAAGCGACCCGATTTCGCCGTGTTCAGCGGTGATGACGGCAGTTGTGCGCAGGCGATGCTGAAGGGAGCCGATGGCGTGGTGTCGGTTGCCGCCAATGTGGTGCCGGCAGCCGTGCGCGCGTTGTGCGATGCGGCCTTGGCGGGAGATGAATCCCGTGCGCGAAGCGTGGACACGGAATTGGCGGACCTGTATGCCGTGCTGGGCACCGAACCGAACCCGATTCCGGTAAAATGGTGCCTGCATGAACTGGGCCTGGGCTCGCCCGAACCGCGGTTGCCGCTGCTGTCCTTGGGTTCCACGCATCGCGACCGCGCCCGGCAAGTGCTTCGCGGCTTGCACTTGCCGCTGGTTCAGCCACGGCACAGTGGCGCCGCGTAACCTCATCGATTCCAACGTCCCAACCAGGATTTGACGTGAACCGTACCCATTCGCTCCGTTGCGCCATTGCCCTCATTGCCGCCGCCAGCCTGCTCGGCGGTTGCAGCTGGTTCCGCCACAATTCGAATTACTACGAGAAGGCGAAGCAGACGCAGCCGCTGGAAGTTCCGCCGGATCTCGATGCGCCGGTCAGTTCGGACGAGCTCAGCATACCGCAGCCCGGTTCCGCGGGCAGTGCCGCACAACCTGCGGCCGCCAGCGTTGGCAGCGCCCCACCCGCGGCTGCGATCAGCGGCGGCAGCTTGCACGTGGCCGACAACGTCGACCATGCCTGGCAACGCGTGGGTCTGGCATTGGAACGCTCGCAGGCCGGAACGATCAGCGCGCGTGATGCCACGGCGCACACCTACACGGTGGAAGTTGCCGGCCTGCGCGCTCCGGCACAACCGGCGGCGCCCGCCGAACACCACTGGTATACGCGCATCCTGCATCCGTTCGGTGGCGGCGCCAGGTCGACCTCTGCCGACACCGGCCCGGTCAGCGGCAACCTCACGGTAACGGTCAGTGCCGACGGCGACGGTGCGCGCGTGGAGGTGAACGGGCCGGAAGAGGCGGCGCGGCGCGTGCTCGAGATCCTGCGCGAGCGCCTCTCGTAAGCGGGAAGCCGTTCAGCGTTCCAGCAAGGGCAGTTTGCCGGTCTTGCCATCCCATTGCCTGGCATCGGCCGGTGCGTCCTTGCGCTCGGTCAGCACCGGCCAGAGGCGGGCGAGTTCCGCGTTGAGCGGGATGCAGTGTTCCTGACCGGCGGGCACGTCGTCTTCCGGGAAGATCGCGTTCGCCGGGCATTCGGGTTCGCACAGCGTGCAGTCGATGCATTCCTCGGGATCGATGACGAGGAAGTTCGGCCCTTCGTGGAAGCAGTCGACCGGACACACCTCCACGCAATCGGTGTACTTGCACTGGATGCAGTTTTCGGTGACGACGAAAGGCATGGAGGAAGTTTCGCAAAAACAACCATGAAAATGGGTTTCGGCCTTGCCGCCCGGAAGCAGCCAAGCCGGAAATCCCTTGGATTGAAGCGTTACGAGCGAAGAGGGTTTGCGGTCGCCCGCAGCACGGGCACCGGAGCGGACTCAAACGTACGTGAGGATGCCGAGCAGCGGACGGCAGCAAACCCTCGAGCGCAGCAGCTTCAAGCAAAAAATTGGCGCTCCCAAGGGGATTCGAACCCCTGTTTAGGCCTTGAGAGGGCCCCGTCCTAGGCCTCTAGACGATGGGAGCGCACCAGGCATCAGTATACCGGGCACCTGTGACATGGGACAATTCCCCATGCGCGCGGGAAGCGCGCCCCAAGACGACACGATGAATCCATCACCACCGACATCCGCGGCCGTGCGCATCATCCCGCGCGAACAGCACAACATCTCGCGCAAGCAGATTTCCAGCGCCGCATTGCGCGTGCTGTATCGGCTCAACGAGGCTGGCTACGCCGCCTACCTGGTCGGCGGCGCGGTGCGCGACCTGCTCATCGGCGGCCAGCCGAAGGATTTCGATGTCGCCACGGATGCGACGCCGGAAGACGTCCGGCGTCTGTTCCGCAATTGCCGCCTGATCGGGCGCCGGTTCCGTCTCGCCCATGTCGTGTTCGGCCCCGAGATCATCGAGGTCGCCACGTTCCGCGGCAATGGGGAGGGGAGCGAGGACGGCGCGGGCGATCGCCACGTCGTCGACGGCCGCATCGTGCGCGACAACGTGTGGGGCACGCTCGAGGAAGATGCGCTGCGGCGCGACTTCACTGTCAACGCCCTGTACTACAACATCGCCGACTTCTCGGTGCGCGACTTTGCCGGTGGGTTCGAGGACGTGCAGCGCCGCGTGCTGCGCCTGATCGGCGATCCGGTGCAGCGCTACCGCGAGGATCCGGTGCGCATGCTGCGTGCCGTGCGCCTGTCCGCGAAGCTCGATTTTTCCATCGCGCCCGAAGCGCGCGCACCGTTTGCCGATCTCGGCGAACTGCTCGCGCAGGCGCCACCCGCGCGCCTGTTCGACGAGTCGTTGAAGATGTTTCTGGCCGGCAACGGGCTGAAGAGTTTTCGCGCGCTGGAGCAATCCGGGCTGCTCGGCGCGGTCTTCCCGCTGACGGCGCGCGCGCTGGCATTCCGGGGCGATTCCTTTCGCGCCCTGGTCGAGGCTGGACTTGCCGGCACCGACGCGCGCGTGGCCGAGGGCAAATCGGTGACGCCGGCCTTCCTGTTCGCGGTCCTGCTCTGGGGCGCGGTGCGCGCGCAAGCCGAGCGCGAGATCGCGCGCGGTGTGGAGGCGAACCTGGCGTGGCAGCGCGTGAGTCACCAGGTCATGTCCGAGCAAGCCAAGCACGTGGCGATTCCGCGACGTTTCGGACAGGTCATGCAGGAGATCTGGATGCTGCAACCGCGCTTCGCCGACCGGCAGAAGAAGCGCGTGTTCCGCCTGCTCGCACATCCGCGCTTCCGCGGCGCGTTTGATTTCCTCTTGCTGCGTGGCGCCGAGGGCGAGGACATCGCCGAACTCGGCCGCTGGTGGACGCATGCGCAGCAGGCGCCGCACGACGTCTTGGCCGATGAACTTTCCGTCGTGGCGGCCGACGTGCCGGTCCAGTCAACGGCGACCAGCAAACGTCGTCGGCGCCGGCGCAGGCCGAAGGCGCCGGCAGCCGCCGCGGCGGAATAGCGCGCCCGAATCCCGATGCAGTCCGCGTATATCGGCCTCGGCAGCAATCTTGCCGATCCGCGCGCGCAGGTCGAGGCGGGCCTGCGCGCGCTCGCGCGTCTGCCACGGACGCACCTGCTCGCGCATTCGCGCCTGTACCGCAGTGCGCCGTGGGGACGCGTCGATCAACCCGAATTCGTCAACGCGGTCGCGCAGCTGGAAACCGGGCTCGAACCCCGCGCGCTGCTGGCGCGATTGCTGGATGTCGAGCGTGCCGCCGGGCGTGAACGCGGCGGCGTGCGCTGGGGCCCGCGCGTGCTCGATCTTGATATTCTCTTGCTCGGCAATCTTCGCATCGACGAATCGGGCCTGCATGTGCCACATCCGCACCTGCATGAACGCGCCTTCGTACTCGTGCCATTGGCCGAGATCGCTCCCGATCTGGATGTTCCCGGGCACGGCCGCGTGGCAGACCTGCTCGCTGGTGCCGATGCGTCGACCTGCACGCGCATGGCAGAATAGCCGCCCGGCTTCGGGAGCCCGCGATGTACGCCAACGCCAAATCCAATGCGCGCGCCGCCGTCACCGTGCCGCAGCTGCACGCAATGAAAACGCGCAGCGCGAAGATCGTCGCACTCACCGCCTATGACGCCAGTTTTGCCGCCCAGTGCGACGCGGCCGGAGTCGATGTCGTACTGATCGGCGATTCGCTCGGGATGGTCGTCCAGGGGCACGCCAGTACCCTGCCGGTCAGCGTCGAGCACATGATCTACCACACCGCGGCCGTGGCGCGCGGCATTGCGAGCGCGTTGTTGATCGCCGACATGCCGTTCATGAGTTACCGCGATGCGGATGCGGGGTTGCGCAATGCCGGACGCCTGTTGGCCGAGGGCGGTGCGGCGATGGTCAAGCTCGAGGGTGCCGGCCATGTGCTGGAAACCATCGCCGCGCTCGCGCAGCACGCGATTCCGGTCTGCGCGCACCTGGGCCTGACGCCGCAATCCGTGCACAAGTTCGGTGGCTATCGCGTGCAGGGCAAGACGAAAGGCGCCGCCGCGCAACTCCTGGCCGATGCACGGGCCGTGGCTGCGGCCGGCGCGGACCTGCTCGTACTCGAATGCGTGCCGGCGACGCTGGCCAAGCGCATCACGGCGGAAATTCCGATACCGACGATTGGCATCGGTGCCGGCGCGGATTGCGATGGCCAGGTGCTGGTGCTCTACGACATGCTTGGCATCACGCCGGGCAAGCGCCCGCGCTTTTCGAAGGATTTTCTCGCCGGCCGCGGTTCGGTGGGCGAGGCGATCCGCGCCTACGCCGACGCGGTGCGCAGTGGCGCGTTTCCATCCGTCGAACACGCCTTCTGATGGAATCGTTCGCAACCGCAGCGGATTTGCGCGCGCGTGTCGCGGCCTGGCGTCGCGACGGTGCGCGCATCGGCTTCGTGCCGACCATGGGCAATCTGCACGCCGGGCACTTTTCTCTGGTCGCACTGGCGCGTGCGCGTGCCGACAAGGTCGTCGCCAGCGTATTCGTCAATCCGACCCAGTTCGGGCCGAACGAGGATTTCGCAAGCTACCCGCGCACGCTCGATGCCGATCGTGCCGGCCTCGCGGCATACGACTGCGATGTGCTGTTTGCCCCGGATGTGCGGACGATGTATCCGTTCGGCGCTGGCGAGAGCGTGCGGGTGGATGTCCCGCAGATCACCCAAACCCTGGAAGGCAAGTTGCGACCCGGGCATTTTGCCGGGGTCGCGACCGTGGTGACGAAATTGTTCAATCTCGTTCAACCCGACGTCGCCGTGTTCGGGCAGAAGGATTTCCAGCAATTGCTGGTGGTCCGGCGCCTGACCGAGGACTTGTGCTTGCCGATCGAGATCGTCGCCGCACCGACGTGGCGCGAGTCCAACGGCCTGGCGATGAGTTCACGCAATCGGTATTTGAGCGGTGAGCAACGCGACCGCGCGGCTGTCATCCATCGAACCTTGTGCGCCATGCGCGAACGGTTGCACCTGGGGCGGGCGCACGCGGATATCGAGGCCGACGCACTTGTCGAATTGGAAGCGGCGGGTTGCGTGCCAGACTATGCCGTAATCCGGCGTGCGGCGGACTTGGCGGTGCCGACTGCGGCCGAACGCCGTGGTCTGATCGCCCTGATCGCCACGCGCTTGGGCCGCGCACGCCTAATCGACAATCTGCCACTCGACCCCTAGCTTTTCTGCAACGTCTGTGGTATTCTCGCCACGGTTGTCGGGATTTTCGCAACGTTCGCGCGTTGCCCCAACGACTCGCAGGGCGGCATCGTTCTGGTAATCGTCACTCCGATAATTCAACCCTCGCTGCGCAAGCGGGGGTTTTTTTTCGCACCGATCTCGGCCGGGTCCATGCTTGTCCCCTGCGCAAGGCGACGTGTTGCATAAATGACACACAAGTTGTCCTAGGCAAGTTGCCTGGATTCCTGTTGGCGTGAGGCCCAAGCCACGTGCTCGCGCACCAGTGCCGATGGATGGTCGGCCCGCGATTCGAGCGCAATGACGATCGCCGCGCTCCAGGGCGCATTCCCCAGCGCGACGGCGATGTTGCGCAACCACTGCGCGTGACCGATGCGGCGGATCGCCGAGCCTTCGGTGCGGGCGAGGAATTCGGTCTCACTCCAGGCGAACAACTCGATGAGCGAGGCGCCGTCCAGGCCGTGGCGCACGGCAAAATCCGGCTCGACGCTCTTCTTCGCGAACTTGTTCCACGGGCAGGCGAGCTGGCAATCGTCGCAACCGTAGATGCGGTTGCCGATGAGCGGACGCAACTCGGCCGGAATGCTGCCGCGCAGCTCGATGGTCAGATAGGAAATGCAGCGGCGCGCATCCAATTGCCGCGGGCCGACGATGGCCTGGGTCGGGCAAACCTCGATGCAGTGCGTGCAAGTGCCGCAGTGGTCGGTTTCCGGCGTGTCGACGGGCAAAGGCAAATCGGTATACAACTCGCCGAGGAAAAACCATGAGCCGGCATTGCGGTTGATCAGGCAGGTGTGTTTGCCGATCCAGCCCAACCCGGCATTGCGCGCCAGCGCTTTTTCCAGCACCGGCGCGGAATCGGAAAACGCGCGGTAGCCGAACGGGCCGATCGCGTCGGTGATGCGGTCGGCGAGCTTCTGCAGGCGCGCGCGCACGATCTTGTGGTAGTCGCGGCCGAGCGCGTAACGCGAAACAAAGCCCAAGTCCGGATCCGCGATCACTTTCCAGGCGTCGCGCGCGCCGGGTGGATCGTAGTCCAGGCGCACGCAGATCACGCGCACGGTTCCCGGATGCAGGTCGGCGGGGCGACTGCGCCGCGTGCCGTGGCGTGCCATGTAGTCCATCTCGCCGTGGCGCTCCTGCGCGAGCCAGTCAAGCAGGTGCGCTTCGTCCTGCTCGAGTCCGGTCGCGGCGATGCCGACCTGCTGGAAACCCAGTTCCGCGCCCCAGCGCTTGATGTCCGAGGCGAGGCTGGCGTAGTCGGCAATGGCGGCATTCGGCGCGTTCACGCGCCAAAGTATAAACTTCGACCATGAGTACCCGTCTGTACACGGTGGCACAAGCGCGCGAACTGGATCGCCGCGCGATCGATGCCCTGCAGATCTCCGGATTCGAGCTGATGCAACGCGCCGGCAACGCGGCCTGGCGCGTCCTGTGCGCGCGCTGGCCGCGCTGCGGGAAGATCGCCGTGCTCTGCGGCGCCGGCAACAATGGCGGCGACGGTTACGTGCTGGCTTGTCTCGCGCGCGAGGCAGGCCTGCCGGTCAGTGTCATGGCCCTTGCCGACCCGGCGACGCCGGATGCGAGGCGGGCACGCGATGCCTGGCGCGAGACCGGCGGCGGAGAATTGTCGACCGGGCAGGGACTGCCCGCAGCCGATGTCTACGTGGACGCGATTTTCGGAACGGGGCTAGCGCGTCCAGTCGCAGGCCTGGAGGCGGAGGCTGCCCGGTACTTGAATGCGGCCGGCCGCCCGGTGTTGGCGCTCGACGTCCCGTCGGGGATTTGCGCCGATACCGGCAGAGTGCTCGGTATTGCCGTGCGCGCGGAAGCCACGGTGACCTTCATCGGCCGCAAGCGCGGCCTCTACACGGCCGCTGCGCCGGAATACTGCGGCACGCTCATCCTGGATCGGCTGGGTCTGCCCGAGGAGGCGCTCGCCGAGGTGCCCTACGACGCGCGCCTGCTCGATCGACGCCGGATGTCGTCCTGGTTGCCGCCGCGTGCGCGTACTGCGCACAAGGGCGATTTTGGACACGTGCTGGCGATTGGCGGCGATGCCGGCATGGGTGGGGCGATCCGGCTGTGCGCGGAGGCCGCCCTGCGCGTGGGCGCCGGACTCGTCAGTTGCGCCACCCGGCAGGAAAACGTCCCGGCGATCAATGCCGCGCGGCCGGAGGTTATGGCGCACGCCACCACCGTTGTCGCCGAACTGGCGCCGTTGTTCGATCGCGCCAGCGTCATCGCTCTGGGGCCAGGTCTGGGTCAATCCGACTGGAGTCGGAAACTTTGGCGCGCGTCGCTGGATTCGGGCAAGGCCGTCGTCGCGGACGCCGATGCGCTGAACCTGCTGTCCGCGGAAGCGGTGGTCTTGCCGCTCGACAGCGTGATCACGCCGCATCCGGGTGAGGCGTCACGCTTGCTCGGCTGCGACACGACCCGCATCGCGGGTGATCGCTTCGCCGCGGCGCGCGAACTGGCCGTGCGGCATCGTTGCGTGGCCGTGCTCAAGGGCGCCGGCACGCTGATTGCGCACGCGAACGGCGACGTCGCGGTATGTCCCTGGGGCAATCCCGGCATGGCCTCGGGCGGCATGGGCGATGTGCTTGCCGGGGTCATCGCGGGCGCGATGGCGCAGGGCCTGAATGCGTGGCGTGCAGCGCGGTTTGGCGTCGCCCTGCATGCACTGGCGGGTGATGCGGCGGCACGCGACGGCGAGGCCGGCACTTTGGCGTCGGACCTGTTGGCGCACCTGCGCCGCTTGCGCAATGGACTGGTCGATGACTGATCTCGACCTCCGCGGCATCGACGAGTCCGCGCTCGTTGCGCTCGCACGCGAACTCGCGCCGCGCGTGCGTGGCGGTGGCAGCATCCACCTGGCCGGACCACTCGGTGCCGGCAAGACCACGTTTGCGCGCGCCTTGCTGCGCGCGCTCGGGGCCGGCGCGCGGATCAAGAGTCCGACCTACACGCTGATCGAGACCCATGCCATGCCCGGCCTGACCGCGCAGCACCTGGATCTATACCGCATCGCCACCGCCGAGGAACTGGAATGGCTGGGCTTGCGCGATCTGGCAGATGGCGCGGTCTTGTGGCTGATCGAGTGGCCGGAGCGTGGAGCCGGCGCGATACCCGAAGCGGATCTGGTGGTGCGCCTGGCACACGCCGCGGTTGGCCGCAATGTCCACATGCAGGCTTGCTCGGCACACGGCGCGAACTGGCTTGCCGGCTTTCCGGTCGGCGAAGTGGTCACATCCAAACAAAAAGTTAGCGAAAATTCCTGAATCGCGACCAAGGTTTATATCGCAAAGCATGGATTCGAAAGAAGAAATGCTTGAAATTTTCGGCTGATTTGCGTATGAATAGCCCGCATGAGGGGAGTCTCGTCACGAATCTGGTGGTTTTTCGCCTGCGCAAGCACGCTGGCGATGCCGGCGTGGGCGGCCGAAGTGCGTTCCGTGCGTGCGACGCAGGTTGGCGATCATCTGCGCGTCGTGGTCGAGATCACGGCACAGCCGAATTACAAGCTGTTCGAAATCGCCAACCCGGACCGCCTCGTCATCGACCTCGATGAGGCGGTCCTCGCCGGTGGTTTCGCGAAACCTGATGCGACCGGCTTGCTCAAGGACGTGCGCACCGGGCGCCACGGCAAGGACGGCGTGCGCGTGGTGCTGGATCTCGCCGCGGCGGTGCAGCCAAAGAGTTTCGTGCAGGCGCTCGGCCGCCGTGGCGCCTATCGTCTGATCGTGGACTTGTACGACAAGGGTCGGGCAGCGCCGGTCAAGAGCGTGGCCGTGCTGGCGGCCAAGCCGCGGGACGTCGTCATCGCCATCGATGCCGGCCACGGTGGCGTGGACCCCGGCGCAACCGGAGCGGGCGGCACGCGCGAAAAATCCATTACCCTCGCGGTAGCGCGCGACCTCGCCAAGATCGTCGACCAGCAGCCGGGCATGCATGCCGTGCTGACGCGCGATGGCGACACCTTCATCCCGTTGCAGGAGCGCTACCAGAAGGCGCGCGAAGCCAAGGCCGACCTGTTCGTCTCGATTCATGCCGACGCCTACGCCAGCGGCGATGCGCGCGGCTCGTCGGTGTGGGTGCTTTCGCCGCGTGGCGCGACCAGCGAGGCGGCGCGCTGGCTGGCGGATCGCGAGAATCGCGCCGATCTCGTTGGCGGCGTAAAACTCGAAGACAAGGACAACACCCTGGCGGCGGTACTTCTGGACCTGTCGCAGGGTGCCACGGCCGAGGCCAGCGACGCGGTTGCCAAGCGCGTTCTGCAGGCACTGGCAAGACTCGGCCCGACCCATCGCGGCTACGTGGAGAAGGCGAATTTCGTCGTGCTGCGCTCGCCGGACGTGCCTTCGATCCTGGTGGAGACGGCGTTCATCACCAATCCTGCCGAGGAAAAGCGCCTGAAGAGCCCGACGCAACGCCAGAAGCTCGCCGCGGCCATTCTCGACGGCATGCGCGATTATTTCCAGGCCACCCCGCCGCCGGGCACGCTGTTCGCGGCGATGGCGCAGCAGAGCAGGAATCGTCTGGCGGCGCACCGCGCCGCGCAACACTCCGATGACGATTCCGCGGGCATCGCCGAAGATGCCATCGCCGCGCGCGTACCGAAATCCTGATCCGCCCGCCACGCGTCCTGCGGTCGCGGTGGCGACTTGAAATTCCCCGCATCCGTCGTCACTTGACGAATCCCGGCCTTGCGCTCACGCTGCGGCCACTATCGCGTCTTCTGCGCCGACA
Organism: Pseudomonadota bacterium; assembly: GCA_018240545.1. Taxonomy (GTDB): domain Bacteria; phylum Pseudomonadota; class Gammaproteobacteria; order Xanthomonadales; family Rhodanobacteraceae; genus Rudaea. The sequence continues at coordinate 1,084 of JAFEFP010000032.1, read as the reverse complement.
GGAATTGCAATGGAATCCAGCACCAAGACCGAAACGTCCGCCGCCATCGCCGAGCTGCCGGTATTGCCGCTGCGCGATGTCGTGGTTTATCCGCACATGGTGATTCCGCTGTTCGTCGGCCGCGAAAAGTCGATGAAGGCGCTGGACATGACCATGACCGGCGACAAGCGCATCCTGCTGGTGGCGCAGCGCGGCGCGGACATCGACGATCCCAAGGCAGGTGACCTGTATTCAATCGGCACGATCGCCAGCATCCTGCAGTTGCTCAAGCTGCCGGACGGCACGGTCAAGGTGCTGGTCGAGGGCAGCGCGCGTGCGGAAGTGGTGCGTTACGGCGAGCGCGAGGGCGTGATGACCGGACATGTCCGCGCCCTGGATCCGGTTTACACGCGAGCGCCACGCGAGATCGAGGTCGTCGCGCGCACGGTGGTGTCGCAGTTCGAGAATTTCGTCAAGCTCAATCGCAAGATTCCGCCGGAACTGCTGACCACGCTCGCCGGCATCGACGACGCCTCGCGCCTCGCCGACACCATTGCCGCGCACCTGTCGATCCGCCTGTCCGACAAGCAGCGCCTGCTGGAAACCGCCGATGTCGCCGATCGCATGGAGATGCTGATCGGCTTCGTCGAGGGCGAGATCGACGTGCAGCAGATCGAAAAGCGCATCCGCGGCCGGGTCAAGACGCAGATGGAGAAGAGCCAGCGCGAGTACTACCTCAACGAACAGATGAAGGCGATCCAGAAGGAACTGGGCGAGAACGAGGAAGCACCGAACGAAATCGAGGAACTGGGCAAGAAGATCGACAAGGCCGGCATGCCCAAGCCGGTCGCGGTCAAGGCGCGTGCGGAACTCAACAAGCTCAAGCAGATGTCGCCGATGTCTGCCGAAGCCACCGTCGTGCGCAACTACATCGACTGGCTGGTCGGGGCGCCATGGAAAAAGCGCAGCAAGGTGCGGCGCAACCTCAAGGCCGCCGAGGAAGTGCTCGACGCCGACCACTACGGCCTGGAAAAGGTCAAGGAGCGCATCGTCGAATACCTGGCCGTGCAGCAGCGCGTGAAGAAGATGAAGGCGCCGATCCTGT
>JAFEFP010000329.1 GCA_018240545.1 Pseudomonadota bacterium | reverse complement strand
CGACGGTACCGCAAACCAGCTCGAACACTGGACGAAAGTGGGTTACCTGACGGGCGCGCCCGCGCCGTCCGCTGCCCCGCGCGACGCGGTGTGGGACGACGCCACACAGCCGCTCGACGCCCGGGCGCGCGCCTATTTCGACATCAACTGCGGGCATTGCCACAACGCCGCCGGCGCGGCCAACACGACCGGGCTGACACTGGATTCCGCAACGACCGAGGGTCGTCACCTCGGCATCTGCAAGCCGCCGGTTGCCGCTGGCCGCGGCACGGGGGACCACTTCATCGACGTCGTACCGGGCAAGCCCGACGATTCCATCGTGACGTATCGCCTCGCCTCTGCCGAGCCGGGCGTGATGATGCCCGAAATGGGCCGCACGACCGTGCATCGCGAGGGCGTGGAACTCCTCCGTGCATGGATTTCGTCCCTGCCCGGAAGCTGCACGCCTTGATCCCGCCCATCGTTGCCAGATTGACTGCCATATTGTCAGGGGAGACCAGACCATGATCCTGCACCAACGCGCACTTGTCACACACCTGCGTTCGGCACTTCTGCACGGCGCGGTCGTTTCCATGTTCGGTCTGGCTGTGCCGGTTTTCGCCGACCAGGCCGCCGATGCCCAGGCCGCTTCCGCTACGCAAACGAAAAAGGACTCCACCGCCACGCAGCTCGGCAACGTGACGGTGACGGCGCAAAGCCGCACCCAGGAAGTGCAGGCGGTGCCGATCGCGATCCAGGTCGTCACCCAGGAGCAGATCGACAAGCTGCAGGCGACCGATATTTCCAAGTTGAACGGCTACATCCCCGGCATCGTGGTCGATGCCTCGCAGGCGACGCAGCCGTATTACTCGATGCGCGGCATCAGCGTCAGCGATTTCGGCATCGGCACCGACTCGCCGATCGGCGTTTACGAAGACGGCGTCTACACCGGCAAGACCGGCGGCGCGCTGCTGATCTTCGACGACGTGCAACGCGTGGAAGTGCTCAAGGGTCCGCAAGGCACGCTGTTCGGGCGTAACAGCGCCGGTGGCGCCATCTCGGTCGTCACGAATGCTCCGGAAGACGCGTGGGAAGAACAGGCTCGCATTCGCCTCGGCAACTACGGCACGCGTTACGTCGATGCCATGATCAACGCGCCGCTGACCAGCGACTTGGCGCTGCGCGTGAGCGCGGTCGACAACCAGAGCCACGGCTGGCTGCGCGACGCGGCCACCGGCCAGCACTACAACAAGAACGACGACTGGGGCGTGCGCACGCAGTTGCGCTGGAATGGCCCGGCCGATACCAGCGTGCGCTTCGCCTGGGAACACGAGGAGCTGAACCAGCCGGCGCGCGCAGCGATTGGCGTGGTACCGCTGCCCGCGGCACCGGGTTACCCGCCGTTTCCGGCTGATCCGCAGAACTGGCTCAATCCGCTCACCGCGCCGGTTTACAACGACGTGATCGGCGACAAGGAAGCGCGCACCTTCGACGCGGCGACGATGATGATCGAGCATCCGTTTTCCTTCGGCACGTTCACCTCGATCACCGCCTACCGGCACATCTCAACGATCAATCGTGAAGAAAACGACGGCACCAATCGAATCTACCTGTACTTCGACGATGCCAACATCGAGCAGAACAACAACTGGTCGCAGGAATTCCGCCTCGCCGGCAAGACCGACCTCGCCGACTGGGTCGGCGGGTTGAGCTATTACTACGACAACGCGCGCCAGGAAAGCCAGCTCAACTTCTTCACCGACAGCATCGACACGCTGATCAGGAACCTGTCGCCCACGCCGGTCACGCCGGACGGAACGCTGTACGGATTCCTCACCAACAACGTGTTGGCGCCGAACGGCCTGCCGGGCCTGCTCGGCGATCCGTGGCGCGAAAGCATGTTCAACCATGGCATCGCCCAGGCCTGGGCGGTGTACGGCGACGTGATCTGGCATCTCAACGATCGCCTGAACCTGACCACCGGCGTGCGCTTCACCCGCGACAGCCGTGAGTTCAGCTGGTACAACCCGCTGCGCACCGCCGACGCGCTCGATGCGACGCTCGCTGCGCTGCAAGCCGGCGGCTTCTTCGATTTCCCCGGCGTGCCGCCGATCGAGGCATTGCAATATCCCCTGTATCAGCCGGGCCAGAACGGCAACATCGAATTCAATACCCTCGCGGCCACTGCGGCGCCGCTGACCGTCAACCGCAGCTGGAGCGACACCAGCCCACGCGTGCTGCTCGATTACAAGCTCACGCCCAACACCATGGTCTACGGCTCGGTCACCAAGGGCTATCAGGCGGGCGGTTTCAACGCCCTGCTCCCGGCCTCGCAGTACGAACCGGAAACGGTGTGGAACTACGAGGGCGGCGTCAAGAGCTACTTGCCGGACCAACGCGTGATGCTCGACGCCTCGATCTACCACTACCGGTTCACCAATTTGCAATCGCTGTCGCTGGTCGCCAATGGCAACGGCAACCTGCCGCAATACCTGGTCACGATCAGCGACCAGCAGGCCACGGGCATCGACGCCGAGGTCCATTGGCTCGCAACCGATGCCCTGCGCCTGAACGCGGCGCTGGCCTACATCGATGCCACCTACGATCACTACGTGACGTCGGATGGCAAGGATCTGTCGGGCCAATCCACGGGCGAGCCGCTGGTCTCGTTTGCGGTTGGCATGGACTACGTCTGGCACGACGTCGCCGGTGGCGACCTGGATTTCACCCTGCAACACGCCTATCGCGGCAAGACCCGCTGCAATGCCGACGCCACCACGCAGGGCACCTGCCAGGTCACGCCCGCATTCCAGCTCGGCGTGGCGCAGAACCGCACCGACCTGCGCCTGGCCTGGTCGTCCAACAACACGCCGTGGAGCCTGGCCTTGTATGTCAACAATGTGTTCGACAAGCGCTATGTCACGGGCCTGAACAACATCACGGCCACCGTGCTTGGCACGCCGTTCGCGAACATCAGCCCGCCACGAATGTGGGGCGTGGAAGCGGCCGTGCACTTCTGACGCACGGGTTCGATACGGCCTGACTTTGTACCCATGCCGCGATCCCCGATCGCGGCTATGCTTGCTGTTTTGCTCCGGGGGAGAAAGTCGTGCGCCAATCCATTTTCCAAACCATCGCGCTTGCCGCGGTGACCGCATTCGCCGCAGGCAGTCTTTCGGCGCAAGATGCCGGCCACTTCGACCGCGACCCGAACCAGGCGGTCGACCAGGCCTACACCGCAAGGATCGCGAAGTACACGACGCAGGCCGATTTCAACTCGCCGCTGACCGACTACCTGTCGGCATCGGGCACGGTGCCGACGCCGGAGAAAGTGCTCGGCGACGTGTCGGGCGCGCCGAACAGGCTGCCGTACGCGGAAGACGTGTACCGCTATTTCCGCCTGCTCGAGAAAGCCACGCCGCGCGTGAAAGTGTTCACGATCGGCCGCACCGAGGAAGGCCGCGAGATGATCGCGGTTGCCGTTGCCGACGAGTCCTTGATGAAGGACCTGGATGCGAACAAGACGCGGCTCGCGCAACTCGCCGATCCGCGCACGCTGGGCATGGATGACGCGAAGGCCGCGCAGATCGTCAAGCAGACCACACCGGTCTACTACATCACCGCAACCATCCACTCCACCGAAACCGGCTCGCCAACTTCGGTGATGGAACTCGCTTACCGCCTTGCGGTGGACGATGCACCTTACATCCAGTACATCCGCTCGCATGTGATCACGCTGATCACGCCGGTAGTCGAAGTGGACGGCCGCGACCGCATGGTCGACTTGTACAAGTGGCACCTCGCGCACCCCGGCCAGAACTACCCGCACCTGCTGTACTGGGGCCATTACGTCGCCCACGACAACAACCGCGACGCGATGGGCGTGACGCTGGACCTGACCAGAAACGTGCTCGACACCTACGTCGGCTGGCACGCGCAGGTGCTGCACGACCTGCACGAGTCGGTGCCCTTCCTGTACGACAACACGGTGGGCGACGGTCCGTACAATGCCTGGATCGATCCGATCCTCAATTCCGAGTGGCAACAGATTGGCTGGAACAATGTCGAGCAGATGACGAAGTTCGGCATGCCCGGCGTGTTCACGCACGGCGACTTCGATACCTGGAGCCCCGGGTATCTGATGTTCATCGCCGCCATGCACAACGGCATCAGCCGCCTGTACGAAACCTTCGGCAACGGGGGCGCCGACACGGTCGAGCGCATCCTCGAGCCCGACGAGTACGCGCGCACCTGGTACAAGCCCAATCCACCCTTGCCGAAAGTGCTGTGGTCGCAGCGCGACAACAACAACTACACGCAGACCGGGCTGCTCACTGCGCTTGATTACTTCGCGCACAACGGGCAGAAGTTCCTGACCAACTTCTGGCTCAAGTCCAAACATTCGGTCGAAAAGCCGCAGCTCGCCGGTCCCGCGGCTTATGTGCTGCCAGCCGACGATGCCCACCCGGGGGCGCAGGCGCAGTTGCTGCGCGTGCTGGCGAAACAGCATGTGGAATTGAGCCGCGCCGATGCCGCGTTCACCGTCCAGGCGCCCGCGCCAGGCGAGGCGAAGCCTGCGAAGGACAAGCAACCGACCGAGCCGCCAACGGCAAAGACGGTCGCGCGCAGCTTCCCGGCCGGAAGCTTCATCGTGCGCATGGACCAGCCCTACTCGCGCATCGCCGACACCCTGCTCGACCGCCAGTACTGGGCACCCGACGATCCGCAAAAGCACCCCTACGACGACACCGGCTGGTCGATGGGCGACCTGTTCGGCACCACGGTCGTGCGCGTTGCCGATGTGGCGGTTCTGAAGGTGCCGATGAAAAACACCGGCGCGCCGGCACAACCCGCCTTCAGCGCGGCCGGTCTTGGCGTGAGCGGCAACTTGCCGCGCATCGCGATCATGCATACCTGGCTGAGCACGCAAACCGAAGGCTGGTGGCGCATGGCGCTGGACAAGCTGGGCGTGAAGTACGACTACCTCAGCACGCAAACCGTGGCACGCGAGAAGAACCTGCGCGGCAAGTACGATGCCATCCTGTTCGGACCGATCGGCGACGCCGACGCGAAGGACATCATCGACGGCCTGCCGATGTACGGCAATGCGATGCCGTGGCAGAAGACCGCGTTGACGCCGAACCTCGGCCGCATCGACTCGACGCCCGATATCCGGCCGGGCCTCGGCGAGACCGGACTCGCGAACCTGAAACGATTCGTCGCCGACGGTGGCCTGCTCGTCACCAGTGAGGACACGGCCAGGTTCGCGATCGATGTCGGGCTCGCCCCCGGGGTATCGGTGGCACCACACGGCAATGTGCGCGTGGTCGGCAGCGTGCTGCGCGCCGAAGTCGTCGACAAGGCCAATCCCATCGCGCGCGGCTACGACGGGCCATTTGCGATGTACAGCGCACAAGGACTGTCGTTCCAGGTCAGCAACCTCGTCGGCGGCGACAAGGGTTTGCCGCGCGCCGACAAGTTCCAGCGCCCGACCGGACGCGGTGGCCCGCATGATGCCGATATTCCGGAGGGTCGCGCCTACGCGGCGCCGCCGCCCTTGCCCGAAGCCAAGCCCTGGCAGGCGCTGCCACTCCATGCGGAGCAGGAACGCAACAATCCGCTCGTGATCCCCGCTGCGGACCGCCCCAGCGTCATCGTGCGCTGGGCCGACGCGAGCGACCTGTTGATCTCGGGCCTGCTCGAACACGGCGACGCGATGGCCGGCCGCGCCGCCGTCGTGCAGGCCCATTACGGCAAGGGCAATGTATTGCTGTTCGCGAACAATCCCCTGTGGCGCGGCGAAACGATCGGCAGCTATGCCCTGGTCCTGAACGCGCTGTCCGCGGCGGCGAAGAAATAGGGCCAGCGCATTGTCGCCACTGGCGGCAATGCGTATCCTCGGCGCATGTCCGACACCGCGCCGAAATACGCCGAACGCTTCCGCGGCTTCCTGCCGGTCGCGGTCGATGTGGAAACCGGCGGCTTCGACTGCGAACGCGATGCCCTGCTCGAAGTCGCCGCAGTCGTCATCGACATGGATGCGGACGGCATCGTGCATCCGGCGCCGGTGGTGTCAACCCACGTCGAGCCCTTTCCCGGCGCCAACATCGATCCGCGCGCGCTGGAGATCACCGGCATCGATCCCACGCATCCGTTTCGCGGCGCCCTGCCCGAGCGCGAGGCGCTGGACCTCATCTTCAAGCCGATCCGCAAGGCATTGCGCCAATACGGCTGCCAGCGCGCGATCCTGGTCGGCCACAACGCCGCGTTCGACCTGTCCTTCCTCAACGCCGCGATCCGCCGCACCGGGCACAAGCGCAGTCCGTTTCACCTTTTCAGTTGCTTCGACACCGCCACGCTCGGCGGACTCGCCTATGGCCAGACCGTGCTCAGTCGCGCGGTGCAGGCGGCCGGTTTCGACTGGGACGCGAGCGAGGCGCACTCGGCGGTATACGATGCCGAACGCACGGCGTTGCTGTTTTGCGATATCGTCAATCGCTGGAAGGCCATGAGCGAAAAGTAGGCCATGCCCATTTACGAATACGCCGCCATCAGCCGTGGTTGTACGCACTGCGAAGGGCATTTCGACGTGCTGCAGAAACTGGCCGATGCACCCCTGACGCAATGCCCGCACTGCGGCGCGCCGGTGCAGCGCATCATTGCCGCGCCGCATGTGGCATTGGGCGATTCCCATTTGCTGAAGGAAGACCACGCCGCAAAACGCGGCTTCACCCAGTACCGCCGTTCCGAAAAGGGCGTCTACGAAAAGGCGTATGGCAAGGGACCGCGGTATATCAGCGACAAATAGCTGACCCCGGAATAACCTCATGCCCAGACATCCGGACGTCCAAATTGCGTTCATGGCCCCCAGGCGCTAGGCTCGCAGGCCATGCTTGACGAACGACAGCACGACACAGCGAATCCCGCGAAGAGGTGACCCATGATCTACCAGAGCATTCTTGAAACCGTCGGTCGCACGCCGATCGTCCGCATCAACCGGCTCGCGCCGAAGGGCGTGGACATCTACGTCAAGGTCGAAGCCTTCAATCCGATGTCCTCGGTCAAGGATCGGCTCGCACTCGGCATCATCCTCGACGCCGAAGCGCGCGGCGAACTCAAGCCCGGCCAGACTGTGGTCGAGGCCACGTCCGGAAATACCGGCGTGGCGCTGGCGATGGTTTGCGCGGTGCGCGGCTATCCGTTCATCGCGTTCATGACCGAGACGTTTTCGATCGAGCGCCGCAAGTTGATGCGCGCGCTGGGCGCGAAAGTGGTGCTCACACCGGCGGCGTGGAAAGGCACCGGCCTGGTCGAGGCCGCCGAGAAGTATGCGAAGAAGCACAATTATTTCCTCGCGCGCCAGTTCGAGAATCCGGCAAATCCTGCCTACCATCGCAGCACGACCGGTCCGGAAATCCTGCAGGACTTCGCCGGCAAGCGCCTGGACTGGTACGTCACCGGCTGGGGCACCGGCGGCACGCTCACCGGCGCGGGCGAGATGATCCGGCTTGCGCGCCCGGAAGTGAAAATCGTGGCCGCGGAACCGGCGAACGCCTCCATGCTCGCAGGCAAGGAATGGACGCCGCACAAGATCCAGGGCTGGACGCCAAACCTCGTGCCGGCCGTGCTCAATCGCGAGATCGTCCAGCAAATCGTCCCGGTGGACGAAGTCGTGGCACGCGACACCGCGCGCGCATTGGCGCAAAAGGAAGGCATCTTCTGCGGCCTGTCTTCGGGCGGCACATTCGCCGCCGCACTGGAAATCGCCAAGCAAGCGAGACAAGGCGACGTGATCCTCGCCATGCTGCCCGACACCGGCGAGCGTTACCTGTCCACGTTCCTGTTCGAGGGCATCAACGAAGGCACGGATGTGGAATTGGCTGATCTGTGACCGTTTACGACTGACGACCGCGCTGGCGCAACGCTTCGAACAACGCCACGCCGGTCGCGACCGAAACATTCAGGCTCTCGACGCTGCCGCGCATCGGGATGTGCGCAAGGTAGTCGCAGGATTCGCGCGTGAGCCTGCGCATGCCCTCGCCTTCGCCGCCCATGACGATGGCGAACGGGCCTTTTAGATCGAGAGAATAAAAATCCTGTGGCGCATCGCCGGCCAATCCCGCCAGCCACACGCCTTGCTGCTTGATCGCCTTGAGCGTGCGCGCCAGGTTCGTCACCGCGAAAAACGCGATGCGGTCGGCGGCGCCGGCCGAGGCCTTGCGCACCGTCGGTGTGATCCCGGCGGCCTTGTCCTTGGGCACGACGACGGCCGTAACGCCGGCGGCCTCTGCGCTGCGCAGGCAAGCGCCGAGGTTGTGCGGATCGGTCACGCCATCGAGCACAAGCAATAGCACATCGGCGCCGGCTTTTTCAACCAGTGCAGCCAGTTCGCTTTCTGCACGTGGCGGCGGTGTGCGATAACGCGCGACCGCGCCCTGATGACGCGCGCCTCCGGTCATCTTGTCCAACGCCGCCTTGTCGCGCGCATGCGGCTTGACGGCGGCCTCGCGCGCGCGCTCCGACAACTCCTTCAATCGCGCATTGTGACTGTCACTTTCTATATACAGTTCGAGGATGTTTTGCGGATCGTGCGTGAGCGCCGCTTCAATCGCATGGATGCCGTAGATCAATTCGCCGCTCATGCGCGCTTTCTCCCCATGTCCTGCACCAGCTTGAAATCGATCTTGCGATCTTCCAGGCTCGCGCGCAGCACTTGCACGCGCACCGCGTCGCCAAGGCGGAATTTCAATCCGCGCCGCTCGCCGGTCAGAAGCTTGCGTACCGCGTCGAAGTGGTAGTAATCGTTCGGCAACTGCGTGATGTGCACGAGTCCGTTCACTTGTGACTGCGCAAGTTCAACGAACAATCCGAACGAAGTCACGCCGGAGACGACGCCGTCGAATTCGCTGCCGACATGCTTTTCCATCCACGCACACTTGTAGCGTTCGTCGACGTCGCGCTCGGCCTCGTCGGCGCGGCGCTCGTTGTTCGAGCAGTGCGTGGCGAGGTTGGCCATCTCCGCCGGCGCGTACGTGTACTGCGAGGGCTTGCCCTTGCTCAGCGCGAAGCGGATCGCGCGATGCACCAACAAGTCCGGGTAGCGCCGGATGGGCGAGGTGAAGTGGGCATAGGCATCCAGCGCCAGGCCGAAGTGTCCCGAGTTATGCGGACTGTAAACCGCCAGCGATTGCGCGCGCAGCAGCACGGACTCGATCAATCCGGCATCGGGGCGCTCGCGGATCTTCTTCAACAGGATGGAAAAATCCTTGGGTTGGACCTGTGCGGCCGGCGGCAGCTTCAGCTTGAACTCGCGCAGGAATTCGAGCAGGTCTTCGTACTTGGATTCCGGCGGCGGCGCGTGGTCGCGATACAAGGCCGGGATCTTGCGCGCATCGAGGTATTTGGCCGCCTCGACATTGGCCGCGATCATGCATTCCTCGATCAGCTTGTGCGCGTCGTTGCGCGGCTCCGCACCGAGCTGCATCACCGCGCCGGCCTGGTCCAGGCGGAACTTGACTTCATGGCTGTCGAAGTCGATCGCGCCGCGCTTTTGCCGCGCTTTCGCCAGAATCCGATACAACTGGTGCAGGTGTTCGAGCTGCGGCAGCACATCGCGCAATTCGGCGCGCGCGTCGGCATCGTTTTCGCCCAGCGCCTGCCACACGCGCGTGTAGGTCAGGCGCGCATGCGAACGCATGACCGCCGGATAGAACTTCGAACGCGGAACCTGCCCGTCGCGGTCGACCTGCATGTCGCAAACCATGCACAGGCGCTCGACCTTCGGATTGAGCGAACAGATGCCGTTGGACAGCGTCTCCGGCAGCATCGGCACGACGAATCCCGGAAAGTACACGCTGGTCGCGCGTTCTTGCGCCTCATCATCGAGCGCCGTGCCGGGACGCACATAATGCGACACGTCGGCGATGGCCACGACGAGGCGAAATCCGTCCTTGGTCGGTTCGGCAAACACCGCATCGTCGAAATCGCGCGCGTCCTCGCCGTCGATGGTGACCAGCGGCAGCTTGCGCAAGTCCACGCGGCCGGAAATTTCCGTCGCCGCGACTTGTGCTGCGACCTGTTCGGCTTCGCGGATCGCATCCTGCGGCCATTCCTGCGGCAGGCCATGGCTGGCAATGGCCATCTCCACGATCAGCGACGGCACCAGGCGCTCGCCGAGCACGCTGACGATCTCGCCAATCGGCCCGCGCTGCGCCGTCGGCGGCTGCGTGATTTCGGCGACCACGATCTGCCCCGCGTGCGCGCCTTGCTCCTTGCCCGGCGGAATCAACACGTCCTGATGCAAACGCCGATCATCCGGCGCGACCACAACGATGCCGTTTTCGGTAACGACACGACCCACAAGCCGCGAGGCGCGGCGTTCGAGCACTTCGGCGATCGCGCCCTGCTTGCGGCCGCGATGATCCACGCCGACGATGCTGGCGAGCACGCGATCGCCGTGCAGCACCTTGCGCATCTCGTAGGGCGAGAGATAAATATCGTCGCCTCCGGCATCCGGGCGCAGGAAGCCGAAGCCTTCGGCGTTGGCGAGAATCGAGCCCGGGATCAGGTCGAGCTTGTTCGCCACCCCATAGCCGCCGCGCCGGTTCTGCAGCAGCTGTCCGGCGCGCAGCATCGCGGCCAGACGCTTGTCCAGCGCTTCGCGATCGCGCGGTTCGCGTAACCCGAGGCCATCGGCCAGTGCATCGGATTTGAGCAATTCGCCGCGCTTGGCCAGAAAGGCGAGGATCGCCTCGCGGCTCGGGATCGGATGTTCGTAACGCGCGGCCTCGCGCTGCGCCTGCGGGTCGGCCAAGTGTGGCGACTTCCGGTGCGCGCCCTTCGCACCGCGCGCCAGCGGCAACTCCGGCATCCAGCCCGGCTGCCTCGTTCGTTTCCCTGATTTCCCGGAACGGTTCGGGTTCTTCTTCAATGCGGTCCAGCCATCGTCAATCGTACGGCGATCATAGCAGCGCCGCGGCGTAGACAGCGTGACGCGCGACCGGTATCATTCGCGGCCCTGCGCAAGCAGCCTCGCACACCTGCCCAGGTGGCGGAATTGGTAGACGCACTAGTTTCAGGTACTAGCGGGTAAAACCGTGGAGGTTCGAGTCCTCTCCTGGGCACCATTTCGACG
>JAFEFP010000328.1 GCA_018240545.1 Pseudomonadota bacterium | reverse complement strand
GGGCAGGAGTCGGTGACCGGCAGGTCGTTGTCCACCGTCTTGGGCACGCCGATCACGTGGAGCGGGTAGTCGAGCGCGCGCGCGATCTGCGCGATCTTGAGCGCGGTGTCGGCCGAATCGTTGCCGCCGTTGTAGAGGAAATGACGGATGTCGTGCGCGCGCAGCACGGCGATCAGGCGCTCGTAGTGCGCGCGGTCGGCATCCAGCGACTTGAGCTTGAAACGGCACGAGCCGAAAGCGCCGCCGGGCGTGTGGCGCAAGGCCGCGACCCCGGCGGCATCGAGCTTCGAAAGATCGAACAGTTCCTCGCGCAGGGCGCCGATGATGCCGTTGCGAGCGGCGAACACGCCGAGCTTGTGGCGGCGGCAGGTCTGGATCACCGCGCAGGCGGTGGCATTGATCACGGCGGTGACGCCGCCGGACTGTGCATACAGCAGATTGCCCTTGTTCATGCCCGTTCCCGTCCGGTTTGACTAAGCCAGCCCCAGCCGCTAGGTTAGCCGGAAACCCATAAAAGTTGCCAAGAATGCGCATCGTTTTCTTCGGCCCGAACGGATCGGGCAAGGGTACCCAGGCCGCACTGCTCAAGGCCGAATTGACGGTGCCGCATGTTTCGACCGGCGACCTGCTGCGTGCGGCGGTCAAGGCCGGCACGCCGCTGGGTGTGAAGGCGCGGGCGGTGATGGAAGCCGGCAAGCTTGTTTCCGACGAAATCGTGCTGGGCATGCTCGAAGAACGCCTCGCGCGGCCCGATGCCCGCGGCGGCTTCATTCTCGACGGCTATCCGCGCAATCTCGCGCAGTGCGCGGCGCTGGAAACCTTGCTCGCGCGCATCGGCCAGCCGCTGGATGTCGCGATCGAACTCGACGTGCCCGACCGCGTGATTCTCGAACGCTGCGAAATCCGCTTCCGGGCGGAACACCGGACCGACGACGATCCGGCGATCGTGCGCAAGCGCCTGCAGGTCTACCGCGAGCAGACCGCGCCGGTGGCGCGCCATTTCGCGGATCTGGGCAAGCTCGTCACCGTGAGCGGAGTTGGCAAGGTGGACGAGGTTTTCGCCCGCATCCTCGCCGTCTTGCCACGCGCTGCCGCTTGAACCGCCGCGACGCATCCGGCGTGCCGATGCCTTTCCCGAGTCTCTTGCGCGATGTCATCCTGCTGCGTCGCGGCCCGCAGGACATGCCGTATTCGCCGCGCCTGCTCGTGCTGGTGTGCGGCGCGAGCGTGCTGCTGCAGTTGGCGATCGCGCACGTGCTGGCCATTCCGGGCGATGCGCTGGGCGCGGGCCTGATCGGGCTGGCGTTCAATCTCGGCCTGCTTTACCTGTTGCTCAGGTTGCGCCATGTTTCCAGCCGGTTCGTGCAGACCGCGATCGCGTTGACGGCGTGCGCCATCGTGTTTGCGATCCTGAGCGCGCCGATCGTGCTCGCCGTGGGCGGCAAGCCGCCGACGCCGGGGACGATGACGCCGCTGCAGGCGTTGCTCGGGATGTTCGCGTTGCCCGTGGTCGTATGGAAGTTGATCGTCGACGCGCACATCCTGCGGCATTGCCTTGACCTGCCGTTCGCCGGCGGCCTGCTGATCGCCCTGTTCTGGATCATTGCCGAGCTCGTCCTCGGAGCCGCGATCGGCGGGCCCGCCGGAGCCGCCTGAGTTGCCTGAGTTGCCTTTGTGAAATTGTATATTCTGGGAATCTGCGGAACGTTCATGGGCGGCGTCGCCGCGCTGGCGCGTGAGCTCGGTCATGAGGTCGCCGGTTGCGATGCCAACATCTATCCGCCGATGAGCGACCAGCTCGCCGCGCTCGGCGTACGCCTGGATTCCGGCTATCGCGCCGAGCACCTGGATGCCGCCGAACCTGATCTCGTCATTGTCGGCAACGCGCTGTCGCGCGGCAACCCGATCATCGAGCGTCTGCTCGACGTGCGGATCCCCTATGTTTCGGGCCCGCAGTGGATTGGCGAGAACGCGCTGGCCCCGCGCCGCGTCTTCGCCGTCGCCGGCACGCACGGCAAGACCACCACCACGGCGATGCTGGCGTGGATTCTCGAGGCCTGCGGGCGGCGTCCGGGGTTCCTCGTCGGCGGCGTGCCGGAGAATTTCGGTGCGTCGGCAAGGCTGGGTCGCGGCGATTTCGTGATCGAAGCCGACGAGTACGACACCGCGTTTTTCGACAAGCGCAGCAAGTTCGTGCATTACCGGCCAACGGTCGCGATTCTCAACAACCTCGAATACGACCACGCCGATATCTTCCCCGACGTTGCCGCGATCCAGCGCCAGTTCCATCACCTTGTGCGTACCGTGCCAGGCAACGGGCACTTGATCATGAACGCGGAAGATCCGCGCCTGACCGAAGTCCTGGCCATGGGCGTGTGGACGCCGGTCACGACGTTCGGCATCGATGCCGGCGAATGGCGGGCGCGCTTGGTCGAAGGCGATGGCTCGCGATTCGCCGTGCTGCGCGATGGTCGCGAAATTGGCGTAGCGCACTGGAATCTGCTCGGTCGCCACAATGTCATCAATGCGCTGGCGGCGCTCGCTGCGGCCGATGCGGGTGGCGTCGGCATGGCGACGGCCATCGCCGCGCTGGCGGAGTTTCGCAACGCCAAGCGCCGGCTCGAACTCGTCGGTGAAGCGAACGGCATCCGCGTTTACGACGATTTCGCCCATCACCCGACCGCGATCGCCACCACACTAGCGGGCCTGCGCGCGCGCGTGGGCGACGCGCGCATCCTCGTTGGCCTGGAGCCGCGCTCCAATTCCATGCGTCTGGGCGCGCACGCGGACCAGCTGGCGCCATCGTTGCGCGATGCGGATGCGGTGGTGTTCCTCAAGCGCCCGGAACTGCCGTGGGATGCGCAGCGCGTGATCGACGCCCTTGATGGACGCGGCCATGCCGCACCCGGTGTCGATGCCCTGATCGCCGCGCTGCGTGAACAGGCACGCGCGGGTGATCATGTCGTATTCATGTCCAATGGCGGCTTTGAGGATGCGCCGCGGCGGTTCCTGCGCGGTTTGCGCTGATTCCGAACCGGCCTACACTGCGGGCGTGACGGCATCCGACATCCCGCTGTTTCCCCTGAACACGGTGTTGTTTCCCGCCGGCGTGCTCGAACTGCGCGTGTTCGAACGCCGATACCTGGACCTGGTCCGCGATTGCACCCGCAACGGTGCGGGTTTCGGCGTGTGCCTGATCCTGCATGGCCGGGAAGCGGGCGAACCGGCGGTGCCGGCGGCGGTCGGCACGCTGGCGCATATTGTAGATTTCTATACTTCCGATGACGGTTTGCTCGGCATCCGCGCCGACGGCGGTGCGCGCTTTCGTGTCACGCACACGCGCGTGCGCGACAACGGCCTCGTGCATGGCGACGCGCATTTCTGGCCGGATGAGCCCGTGGTGCCGCTGCCGCCGGAACAGGTGTTGCTCGCGACCATCCTCGAGCGCCTGCTCGAACGCATGGGCGGTGCCCACGCGCGCGCCGCGCGCCACCGTTATGACGATGCGAGCTGGGTCGGGTTCCGTCTTGCCGAGGCACTGCCGCTGGAAAACCGCGAACGCCAACACCTGCTGCAGATGACCGATCCACTGGAACGCCTCGCACAGTTGATGCACTATCTTCCGCGGTTCCAGCGGGCGTGAACGATGCCATGACGACACTTGCGGGCAAGACCTTGTTCATCACCGGGGCCTCGCGCGGCATTGGCCTGGCGATCGGCATGCGCGCGGCGCGCGATGGCGCCAACATCGTCATCGCGGCGAAGTCCGATGTGCCGAATCCCAAGCTTCCCGGCACCATCCACAGCGCCGCGGCAGCCATCGAGGCGGCCGGCGGCAACGCGCTGGCGATCCGCTGCGACATCCGCGAGGAAGACCAGGTGTTGGATGCGGTGAGGCAGACCGTCGCGCGCTTTGGTGGCGTCGACATCCTCGTCAACAACGCCAGTGCAATTTGGCTGCGCGGCGCGCTGGACACGCCGATGAAGCGCTTCGATCTGATGCAGCAGGTCAATGCACGCGGCACGTTTTTGTGTGCGCAGGCGTGCTTGCCGCATCTGCTCAAGGCATCCAACCCGCACATCCTCACGCTCGCACCGCCGCCATCGCTCGCGCCGAAGTGGTGGGCGCCGCATACCGGCTACACGCTGGCGAAAATGGGCATGAGTTTTGTCACGCTGGGCCTTGCCGCCGAATTCGCGGGCAAGGGCGTTGCGATCAACGCGCTGTGGCCGCGCACCCTGATTGCCACCGATGCGCTGAACATGATCCCGGGCGTGAGCGCCGCGAATGGGCGCAAGCCGCAGATCATGGCCGATGCCGCGCATGCGATCCTCACGCAACCTTCGCGCGCGGCGACCGGGCAATTTTTCATCGACGATGAAGTGCTGCACGCGGCGGGCATCACCGATCTTTCGGGTTATGCCCTCGATCCGAGCCAGCCGCTGCTGCCCGATCTGTTCCTGGAGTGAAGACATGAACGCGACGGATTTTTCGCGACGCCGTGCTGTGTTCCGCAAGCTGCACGAAACCGGTTGCTTCATGCTGCCCAATCCCTGGGATGCCGGTTCCGCCTGCGCTCTCGCAACGCTGGGCTTCAAGGCGCTGGCGACGACCAGTTCCGGTGCCGCATGGTCGCAGGCACGGCCCGATCACGGCCTGGATGTGGAGGCCGTGCTCGCGCATTGCCGCGAAATCGTCGCGGCGACCAACTTGCCGGTGAATGCCGATTTCGAAAACGGCCATGCGCGCGACATCGATGCATTGAAGAAGAACGTCCGCCACTGTGTGGAAACGGGCGTGGCGGGATTGTCGATCGAGGATTCCACCGGCGATGCGGCGCAACCGCTGTTCGAATTGGACGAGGCGATCGCCCGAATGCGCGCCGCGCGTGCGGCGATCGATGCGACGGGCGCGGACGTGATGCTGGTCGGTCGCGCCGAGTGCTTCCTCGTCGGCCATGCCGATGCGCTCAACGAATCGGTCCGGCGCCTGCGCGCCTACGCGCAGGCCGGTGCCGATTGCCTGTTTGCGCCCGGTGTGCGCGAGCCGGAACACGTGCGCACCATCGTGACTGCAGTCGCGCCGAAACCCGTCAATGTGCTGGTGGGCTATCCGTCGCCAATGACGCTTGCGGACTACGCCCAGCTCGGCGTGCGCCGGATCAGCGTCGGCGGCGCGCTGGCCGGCGCGGCCTGGGGCGGCTTCCTGCGCGCCGCGGGCGGCCTCGCCGAAGGCCGTTTCGATGGCTTTGCGCACAATGCAACGCATGCCGAGCTCGGTGCCTTGTTTTCCCGGAACTGAGTTTGGCAAAACCTATTTTAGTGCCTACATGAATGCTTTACACATATACACCTTTAATTTGTGTTGCAAATCCCCATACTGACGGCGTCGCCATCCGGCGATCGATCATTGGAGATCCGTCATGAAACCCGTCATGAAACCCTTGAGTCTGGCTTGCGCGCTTGCGCTGGGTCTGGCCTTTACCGCCACGGCGCCCGTCGCCGCGTTCGCAGAGCCGGCACACCCGGCGACCATGCAGCATGCGCCAGCGCAAGCCGCGCCCAAACTGCACGCCACCTTGCGCCAGCTGTGGCACGGTCATCTGGTGGCGACCCACGATTACGCGTTGGCCGTGCATGCGGGCAACACTGCGCAAGAAAAGACCGCCGCCGACGCAGTGGTCGCCAATGCCAAGGATATCGCCAAGGCCGTCGCCGGTTTCTACGGCAGGGACGCGGGTGATGGCTTGTTGAAACTGCTCGCCGGCCACTGGGGTGGCGTCAAGGCCATGACCGATGCCGCCAAGTCCGGCAACGCGGCGGACGAGAAGAAGGCGCTGGAAGGATCGCTGACCAATGCGTCGGATATTGCCAAGTTTCTTGCCGGCGCGAACCCGAACTGGAGCGAAGGCGCACTCGATGGTGCGCTGGCGATGCACGTGAACGATCACAAGCTGCAAGTCGACCAGATGATGTCGAATACGCCGGCCGCCGAACAGGCCAGCGGCTGGGCGGAAATGCAAAGGCACATGGACATGATCGCCGACGTGCTGGCCGACGGTATCGCCAAACAGTTCCCGGACAAGGCAAACTAGCCTTGTGAATTCCGCGAGCACCCTGCGCCAGCTCGGCACGACGCAACAGAAATTGTTGCGCAAACTGTTGGCCTCGCCGCAGGGTGCGACCGTCGAAGACCTGTGCGGCGCGCTGGGCGTCACCCACAACGCGATCAGACAGCACCTGACCGCGTTGCTGGCGCAAGGGTTCGTCGAGCGCGGCGCGGCGATCGCCAGTGGCGGTCGCCCGCGCGCGTGCTTCCTGCTGGCGGCGGCGGGACGCGAGTTGTTTCCACGCAACTACGCTCTGCTCGCGGGCGGCATGCTCGAATACCTGTACGCAAACGGCGGCGTCGCCGCGGTGCAGGCCATGCTTGCGGCGATGGGCGCGAAACTGGGTGCCGACGCCTCCGCGCGCCTTGCCGCCGCCAAGGGCGATGCACTAGTCGCGCAGGCGCTGGCCGACCAACTCGATGCGCTGGGTTACGAGGCGCAGACCGTCGCTGTCGATGGCAGCGTGGAAGTGGAGGCCTTCAATTGCGTGTTCCATTCCCTGGCACGCAAGCATCCGGACGTGTGCCGTTTCGACCTGGCCTTCATGAGCGCGGCAACCGGCCGCCCCGTCCATCGCACGCAATGCATGCTGCATGGCGCGCCCGCCTGCCGGTTTCGCGTAAATGCTTCGAGCGCTGATGACCAGCCGGAAAGTGCAAGGTAGACTCGCGATCGCTGCTCTCGTGGGCGACAATCGTGCGCTGTCATTGAGGAATCTGGCTGATGCGTTACCTGCACACGATGGTGCGCGTGCGCGACCTCCAGGCCGCGCTGCGCTTTTACTGCGATGGCCTTGGCCTGGTTGAGACACGGCGCAAGGAAAATCGGGAAGGCCGCTTCACGCTCGTGTTCCTGGCGGCGAAGCAAACGCCCGAGGCAGAGATTGAGCTCACCTACAACTGGCCGGCCGCCGATGGTTCGACCGAAGACTATGCTTGCGCACGCAATTTCGGCCATCTCGCATTTCGTGTCGACGACATCTATGCCACCTGCGCCCATCTGCAGGCGATGGGTTACACCATTCACCGCCCACCGCGCGACGGTCACATGGCGTTCGTGCGCTCGCCCGACCTGATTTCCATCGAACTGCTGCAAGACGGGCATCTGCCGCCACAGGAACCGTGGGCATCGATGCCGAACACGGGGACGTGGTAGATCAGGCCAGGGCCCCTGCCAGATCCGCGATCAGATCGTCGGGATGTTCGAGACCGACCGAAATCCGCAGCAGGTTCTGCGGCGAAACCGGATGTTCGCCTTCGACCGAGGCGCGGTGCTCGAGCAGGGATTCGCAGCCGCCGAGCGAGGTGGCGTTGGTGAACAGCCTCACCTTTGCCGCCACGGCGAGCGCGGCTTCGCGTCCGCCGCGAATCTCGACGCTGAGCATGCCGCCGAAATCGCGCATCTGCTTGGCCGCGACGGCGTGCTGCGGATGCGTGGGCAGCCCGGGCCAATTGACTCGCTCCACGCGTGCATGCGCGGCGAGAAATTCGGCGACGGCGCGCGCGTTGCGGCAATGCCAGGCCATGCGCGCGGGCAACGAGCGGCAGCCGCGCAACGTCAGCCAGGCACTGAACGGTGAGGCGATCGCGCCGGTGACATGGCGGTAGTGCGCAACGCGCTCATACAGCGCGTCGCGTCGCGCAAACACCAGCGCGCCGCCGAGCACGTCGCTGTGGCCGCCGAAGTACTTCGTTGTCGAGTGCATGACGACATCGGCGCCGAGCGCGAGTGGTTGCTGCAGCACCGGCGTGGCGAAGGTGTTGTCGCAAACGAGCCGTGCGCCGCATGAGCGCGCGACCTGCGCGAGCGCGGCGATGTCGGCGATTTTCAGGCACGGGTTGGATGGCGTTTCCAGCCAGATCCGGCTCACGCCATCCTTGCAGGCTGCAGCGACGGCGGCGGGATCGCCCATGTCGGCGGTAACGGCGGTGATGCCGCGCCGCGTGAGGAAATCCTGTGCGAGCAGGCGCAAGCCCATGTAGCAGTCATCCGGAATCAGGATGCGCGCGCCGTTCGGCAATGCCTCGAGCAGCGCCGTCATCGCCGCCATGCCCGAGGCAAAGGCCAGCGCCGCGGCGCCGCCTTCGAGCGCGGTCAGCGCGTGTTCGAGGCGATCCTGGGTCGGGTTGCCTTCGCGCTGGTATTCGTAGCCGGCGATGCGCTCGGCGGCCGGGCCGTGCGCGAACGTGGTCGACAGATGAATTGGCGGTGCGACCGCGCCGGTCGCGGCATCGGGTTCGGCGCCGGCATGCACGGCGATGGTTTCAGGACGCATGGACAATCTCCCGGAAGGATTCGCGCGCGGCCTGGATCGTGTCGGCGATGTCCCGCTCGGTGTGCGCGGCGGACAGGAATCCGGCTTCGAAAGCGGATGGCGCCAGGTATACGCCGCGCGTGAGCATGGCATGGAAGAAACGGTTGAACGCGGCGACGTTGCAGGCCGTGGCTTGTGTATACGTTTCCACGTTTTCCGGGGTGAAGAACAGGCCGAACATGCTGCCGACGCGGTTCGCGCTGAACGGAACTCCGACTTCGATCGCCACCGCGCGCAGGCCGTCGACCAGAAGCGTGGTCTTGCGCTCGAGATCCTCATAGAAGCCGGGCACCCGGATCAGCTCGAGCATGGCCAGGCCTGCCGCCATCGCGATCGGGTTGCCGCTGAGCGTACCGGCCTGATAGATCGGCCCGCTCGGCGCGACCTTCTCCATGATCTCGCGGCGACCACCATAGGCACCGACCGGCATGCCGCCGCCGATGATCTTGCCGAAGGTGGAAAGGTCGGGCGTGATGCCGTACAGCGCCTGCGCGCCGCCGCGCGCGACGCGAAACCCGGTCATGACCTCGTCGAAGATCAGCACGGCGCCGTGTTGCGTGCACGCATCGCGCAAGGATTCCAGGAATCCCGGGCGCGGCGGGATGCAATTCATGTTGCCGGCGACGGGCTCGACGATGACGCAGGCGATTTCGCCGCCGCGCCGCGCGAACAGCGCGCGCGCCGCGTCCGGATCGTTGTACGGCAGCGTCAGTGTGAGATCGGCCAGCGCCCTGGGCACTCCCGGCGAAGTCGGCACGCCGAACGTGAGCGCGCCGGAACCGGCCTTGACCAGGAAACTGTCGCCGTGGCCGTGGTAGCAGCCCTCGAACTTCACGATCGCTTCGCGCCCGGTGTGGCCGCGCGCGACGCGAATCGCCGACAGCGTCGCCTCGGTGCCGGAGTTGACCATGCGCAACATCTGCATCGACGGCACGAGCTCGCCGATCACTTCGGCCATGCGCACTTCGGCCGGGCAGGGCGTGCCGAAACTCAATCCCGCGCGCGCGGCGTGTTCGACCGCGGCGCGCACCTTGGGATGGTTGTGGCCGGCGATCATCGGTCCCCACGAGCCGACGTAGTCGATGTAGCGCCTGCCTTCGACATCCCAAAGGTACGCGCCATCGGCATGGTCGGTGAAGAAGGGTTCGCCGCCGACCGAGCGAAAGGCGCGCACCGGCGAATTGACGCCGCCGGGCAGTCGCGGCAGGGCGCGTTGGAACAGTTCGTGGTTCGTCAACATGTGGAATTGTCTACTTGCAGAAAAGATCGGCATAGCGCCGCGTCGCAGCGGCAATGTCGGCTTGCGCGAATACGCCGGAAATCGCCGCGACGAAATCCGCGCCGGCGGCAATCAGCGCCGCCGCATTGTCGGGCGTAATGCCGCCGATCGCCACCAGGGGTTTGCCGAATGCGCGTGCCGCGCGCAACAAATCCGGATCGGCGCGGCGCCGGTGCGGCTTCGTCCGCGAGGCAAAAAACGATCCGAAAGCGAGGTAGTCGGCGCCGGCCGCCGCGAGCTCGCGTGCGCGTTCGAGGCTGTCGTAGCATGACACGCCAATGATCGCGGCCGCACCGAGTTGCGCGCGCGCGATGGCGATTGCCGGGTCATCCTCGCCCAGATGCACGCCGGCGGCGCCGACGGTGGCGGCCAGTTCGACATCATCGTTGACGATCAGCGGTGTGCCGTGGCGCGCGCACAAGTCAGCCAGGGTGCTGGCCTCGGCGTGGCGCCGTGCCGCGGCGGTGGTCTTGTCGCGATACTGGATGATCGCGACACCACCGCGGATCGCCGCTGCACAGGCGTCGGCGAGGTCGGCGCGCGGGCCATCGGTGATCGCGTACAGGCCGCGCAAGGGGCGTGCGGGGTGCATATGGGCAAGTGTAAAGGCTAAAATACACGTCCGTAATTCTTGCAATCTCCCGGATTGTGGAAATCAAGAAGCAGTCGTCCTTGACTGCATTTTCAAATTTCGCCCATGAACGCAGTTTTGCAATTCGACAACGTGCCTTTCCGCAGCTTCATGTGCGTGGTGTGCGGTTTCATCTACAACGAGGCCGTCGGCTGGCCCGACGACGGCATCGCGCCCGGCACGCGCTGGGAGGACGTACCTGAAACCTGGACGTGTCCGGATTGTGGCGTGACCAAGTCCGACTTCGAGATGATCGAAATCAGTTGAGACTTGGGGTGGCGGAGCCCAGCTCCGCCAGCTTCAGCGCAATTTCCTCGGCATCAGCGGCCTGTGGCATCAACGCGAGGTAACGCTGCCAGTCTTCGCGCGCGCCACTCACGTGACCCAGGCGCAGGTAGCAGGCGCCGCGGTCGCGGTATTCGGGCACGGCCAGTGCGTCGAGTACCAGCAAACGGTCGCAGCAACGTACGGCCTTGTCC
>JAFEFP010000327.1 GCA_018240545.1 Pseudomonadota bacterium | reverse complement strand
TCGCGCACCCGAAAGAACGCGCCGAGCATGTCATGTTGATCGACCTGGAGCGCAACGACCTCGGCCGCGTATGCGTGCCGGGTTCGGTCGCGGTGGACGAATTGATGACGGTGGAAAGCTACGCCCACGTGCACCACATCGTGTCCAACATCCGTGGATGCCTGCGCGCAGACGCGACGCCCGGCGAGGTGATCCGCGCCGTTTTTCCGGGTGGTACGATCACCGGCTGCCCGAAGGTGCGCAGCATGCAGATCATCGCCGAACTCGAAGGTGCGGGCCGCGGCGCCTATACGGGCGC
The DNA here is from genome assembly GCA_018240545.1 of Pseudomonadota bacterium. Taxonomy (GTDB): domain Bacteria; phylum Pseudomonadota; class Gammaproteobacteria; order Xanthomonadales; family Rhodanobacteraceae; genus Rudaea. The sequence continues at coordinate 16,540 of JAFEFP010000327.1, read as the reverse complement.
GCTCGGCTACCTGGATCGCAACGGCAACATGGATCTGAACATCCTGATCCGCAGCCTGACCTTGCGCGATGGCCGGATCCACCTGCGCGCCGGCGCCGGCATCGTCGCCGATTCGGACGCGCGGGGCGAACTCGAGGAGACCCGCGCCAAGGCGCGCGGCTTGCTGCGCGCCTGCGGAGTCGGGGCGTGAACGCTAGCGTGCTGGTCGATGGCGTCATCGCCGCTCACGTTCCGGCCGACGATCGCGGCGTGTGTTACGGCGACGGGCTGTTTGAGACGATCCGGTTCGCGTGCGGGCGCGCGCCGCTGTGGGATCGGCACATGGCGCGGCTGGCGGAAGGCGGCGCGCGGCTCGCACTTCCCGTGCCGGACGCATCCGTGTTCGCCCGCGAAGCGGCGGCGGTTTGCGCCGGCCTGGATCGTGCCGTCGTGCGCCTCACCCTCACGCGCGGCACCGGAGCACGCGGCTATGCGCCGCCGGCGTCGCCGCGGCCAACACGCGTGGTGTTTGCCGGACCCGCGCCGGAAATCGCACCGGACTGCTACCATCGCGGCGTGCGCGTGCGCCGTTGCGACCTGCGGCTGTCGGAACAGCCGCGCCTGGCCGGCATCAAGCACCTGAACCGATTGGAGAACGTGCTGGCGCGCGCCGAATGGAGCGATCCGTCCATTGCCGAGGGCTTGTTGTGCGATGCGCAGCAGCGCGTGATCGGCGCAACCGCGGCGAACGTGTTCGCGGTGTCCGCCGGGCGCCTGGTCACGCCGCGGCTGGATCGCTGTGGCGTGGCGGGCGTGGCGCGCGCGCAGGTGCTGGCGTGGCACGGGGGCGGCGAACAACGGGATCTGGAAATGCGCGAATTGATGCAGGCCGACGAGGTATTCCTGAGCAATGCCGTGCGCGGCATCGTGCCGGTGGCGGCGCTCGATGAGCGGCGCTGGCCGGTCGGGCCGGTGACGCAGGCCTTGCAGCAGCAATGGGCATTGCTGTTCGACGCGGGGATGGCATGAGGTTTCTGCGCGCCACCCCCGCACTGATCGTCTTGACGGCGGTCATCATCGCGGTTTTTTTCTACCGCGATTACCGCCGCTTCGCCGACGCGCCGCTGGCGCCGTTGCCGGCGCCGGCAACGCTGGATGTTGCCCTCGGCACGCCACTGCCGGGTATCGTGCGCGACCTGAACGCGCGCGGGATCGCATCGGGCCCGGCGTTGTACTGGCGGCTGCTGGCGCGACAGATGGGCAATGCCGGCAAGCTGCATGCCGGCGAGTACGCGCTCGACCCGGGCGTGACGCCGCGTGGTCTGCTCGCGAAAATGGCGGCGGGCGAGGTCATCCAGCACAAATTTACCATTGTGGAAGGGTGGACTTTCGCGCAATTGCGTGACGCCCTGGATCGCGACGCCGTGTTGGAACATGCCCTGGCGAAAATCGGCGATGCCGACCTCATGCGCAGGCTCGGCGCCGGTGGTGCACTCCCGGAAGGCTGGTTCCTGCCGGAGACCTACCAGTTCGTGAAAGGCATGAGCGACGTGGACATCCTGCGCCGCGCGCACACGGCGATGCAGCGCACGCTCGACGCGTTGTGGACAGTGCGCGCCGCGGACCTGCCGCTGGACACGCCCTATCAGGCGCTGATCCTGGCCTCGATCGTGGAAAAGGAAACTGCCCAACCCGCGGAACGCGCGCTCATCGCCGGCGTGTTCGAGCATCGCCTCAAGATCGGCATGCGCCTGCAAACCGATCCGGCCGTGATCTACGGACTGGGTTCGGCTTACGACGGCAAGATCCACACCCGCGACCTGGAAACCGACACGCCGTACAACACCTACACCCGCGCCGGCCTGCCGCCGACGCCGATCGCACTGCCGGGTGTGGCCGCGCTCGAGGCGGTGCTGATTCCCGCGCCGACCGACGCCCTGTATTTCGTCGCGCGCGGCGATGGCACGCACGAGTTTTCGGCCACGCTCGAAGCGCATAATCGCGCCGTGGCGAAATACCAACTGCACCGCAACCGATGACCGGAAAGCTCATCACCCTCGAAGGCGGCGAAGGCGCGGGCAAGAGCACCGTGCTCAACGTCGTGCGCGAACTCCTCACCGCGCGCGGCATCGATGCGCTGGTCGTGCGCGAACCCGGCGGCACGCCGGCGGGCGAGGAAATCCGCGGCGTGCTGCTCGATACGGTGCATCACGGCTTGTGCGCCGAGGCGGAACTGCTGCTGATGTTTGCGTCGCGCGCGCAGCTCGTGCGCGAGAAGATTCGGCCCGCGCTCGACGCCGGGCGCTGGGTGTTGTCGGATCGTTTCACCGATGCCAGCTTCGCCTACCAGGGCGGCGGTCGCGGTCAGCCGCAAGAGAGAATCGCCGAGCTCGAGCGCTGGGCGGCGGATGGCTTGAAACCCGACCTGACCTTGTTGCTGGATTTGCCCGTGGCCGAGGGACTCAAGCGCGCCAATGGCCGAGGCAGCGCGGATCGCATCGAAATGGAAAATGCGGATTTCTTCGAGCGCGTGCGTGCCGCGTACCGCGCACGCGCCGCTGCCGAGCCGGCGCGTTTTCGCATCATCGACGCGGGTCGTCCCTTGGAAGCCGTGCTCGGCGATGTGCGCGCAGCAGTCGGTGCCTTTGTCGAAGCGACGGGCGCGCGGGCATGAACCTCGCACCCTGGCATGCGCAAGAATGGCAACGCCTGCTGGCGCGACGCGCGCAGGATCGCCTGCCGCACGCGCTGCTGCTGAGCGGCGCGGCGGGGCTGGGCCAGCGCGCGTTCGCCGAACGTCTGGTGGCCGCGATCGTGTGCGAGCGCGACGACGCACCCTGCGGAACCTGCCGTGCGTGCAGACTGTACGCCAATCGCGTGCAGCGCGATCCTGAAGAAACCCGCCCGGATGGCGCGCTCGCCCAACCGGACGGTCATCCGGGCCACCCGGATGTGCGTTTCGTCGGCTACGCGCTGAACGAGAAATCCAGCCCGAAGAAGATGTTCACGGAACTGGTGGTGGAGCAGATCCGCGAGCTGTCCGATTGGCTGGCGCTGCCGCCGCAACTTGGCCGCGCACAAGTCGCATTGATCGATCCGGCGGACGGAATGAACGTCGCTGCGGCGAACGCGCTGCTGAAAACTCTCGAGGAACCCGGCGAGCGGCGGCATTTGATCCTGCTCACGTCCACGCCGGCGCGCCTGCCGGCGACGATCCGCAGTCGCTGCCAGCGCGTGGAGATCCACCTTCCGCCGGCGGCGCAGGCACACGCCTGGCTGGCCGCGCGGGGAGTCGATGCGAAACGTGCCGCCGCCGCACTGCGCACGGCCGCCGGCAACCCCGGCATTGCGCTGGAACTCGTGCAATCGGGCGGCCTGGCGCTGCACGCGGAAGTCGAAGCCGATCTGCGCGACCTGCTCGCGGGCAAGGCGGCAGCGGCGCAGGTCGCCAACCGCTGGAGCAAGTCCGAACCCGAACGTCGGCTGTGGTTTGCCGCCATGCAATTGCAGGAGCGCGCGCGCGCCTTGACCGCGCCGGCGGAATTGCCCAAGCTATCGGCCGGATTCGACCGCCTCAACCGCGCACGCGAATGCCTGCGCGGACCGTTGCGGCCGGAGCTGGTGATTCTGGACGCGTTGTCTGCACTGGCCGCGTAACGAGGAGCAAGCCCGATGGCCGCACCCAATCTCGCCATGCCGCGTCAGGGCATTTTGCCGCTGACGATCAAGGACAAGACCGCGTTGTACAACGCCTACATGCCGTTCCTGCGCGGCGGCGGCCTGTTCGTGCCCACCGCCAAACGCTACAACCTCGGCGACGAGGTCTTCATCCTGCTCACCCTGATGGACGAAAAGGACCGCCTGCCGGTACCGGGCAAGGTCGTCTGGATCACGCCCGGTGGCGCGCAGGGCAACCGCGCGGCGGGCATCGGCGTGCAATTCAACGATTCGGCCGATGGCGAGGCGGCGCGTACCAAGATCGAGTCCATCCTGGCGGGAATCCTCGGTTCCGACAAGCCAACGTACACGATGTGATGCGGCGGCATTGTCGTTCCGGCGCAATCCGGGATCCAGCGTCTTGCGGGTGGCGTCCCGCCTCCTGGATCCATGCCTGCCCGCGGCCGGTCTGACGAGTCCGCAGGCCATGGCCGGGAAAAAATACTTCGGTACCGACGGCATCCGCGGCCGCGCGGGCGAGCCGCCGATCACTGCCGAATTCATGTTGCGCCTGGGTCATGCCGCCGGGCGCGTGCTGGCGGGGGCGACCGCGGCGCCCGTCTTGATCGGCAAGGACACGCGCGTTTCCGGCTACATGCTCGAGTCGGCGCTCGAATCGGGCCTGGTGTCGGCCGGCGCCAACGTGCGCCTGCTCGGGCCGATGCCGACGCCGGCGGTGGCGTTCCTGACCCGAGAGCTGGGCGGCAGCGCCGGCATCGTCATCAGCGCCTCGCACAATCCGTACTGGGACAACGGCGTCAAGTTCTTCGATGGCAACGGCGAGAAGCTGGCTGACGCGACGGAACGGGCGATCGAAAGCGGGTTGGCGGCGCCGCTGCCGGCCGCGGTCCGCATCGGCAAGGCCGCGCGCGTGGACGATGCCGCGCAACGCTACGCGGCGCATTGTCGCGCCGCCGTTCCCGCGCTCGATCTGCGCGGCCTGCGCATCGTGCTCGATTGTGCGCATGGCGCGACCTACCAGATCGCGCCGAAGGTGTTCGCGGACCTCGGTGCGCAGGTGCACGCGATCGGGGTGACGCCCGATGGCGAGAACATCAACCGCGATTGCGGGGCGACGCATGTCGCCGCGTTGCAGGCGGCGGTGCGCAAGCTCGGGGCCGACCTCGGCATCGCCTTCGACGGCGACGGCGATCGCGTGCAGATGGTGGATGCGCAGGGCGGGATTGCCGACGGCGACGACCTGCTCTACATCCTCGCGCGCGATGCGCGCGCGCGCGGCGCGTTGCGCGGCCCGGTGGTCGGTACGCTGATGACCAATTTGGGTGTCGAGTGCGCGATCCGCGAACTCGGCGTGCCGTTCCTGCGCGCCAACGTCGGCGACCGGTTTGTGCTGCAGATGCTCCGCGAAAACGGCGGCATGCTCGGCGGCGAGGCATCCGGACACCTGCTCGCGCTCGACCACGGCAGCACCGGCGACGGCATCGTCAGTGCCTTGCTCGTGCTCGACGCATTGCGCCGCAGCGGTCAGACATTGGCGCAGGCGCGCGCACCGCTGCGCCGCGTGCCGCAGGTGATGATCAATGTCGCGGCTGCCGCCGGCGTGATCGACACGGCTCCCGTGCAGGCGGCGCTGACCCAGGCCGAAAGCGCGTTGCGCGGTCGTGGTCGCGTGGTGTTGCGCGCTTCCGGCACCGAACCGCTGGTGCGCGTGACGGTCGAGGGCGAGGACGCAGGCGAGGTGCGCCGTCTCGCCGAAGTGCTGGCTTCGGCGGTAAGATCGGCGGCATGAACACGCGCATTCCCACTCTCGATATCCGTCGCTTCGACACGGATCGCAACGCGTTCGTGCGCGAGCTCGGCACCGCTTATCGCGAATGGGGTTTCGCCGGCATCCGCGGGCATGGCATCGCGCAAGCGCTGATCGACGGCGCCTACGACGCATTCAAGCGTTTTTTTGCCCTGCCGGCGGAGACCAAGGCGAAATATCACCGCAAGGGCACGGGCGGCGCGCGTGGCTACACGCCGTTCGGTATCGAAACCGCCAAGGATTCGCTCTATCCGGACCTGAAGGAGTTCTACCATATCGGGCGCGAGTTGCCGCCTGGTTCGACCTTCGCCGACGTGATGGCACCAAACGTCTGGCCGACGGAAATTGCGGATTTCCGCGTCAAGGGACTGGCTCTGTACGACGCGCTGGATGCGCTCGGTTCGCGCGTGCTGCGCGCGCTGGCCCTGCACATCCGCTTGGCGGAGGATTTCTTCGCCGACAAGACCGATTTCGGCAATTCCATCCTGCGCCCGATCCACTATCCGCCGATTACCGCGCCGGACGTGCCCAATGTGCGCGCTGGCGCGCACGAGGACATCAATTTCATCACGCTGCTGGTCGGCGCGAGCTGCGCGGGACTGGAGGTGAAATCGCGCGCCGGCGAGTGGGTGCCGTTCACCTCCGACGCGGACACCATCGTCGTCAACATCGGCGACATGCTGCAGCGACTGACCAACCATGTGTATCCCTCGACCACGCACCGCGTGGTCAATCCGCCGGGCGAAGGCTCGCGCCAGCCGCGCTTTTCGGTGCCATTTTTCCTGCATCCGAATCCGGACGTCGTGCTCGACCCGCTGCCCGGCTGCATTTCGGCCGACAACCCGCGCCGCTACGATACGTCCATCACCGCGCACGAGTACCTGCAAGAGCGCCTGCGCGAGATCAAGCTGATCTGAGTACAACGCGTTTGCGCTGCACCGGTTTCCTGGTGTGGGCGAAGTGGCCCGCCGGATTCGGGGTGCCGTTGCCGCCGTTCATCGAGCCGGGCGGCGTTTTCACTCGCAAATCCAACCCGTGTTCCTTCCCGCGTCGTATCGGGGACCCGTTTGACCTTGGCGCCAGGGCCATGTCCAGGCGGCAGGCACACCGACATCGGGAAAGGGAATCCGGGGTTTCGGAACAGGCGCCGGTGCACGCGGACAGGATCGTTGCAACGCACGTTCTTGTAGGCGGCAAATCGTCATGCTAGCGTGCGCTTTCGGGGGTTATGGGGCGACGGATGCTCTGGCACGCGGGATTGCTTGCGCAATCCGCGGTCGGCTGTCCGTCTCGTCAAGTCGATTGGTCGACTTCAATGGGGAGAAGACTCATGAAACGCGGAAAATTTCGCTCGCCTTTGACGTGGCGGGCCAGGGTCGGGTCGTGGCTGGGGGTTCTGGTGGCGTTCGCAAGCACTTCGGTGCATGCAAACGCGCCGCAGATTTCCGTGGCGGCAGCGGCGCAGATCCAGGTACTCGAAAACATCAAGCACTCGAAAACGGCGATGCAGCGCAAGATCGATTCGCGATTGTATCTTGGACTGCTGCACAGCCGTGCGGATGCGCGCTTGTCGTCGTTGCACGACTATCGATTCGTCAAACCCGGTGACGACGGTCGCGTGCCCGTCGATATCGTCATTGTCGATGCGACCGCGTTAAAGCCGGTAATGAACAAGCTCGAGCAAATCGGCGCCAATGTCATCGCCAAAAGCCGTCGCTTCCAGCGCATCTATGCGCGCGTACACCTTGACGATCTCGAGCCGCTGGCGGCACTCGGGGAAGTTCGTGCCGTGCGTCAACACATGCCGGCCCTGACCGAGAAGATCAACTCATCGGAAGGCGATGCCACCCACGGCGGCCCGGGCGCGCGCTCGTTTTATGGTGTGACCGGCGCGGGCGTCAAGGTGTGTGTAATGTCGGATGGCGTGGATTCGCTGAGTACCGTGCAGGGCAGTGGCGACTTGCCGCCAGGCGTGGACGTGCTGCCAGGCCAGGCGGGCTCTGGCGATGAGGGCACGGCGATGCTGGAGATCGTGCATGATCTCGCGCCGGGCGCGGCGCTGGGGTTCGCGCAGGCTGGCCCGGATGAGGCCGGATTCGCACAAAATATCGTCAGCTTGGCAATCAGCGGCTGCAATATCATCGTTGACGACGTGATCTATCTCGACGAATCGCCGTTCGAGGATGGGCCCGTCGCGCAAGCGGTCAATATGGTTACCAATGCCGGCGTGCTGTATTTTTCCTCGGCCGGCAACGAAGGCAACAAGGACGACGGCACGTCCGGTACCTTGGAAGGCGATTTCAAGGCCAGCGCCGCAACCACACCCACACCGCTCACCGGATTGACGCTGCACGATTTTGGCGATGGCGCGAACTCCATTCTGGTTCCGTACGGTGGCGGAAACTACCCGATCCTGATCTGGGCCGAGCATTTCGATTTTGCTACCGGCAATGCGTCAACGGATTATGACCTCTACGACCTGGACGGTGGGCTGACGACGATCTACGATTCCAGTACGGATACGCAGGACGGCACGGGCGGCGACGATTATCCGATCGAATTCATTGGCAGTGGAGTTTTCAGCGGCGAACGGCTTGTCGTGGCCCGTACTGCGATCGGCGCAACCAGCAGCGCGCCGATGTTCAACTTGATCGTGTTCCGAGGCGTGATGGATCAGGCCTTGGCAACGAGCGGGGCGACACGCGGCCACAGCGCCGCGTCTGCTGCGTTCAGCGTTGCCGCCACCCCGGCCCAGGCTTCGTTCGACGGCATCACGCCGGACGGACCATTTCCCGGCTTGTTCACCGCTGCCAACGCAAGCGAGAGTTTCACGTCCGATGGCCCGCGCCGCATCATCCTCGATGGCATCACCGGAATGGAACTTGTCACCGGCAACCGCACCAGCACGGGTGGTGTTGTGAGGCAAAAACCCGACATTACCGCTGCCGATGGTGTTTCGGTCGCCACTCCCGGCTTCAGTCCGTTCTATGGCACTTCTGCCGCCGTGCCGCATGCAGCGGCGATCGCCGCCTTGCTCCAATCGGCCCTGCCTTCGATTGCGCCGGCGCAGGTACGTTCGGCGTTGGTGTCGAGCGCGATCGACATCGAGGCGGCCGGTGTGGACAGGGACACCGGTGCCGGAATCGTCATGCCATACGCGGCGCTGGCCGCAGCGGGTGCGGCACCGCGCGCGTTCATCAGCAGTGGCGCGCCGGCCTTGACCCAGGTCAGCGGCGACGGCGATGGCGTGGTGGAAAACTTTGAATCGTTCAGTGTGGTCGTGCCCTTGACGAATGACGGCGGCGCCGGCGCAACGGCAGTCTCGGCTGTCCTGTCCAGCGTGACGCCGGGCGTGAGCATCGCGCCGGGTTCGTCGACTTATCCGGACCTGGCGACTTCCGCTTCCGGCAGCAATGCAACGCCGTTCGTGTTTACGCTTGATTCGCAGGCGGCGTGCGGCGCGGACATTGTTTTCACCTTGACCGTGACCTACACCGGCGGTCCCAGTCCGCAGACATTCACCTTCAGCGTGCCAACCGGTTCTGCGGGTACCCCGGTCGTCACCACCTACAGCGGTGCGACCGTGGCGATTCCCGACGGCGGGAACCTTAGCGGCACGCTCCCGGGTGCCCCCGCGATAGCGACGCTGCCGGTTTCCGGCGTGGCCGGAAACGTCTATTCAACGGTCTTCAGCATCGGTGGCAGCGCCTGTTCGACCACGGTGGGATCGACCACGGTCGGGCTGGATCATTCTTACGTAAACGATCTGCAATTGACCCTGACTTCGCCGACCGGCACGCCGGTGCTTCTCGTCGACCATATCGATGGCAGCGGCAACAACTTCTGCCAGACGATTTTCGACGATTCGGCATCGACCAGCATCCAATCGGTGGCGTCGGGAGACGCGCCGTTCACGGGTACGTATGCCCCGAACCAGTCGATGGCGGCGTTTGCAGGCAAGCAGGCGAATGGAAACTGGCTGTTCCAGGCCCAGGATTTCTTCAGTCAGGATACCGGGAGCATCCGCGCGTTTTCGTTGACCATTACGCCGGCGGTATGCGATGCGCAGCCATCGGATCGTATCTTCGCGAACGGTTTCGAACCGTAATTGAACATGTCCGCACCGGCGTCGCGGCGCCGGTGCGGATTCAATCGATGCCGACGAACCCGGCCTAGCCGCATGGCGACGGGCATTCCCGTCGCGCGGGAACCAACCGGAATCCGCACACGAAAATTTCGCGACCGCTTTTGCATCGTGCGCAGGGCGATGCGATCCGGCAACAGCTTGAACAGCGTCTTGATGAAGCGACTGACGCGCCCGGTAACGCAGGCGATCTGACCGCGCTCGGCGGCATCCAGGCCAAGTCGCGCGACTTCCTCGGCACCCATCCACATCCAGCGCGGCATCTTCGAGACGACGCGGCGCCGATCCCGGCCGAGGCGCCAGTGACCAATGCGCAGCGTGAAACGTAGGGTCTGAATTGCATGGCGCGATTCTAACCGGGTTGCGCTTCGGATATGCTTTGCGGCCTTTGCACCGGAAGTCGCCCATGCGCCGCAAGATCGTTGCCGGAAACTGGAAGATGCATGGCTCGCGCGCCAGCGCCAGGGCGCTGGTCGAGGCCATCGTCGCGGCGCCCGCCATGGACTGCGAGATTGCCGTGTTCCCGCCGTACCTGTATCTGCCTGAGTTGATCGCCGCACACCCGAACACGCCGATTTTTTTTGGTGCGCAGGATGTCAGCGAGCATGACAAGGGTGCGTTCACCGGCGAAGTCGCTGCGGCCATGGTCAAGGACATCGGCGCGCACTACACCCTGGTCGGGCATTCCGAGCGCCGCCAATACCACGCCGAGTCGAACCAAGTCGTTGCCGCCAAATACGCGCAGGCGCAGTCCGCCGGCCTGGTCCCGGTGCTGTGCGTGGGCGAAACGCTCGAGCAACGCGACGCCGGGCAGACCGAGGTGGTGATTGCCGCGCAGCTCGCAGCGGTCATCGGGCGCAGCACTGCGGCCAGCCTTGCCGCGGCGGTGGTCGCCTACGAGCCGGTCTGGGCGATCGGCACCGGGCGAACTGCCACGCCGGATCAGGCCCAGGCCGTGCACGCCTTCATCCGTGACAAAATCCGGCGCGAAGATGCTAAAATCTCCGGCTCGCTGCGAATCCTGTATGGGGGCAGCGTCAAGCCGGACAATGCGGCCGGGTTGTTCGCCCGGCCGGACATCGACGGTGGTTTGATCGGCGGCGCCGCCCTGGTGGCCGCGGATTTCCTTGCCATCTGCGCTGCGGCGCAAGGCTGATTCGACGGAATTGCCCATGTTGCTCACGATTTTCAACATCTTCTATGTGCTTGTCGCCATCGCGATGTGCGTGCTGATCCTGCTTCAGCGCGGCGATGGCGCGGCGGCTGGCTCGGGCTTCGGCGGCGGGGCTTCGGCGACGGTATTCGGCGCGCGCGGCGCGACCACGTTCCTGTCGCGCAGCACGGCGATCCTGGCGGCCGTGTTCTTCATCCTCAGCATTGCGATGGGGGTCTATCTGCATCCCGTCGCGAACCCGAACAGCGATCTGGGCATCATGAGCGGGGTTGGCACCTCCGAGCCGGCCAAGGCGCCGGCGCCGATTGCGGTACCAGCGGCGCCGGTCAAGAGCGACGTGCCCGCCGCTCCGGCCAAGAGCGACGTGCCGACCGCAACGCCGGCACCAGCCGCCGCGCCTGCGGCAGAAAGGCGGGACGGTGGCAAATCGGAGGCGCAGAAGAAACAGTAATCATTCTCCTTGCCCAGGTGGCGGAATTGGTAGACGCACTACCTTGAGGTGGTAGCGCCGAAAGGCGTGGAGGTTCGAGTCCTCTCTTGGGCACCAACAAATGAACCCGCGCGAGCGGGTTTTTTTGTGCCCGGCCGCATTGCGCGCACTTGGGCGCGCATGCGAAAATCCCGAAGCTTCGCCGCTTCGCCCGAGGATGGTTTTCCGTGTTGGCCGAATACCTGCCGATTCTCCTGTTCCTGATCGTCGCCGGCGGCATCGGCGTGGCCTTGCTCGGCATCGGCGCGCTGCTCGGTCCGCGCAGCGCGAACAAGGAAAAGGCCGAGGCCTACGAGTGCGGTTTCGAGGCGTTCGAGGATGCCCGCATCAAGTTCGACGTGCGCTTTTACCTCATTGCCATCCTGTTCATCATTTTCGACCTCGAAATCGCCTTCCTGTTTCCATGGGCGGTGGTGTTCAAGCAGATCGGCGTGGTCGCGCTGATCGAAATGCTGATGTTCCTACTGTTGTTGCTGCTGGGGTTTGTGTACTGCTGGAAAAAGGGAGCCCTGGAGTGGGAGTAACCGATACCACCGTCAACAAGCAGCTCTTCTTCAACCCCGTTCCGACGGGCCCGGTTGCCGACATCCTGCGCACCGATGGCGAGAATCCGCTGCTGCAGCGCGGCTTCGTCACCACGCAGATCGACACCTTGTTGAACTGGGCGCGCACCGGCTCGATGTGGCCGATGACGTTCGGCCTGGCCTGCTGCGCGGTGGAAATGATGCACGCCGGCGCGGCTCGCCTGGATCTCGACAGGTATGGCGTCGTGTTCCGGCCGAGCCCGCGCCAGTCCGACGTCATGATCGTGGCCGGTACCCTGGTCAACAAGATGGCGCCGGCGCTGCGCCGCGTCTACGACCAGATGCCGAATCCGAAGTGGGTCATCTCGATGGGTTCGTGCGCGAACGGCGGCGGCTACTACCACTATTCGTATTCGGTGGTGCGCGGCTGCGACCGCATCGTGCCGGTCGATGTCTACGTGCCGGGCTGTCCGCCGACGGCCGAGGCCCTGATCTACGGCATCCTGCAATTGCAGAAGAAGATCCGCCGCACCGAATCGATCGCCAACCAGTCCGGCAAGGCGCGCGCATGAGCTCCGAAGTCGCAACGCTCGCGCAGCGCATCGAGGCGCAACTGGGCGAGCAGATCATCGCCGTGCGCCAGTGGCGCGACGAGACCCTCGTCGACGTGCTGCCGGAAAACTGGCTCGCGGTCGCTCGACACCTGCGCGACGAGCCTGAATTCCGCTTCGAACAGCTCATCGACGTATGCGGCGTGGACTACCTGAGCTACGGCCAGGTCGAGTGGGACACGGACGACGTCTCGGCGACCGGCTTCTCGCGCGCCGTGGAAGGCGAGGGCGCCGGTCGCTTCGACTGGGAAGAGCGTCCGCGCGAAGTTGCTGGCAGCAAGCGCTTTGGCGTGGCCGTGCAATTGACCTCGATCACGCACAACCGGCGTGTGCGCCTGCGTTGCCGCGCGTTGGACGACGCGCTGCCGGTGGTGCCCTCGCTGGTTGCGCTATGGCCGGTGGCGAACTGGTTCGAGCGCGAGGCATTCGACCTGTTCGGCATCGTCTTCGAAGGCCATCCGGACCTGCGCCGCATCCTGACCGATTACGGTTTCGTCGGTCATCCGTTCCGCAAGGATTTCCCGCTGATCGGCAATGTCGAGGTGCGCTTCGACGAGGCGCTCGGCCGCGTGATCTACGAGCCGGTCACGAGCGTCGTGCCGCGCGTGACCGTGCCGCGCGTGATTCGCGACGATTCAGACATGCTGCAGGCCCGGGCCGAGGCCGCCGACCACTGGCGCGACAACTGACATGGCCCAGGAAATCCGCAACTACACGATCAACTTCGGGCCGCAACATCCGGCCGCGCATGGCGTGCTGCGCCTCGTGCTCGAGATGGACGGCGAAACCGTGGTGCGCGCCGATCCGCACATCGGCCTGCTGCATCGTGGCACCGAAAAGCTGGCCGAATCCAAGCCGTTCAACCATTCGATCGGCTACATGGATCGCCTCGACTACGTGTCGATGATGTGCAACGAGCACGCCTACGTGCGTGCCATCGAAAAGCTGATGGGCGTCGAGCCGCCGTCGCGCGCGCAGTACATCCGCACCCTGTTCGACGAGATCACGCGCATCCTCAACCACCTGATGTGGATCGGCTCGAACGCACTCGACCTCGGCGCCATGGCGGTGTTCCTGTACGCGTTCCGCGAGCGCGAGGAACTGATGGACTGCTACGAGGCGGTGTCGGGCGCACGCCTGCACGCGACCTACTATCGCCCCGGCGGCGTCTACCGCGACCTGCCGGACAAGATGCCGCAGTACAAGGAGTCGCGCTGGCACAAGGGCAATGACCTGAACCGCCGCAACGCCTGGCGCGAAGGCTCGATGCTGGATTACCTGGACGCCTTCACCGACGATTTTCCGCACAAGGTCGACGAGTACGAAACCCTGCTCACCGACAATCGCATCTGGAAGCAGCGCACGGTCAGCATCGGCGTGGTTTCGCCGGAACAGGCGCTGGCCTGGGGCATGACCGGCCCGATGCTGCGCGGCTCGGGTGTCGAGTGGGACCTGCGCAAGAAGCAGCCCTACGCGATGTACGACCAGATGGATTTCGACATCCCGGTCGGCGTCAACGGCGATTGCTACGACCGTTACCTCGTGCGCGTGGCGGAGATGCGCCAGTCCAATCGCATCATCAAGCAGTGCGTGGCGTGGCTGCGTGCGAATCCCGGCCCGGTGATCGTGCAGAACTACAAGGTGGCGCCGCCCAAGCGCGAGGAAATGAAGGAAAGCATGGAAGCGCTGATCCATCATTTCAAACTGTTCAGTGAAGGTTACTGCGTGCCGGCCGGCGAGACCTATTGCGCGGTCGAGGCGCCGAAGGGCGAATTCGGCTGCTATCTCGTGTCCGATGGCGCGAACAAGCCGTTTCGCGTGCACCTGCGCGCGCCGGGTTTCGCGCACCTGTCGTCGATGGACACGGTCGTGAGCGGGCACATGTTGCCGGACGTGGTGGCCATGATCGGCACGTACGATGTTGTGTTCGGCGAGATCGATCGATGAACGCGAGCGCCCCTGCTTGTCAGCGCGTTGTTGCGCGACCTTTCGCCGATCCTCATTTGCATTCGAGCAAACTCCGGTCGGCTCAAGGCCGCGCGCCTAGCGCCGACTGCGCATTGGCTGCTCGCGAAGGGCTTAAAAGGTGAAGGCGACAGGTCATTTCAACGAAGTCAAAGACGTCGATCCGCTGGTCGCGCTGACCGCGCGCACGCGCGCGCACATCGACCACTGGGTGGCGAAATTCCCGCCGGAGCGCAAGCGCTCGGCGCTGATCCAGGGCCTGCATGCGGCGCAGGAGCAAAACCAGGGTTACCTGACCGACGCGCTCATTGCGGCGGTGGCGAAGTACCTCGATCTGCCGGCGATCTGGGCCTACGAAGTCGCATCGTTCTATTCGATGTTCGAAACGCGCCCCGTCGGCCGCAACAACGTCGCGGTGTGCACCAACATTTCCTGCTGGCTCAATGGCGGCGAGGACATCCTGCGCCATTGCGAGAAAAAGCTTGGCGTCAAGGTCGGCGAATCCACCGCCGATGGCCGCGTGTACCTGAAGAACGAGGAAGAATGCCTCGCCGCCTGCTGCGGCGCGCCGATGATGGTGGTGAATGGGCATTACCATGAACACCTGACGCCGGACGCGGTGGACAAGATTCTGGATGGGCTCGAATAACATGGCCGTCGGCAACGCACCCCAGGAGCACCAGGCGGTCTTCACGACGCTGCATTTCGACACGCCGTGGTCGCTGGACAGCTACGTGCTGACCGGCGGCTGGCAGGCGTGGAAGAAGATCCTCGCCGAGAAGCCCGACCCGGCCACGATCATCGACGAGCTGAAGAAATCGTCGCTGCGCGGACGTGGCGGTGCGGGCTTTCCGACCGGATTGAAGTGGAGCTTCATGCCGCGCAACGCGCCCGGACAGAAGTACATCCTGTGCAATTCCGACGAATCCGAGCCGGGTACCTGCAAGGATCGCGACATCCTGCGCTACAACCCGCATGCGGTGATCGAGGGTCTGGCCATTGCCTGTTACGCGACGGGATCGACAGTCGCCTACAACTACCTGCGCGGCGAATTCCACCACGAGCCGTTCGAGCATTGCGAGCTGGCACTCAAGCAAGCCTATGCCGCGGGCCTGCTCGGCAAGAACATCCAGGGCACGGGCATCGACGTCGACATCCACAATGCGCTGGGCGCCGGCGCCTACATCTGCGGCGAGGAAACCGCGCTGATGGAATCGCTGGAAGGCAAGAAAGGCTGGCCGCGCTACAAGCCGCCGTTTCCCGCCGGTTTCGGTTTGTACGGCAAGCCGACCACGATCAACAACACCGAAACCTATGCGTCGGTACCGGCGATATTGCGCCGGGGCGCCGAATGGTTTCTCGCGCAAGGCAAGCCGAACAACGGCGGGCCGAAAATCTTTTCCGTGTCCGGCCACGTCAACCAGCCGGGCAATTACGAAATCAAGCTCGGCACGCCGTTCCGCGACCTGCTCGCCATGGCCGGCGGCGTGCGCAACGGGCACAAATTGAAGGCCGTCATCCCCGGCGGATCGTCGATGAAGATCCTGCCGGCCGACGTGATGATGGAACTGACCATGGACTACGACGCGATCGGCAAGGCCGGCTCGGGCCTGGGTTCGGGCGCCGTGATCGTGATGGACGAAACCACGTGCATGGTCCGTGCCTGCCAGCGCATTTCGCGTTTCTACTTTGCCGAATCCTGCGGCCAGTGCACGCCGTGCCGCGAAGGCACCGGCTGGATGTACCGCCTGTTGACGCGCATCGTGAACGGCCAGGGTGTTGCCGAGGATCTGCATCGCCTGCGCGCGGTCGCCGGCCAGATCGAAGGCCACACCATTTGCGCATTCGGCGAAGCCGCGGCCTGGCCGGTGCAGGCTTTCCTGCAGCGCTACTGGCATGAGTTCGAATACTTCGTCGAGCACAAGCGTTCGATGGTGGATGAAAAATTGGGAGTCGCAGCATGAGCTCTCCTGCGCGTCATTCCGGCAGGGACTGCCGGAATCCAGTATCCATGGAGGGAAAACTCGCAATCTGCAAAAGCCATTTCGATGGGACGCCGTTCGTGCTCGCGCGCTGCGTGTTTTGCTGGCATCCGTGCAGTCTGGATTCCGGCAATCCCTGCCGGAATGACGGCAATGAGGCAAAGGCATGAGCGCAGTTCCCGCTAG
>JAFEFP010000326.1 GCA_018240545.1 Pseudomonadota bacterium | reverse complement strand
TGACCTGTTCGCACAGCAGCTGGCTGGTGAACGCGCGCAGTCCCATGATGTGCGTGACGTTCTTCGCGTCCCAGCCCTCCGAAAGCATCGCCACCGAGATGACGGACTGCAGGTTCTGGCCGGCGGTATTGCGCTTGCCGACGTTGTCGACGATTTCGCGCAGCAGTTCTTCCTTCTTCCTGCCGAGCAGCGCGTCTTCCTTGTCGGGCGGCAGGCCACTGGCGCGGACGATTGCCTGCAACTGTTCCTCGTAGTCCTTGTCGGCCGTGCTGGTTTCGCCGATCTCGGCTTTGTCCAGCACCCTGGAATCGACGCGCAGCAGACGTTCGCGTTCGCGCAACTCCGGCCAATGAATGTCATTGGCGAAATAGTGTTCGACGCGCGCTGCGGTTTCGGTTTTGTTGCACACCGTAAGCATCACCGGCGGCGACGTGTGGCCGCCCGCTGCCCACTCTTTGCGTGCCACGCGCCAGTCGGCGCCGAGCAGCGTGTAGGCCTGCTGCACCAGCGTCGGCAGCGCTTCGTGCGGCTCGGCACCGCGCCGGTTGAGGTCGTCGCCCACCTCGGGTTCGCGGTACAAGTGATATAACTTCGGCCGCAGATCCTTTGTGTTCGGAACGATGCTGTCGCGGATCACCACGCGCGGCGTCTTCACCAGGCCCGCTTCGATGGCATCGTTCAACCCGAACTCGGAAACGATCCAGTCGAACAAACCCTTCTCGGTGTTCGCGCGTCCGGTCGGCGCGAAGGGCGTGGCCGATAAATCGAAGCAGCGCTGGATACGGCGAGTGCCGTGGATGCGGTCCAGGCCCTCGATCCAGCGCGTGGCCTCGTCCATGTCCAGTCCCATTTCCTCCGCGCGTTTCTTCGTATCGCGATCGCGCTTGTCTTCGGCGCTCATGCGATACGCGTGATGCGCCTCGTCATTGATGACAATGATGTCCTTGTACGCAGCCACCTTGCCCAGCACACGCCGCGTGAACGCCTCGTCGCTTTCCTTGCCCTTCTTCACGACCGAGCGCTCTGTTTCCTTGAGCGGCATCAGCGTGTGCCAGTTTTCGACGAGCAACTCGGCCTGATTGAGGCGTTGGCGCATGGCGTCCGACGGACACAGCACGAATTCGTCGTAAACGTTGGCGGGATTGCCCGGATACAGCACTTGCAGGCGCTCACGCACCGTGATGCCGGGCGCGACGATGAAGATCGCACGCGAGAAGTCCTTGTTGCGCTTCGGGTAGGTCAGCGCATTGAGAACCTGCCAGGCGACGATCATCGCCATCACCGTGGTCTTGCCGCTCCCGGTCGCCATCTTGCTGCACAGGCGTTGCCAGGCACCGCCATCGCCGGGAATGTGGATGCCCTGCCTGAACTCCGGCGTGGCTTCCACGCACCAGATCAGCGTCTCGATCGCTTCGATCTGGCAGAAGTAGAACGGATGGTCGCGCGCTGTACCGTCGCGCCAATGCTGCAACAGGTCGCGCGTGACGCTCGTTATGCCGGGGTAGTCCGCCGCGCGCCAGGCCTCCACGCGCTCGCGGATGCGATTGACTTGCTCGAGCGGCTCGTTGCGGCGCGTGTTGTTGCGCGTGTCGAAAATTTCGTAGGCCGCCGGGCGGCGGCCCTCGACGATTTTCAGAGTGCGGCTGTTGGCGGAGGATTCGACCCAGTGACGGGTCGGGCAAATGAACGGGGAGTTGATGATGAGGGACTTGGGGGCGCTCATTTTGCCTTCCGGTACGAAGGCGGTGGCGGTTCGGCGACGCGCGCGGCCACACGAACCGGCTTGACGATGGCGCGCAACTGCGCGAGCAATTTGGGGTGCATGGACACCAGGCGCAACAAACGATCCATCGAATCGCTTTGCAGCACATCGCCGCGTTCGTATTTCGAGAACGCATTGGCACCACCGCCAAAAATGGTGGAGGCGTCTTGCTGCGTGAGCCCTAAACGATCCCGCAGCGAACGAATATCGGCACCGGTCAATCTTCCGTCCGATTGGCGCTTTGCATCGGCCACGCGGGCGTGGTTACGACGAATCTGATCCGGGTAAACCGGATCGGCGCCGCAGTGATCGCAGATATAGCATTCGAGACCATCAACGCGAATCACTTGTCCTTCATGCTGAAAATCATCCGCGTAAACAGATGGGGTCAGGCGACCCTTCTCGCATTGCGGACAGATGGTCTGCTGGGAAGTCATGTCCAACCTTCTGGATGAAATGAGCAAAGTTCGATCCACACGCAATCACGACTCACCCGAAATTTGATGTAGAGGCGTTCGTTCGCGTTGCTGGGGACGGGGTGGGCCTGAAAATAGACGTCGTGCCAGCGGGAATCATCTTCATAGTTCTCGGATCGATGAAAGTTCGATGCGTCGAGTGCGCATAACTTGGCGCACACCTCATCCAGGCCGTAACCCAGGTTCTCAATGTGGCGCTGAACACGCCGGGACATAAAGGCGACCTGCTTGAAGCCAGCAAGTCGATGCAAGCCCTCAAGGGAATACTCCGCGACCGTCTTGGTCCGTTTGATCTTGCTATTGACCATTATGGTTAGTTTACCTGAACCTTGTCAATCCAGCGGGATGACCTTGAGGGATTCGATCCCGCGATCGTCCACGATCTTCACCGCGATCTTGCGGTTCTCGCCGGCCTCGAACGGCAGGCTCAGCGTGCCGTGGAACTTCGCCATCAGGCCTTCGTCCAGCTCGGCCTTGATGTCGCGCTTGAGCTTGTTCCAGCCGTCCTTGGCGCCGGCCATCGGGAAAAACACCTGGCGCGGAAACAGGCTGCGCTCGTCGTAGTCGGTGTCCAGCGCCCAGGCGGCGATGTTCTTCTTGCCGCCGGATTTGAGCTCGCCGGTCTTGGTGTCGAAGTAATCGAAACCGTTCACCTCGACCTGATAGCGACCGTCGGCGAGCTTCTTCACCTGCACGTCGGGCTGGCCCATCAGCCAGAAGCTCTGGTTGCTGGCGCGCGCTTTCTTCAGATCCTCGGTGAGCAGGTCGGTGTTCATCTGCGCCTTCAGCGCGACGATGCCTTTCGTGTTGTCGATGTCCTTGGCCGCTTCCGGATCGAACGCGAACGCGCAGAACACGATCATCTTCGGGCGTGGGAACAACTCGCCGGCTTCGCGCATGGCCATCTCGACTTGACGCTGTTCCAGTGCGGCGTGTTCGGGGCCGAAGCTGACGACGACGCGTTCGTTGGTGTCCGCCAAGTTGCCAGTGCAATGCAGGTAGCGGATGCTCTGGTCGGCGGGCAGCGTTTCCAGCGAGGCGAACTTCAGCATCTGCCCGCCCTTGCCGCGGATGCCGGTCTTGAGCAGCTCGTCGCGCCAGCCGTGCTGACGCGCGCTCTCGCCCGAGCGTGCGATGCTCACGTCGGCAGGTTCGCGAATCTGCTCGCTCTCGTTCATGGCCAGCACGCTCGGAAACGGCACGGCCTCCACCGTGAAAGGCCCGGTGATGCGCAGCTTGTCGCGATTCACCTGCGGCTGGTCGTAGAGGGTTTCTTGATCGGCGTGCGCAGCGATAGAATCGTCCATCTTTTTCTGCATTGCCTGACGCGCGGCGTGGAAGGCGTCGAACGCCGCACGTGCGGATTTTGGCCAGTCGTCGGGGAAGTCGAACGGCACTTCCCATTCGTGCAATGCGGATTTGGCCAGGTTCAACGCTTCGCCCTTGCGTCCGCCTTCGGTGACGACGAAGCCCCCTCTCCCCAACCCCTCCCCCACGAGGGGGGAGGGGCTAGAAGCGCGATCGGCTGCGGCTTTTCCCCTCTCCCCCTGCGGGAGAGCCTGGAGCGCAGCGGCCGTGAAGGCTTTTCCCCTCTCCCCTTGTGGGAGAGGGTGGCCCGCAGGGCCGGGAGAGGGGGCGGCGCGCAGCGCCGCATTCAATTTCGCCAACGTCTGCTCGATGGCCGGATGAAGCTTGCCGAAAATCTCATCGATCTCGGGATTGTTCGCGATCGATTTCAGCGTCACGTGCGGCACGGTCTTGTAGATGAAGCCGCTTTTGAGTCCCTCATGCGGATATTTGAGATCGTAGTAGTCGTAGCTCGCCGTCATCAGGCGCTGTTTGGCCAGCGTCACGGCCACGCGCGAGGTGTCGCAGGTGATCCAGCGACGGCCCCACTTCTCGGCGACGAAGGCGGTGGTGCCGGAGCCGCAGGTGGGATCGAGCACCAGATCGCCGGGGTCGGTCGTCATCAACAGGCAACGTTCGATGACTTTTTGTGCTGTCTGTACTACGTACTGCTTATCTGACGCTCCTTGCGTATCGTCCCACAGTGACATCAGAGACTGGACGGGATAATCATCAAAGAAGAGCTTGTACTCGGGACTCTCGCCGAAGCGCAGCAGGCGTCCCGCCTTGTCGAGGCGCGTCATACCGGACGTATTCGTTTTCCAGCTACGTCCACGCTGAGGCTCGCAGTTCCTGCCATGGAACTCGAAATCAAATACGCACGACTCTGTTCTTCCGGATGAATGCAAATCCAGCGTCCGAAATAGCCGGCCCAATTTCAGCGCGTGTTCTGGATCGTCCTTTTCTGCAGCTGTGAGCCGACGCAGCCGGCCTTGCGGAGTTTCGATGATCTGGTATGGCGTTCCGTCTTCGCTTTCAAGGCCAGCCCTCTCTTTGTATAGCTGTCGATATTTCAGTGCTTTTAGATTCTTCGTGTACCAACAGATGTTGTCGCAGACGGTTCCCAAGTGGGTCTGCCCCAAGGCCATTTTCTTCGTTTTGAAGACGATCTGAGACACAAAATTCTCTGCGCCAAGGAGTTCGTCCATAAGTTCGCGGACATGATGCAGGTTCTGATCCGAAATCTGCACAAACACGCTGCCCGACTCATGCAGCAACTCCTTCGCCAGCAGCAGCCGATCGCGCAGATAGGTCAGGTAGGAGTGGATGCCCAGTTCCCAGGTGTCGCGGAACGCCTTGATCATCTCCGGTTCTTGCGTGAGGTCCTCGTCCTTGCGGTCCTTGACGTCGCGCTTGTTCACGAACGGCTGGAAATTGCTGCCGTACTTGATGCCGTAGGGTGGGTCGATGTAGATCATCTGCACCTGCCCGGCGAGGCTTTCCTTCTGCAACAGCGAGTTCATCACCAGCAGCGAATCGCCGGCGACGAGGCGATTGGCCCAGCCGCGGTCGTGCTTGTAGAACTCGATCGCCTCGCGCAATGGCAGCGGGCGATCAAACCAGGCTTGCAGCCAGTCGTCCTGCTGCGCTTCCGCGACCTTGCCCTTGGCGCGTTTCTTCAACGCGGAAAGTACCGTCAGCGGATCGATGCGCTCGTGCACGTGCAGCGACACGGTATCGACCTCGAAACTCATGCGCTCGGCCTTGCCGGCCCATTGCAGCGTCGGGTCGATGTGTGGATCGTGCCGGTAGCGCGTTTGCCGCTCGTCGGTGTCGTCGTCCGGCGTGACCAGACCCACTTCCGGGTTGTTCGTGCGCTTGTCCTTGTGCTGGTAGGCGCTGACCTTTTCCTCGGCCTTGCCCTTGCGTGGCCTTATTTCCGCCTTCGCGCGCTGCGCCTGCGCCAGCGTCATCGCGGCTTGCTTCGGTTTCGGCGCATCGGCCTCAGCGGGCAATTCCTGCACGGCCAGGGTGAGCGATGGCGCGGCATCCACAGTGCGGAACACCGAACCGCCGCGCCCCTTGCCCTTGCCGAGCAGGCCGCGATCGACCAGTTCCTGTTGCGCCGCGAAGTAGGCGGCTTCGGAGACCTCGCGGCCGCGTTTCACCGTGAGCAGTTGCCGCAATTTGCCGTTACCGATCGGCGTGCCGTCCGCCGGCACGAAATCCAGCATCTGCGCAATCAGCTCCGCGTTGGCGTCCGCCATCGTCGATTCCCCGATACGCTTGCAAGAAAGACTTCGGGATATTACCCGCTTCCGCCGGTGCGCATCACAGTCCCCCCACCGCCTCCTGCACCGCGCGGAACAGGGCGCGGCACTTGTTCATGGTTTCCTTCCATTCCAGCTCCGGCACGGAGTCGGCGACCACGCCGCCGGCGGCCTGCACGTGCAGTTGGGCGTCCTTGACGATGGCGGTGCGGATGGCGATGGCCAGGTCCGCCTCGTCGTTCCAGCCCCAGTAGCCGACCGCGCCGCCGTAGACGCCGCGCTTGACGGTTTCCAGTTCGCTGATGACCTGCATTGCGCGCACCTTGGGCGCGCCGGTCAGCGTGCCGGCAGGGAAGGTGGCGCGGAACACGTCCATGAAGTCCAGCTCGGGTTTCAGTTTTCCGACGACTTCCGAGACGATGTGCATGACGTGCGAGTAGCGCTCCACGATCATGTCCGCGGTCAGTTCCACCGTGCCGGTCTGCGCCACGCGGCCGACGTCGTTGCGGCCGAGATCGATCAGCATCACGTGCTCGGCGCGTTCCTTGGGATCGGCGAGAAGTTCGGCTTCCAGCGCGGCGTCTTCCTCCGGCGTGTGCCCGCGCCGGCGCGTGCCGGCGATGGGGCGCAGAACGACTTGCCCTGCCTGCGCGCGCACGAGAATCTCGGGCGAGGAGCCGATGATCTGCGCATCGCCGAGGTCGATGAAATACATGTAGGGCGAGGGATTGAGCGCGCGCAAGGCGCGATAGACATCCAGCGGACGCGCGCGGAACGGCACCGACAGGCGCTGGCTGATCTGCACCTGGAAAATGTCGCCGGCGAAGACGTGTTCCTTGGCCTTCGCCACGGCGGCGAGGTAATCGTCTTTCGGAAAACTCGACACGAAATGCGATTCGTCGATGGCTTTCGTATCGACCGCATCCGGATAGGCTGCGCTGGTGGAGCGCAGGCGATGCACCAGCGAATCCAGCCGGCGTTGTGCGCGCGCGTACGCGCGAGGTTCGGCCGGATCGGCGTTGACGATGAGGTAGAGCTTGCCCTTCAAGTTGTCGAAGACCGCGAGTTCCTCGGCCAGCATCAGGCAGATGTCGGGCATGCCCAGTGCATCGGGCTTGGCGTCGGCGCGGATCTTCGGTTCGATGTAGCTCGCGCACTCGTAACCAAAATAGCCGACCAGGCCACCGGCGAATTTCGGCAGGCCGTCGATCTGCGGAACGCGGTAGTGCGCCTTGATCTTCGCGATTTCGGCGAGCGGATCGGCGACCTCGCGATCCTCGATGGTTTCGCCTTCCTCGGTCACGACGAGGCGTTTGCCGTGGACCCGGATCACGCGCCGCGCCGGCAGGCCGATGATGGAATAGCGGCCCCAGCGCGCGCCGCCCTCGACCGATTCGAACAGGTACGCAAACGGGCCGTCGGCAAGCTTCAGGAACACCGACAGCGGCGTGTCGAGGTCGCTCAACACCTCGCGCACCACCGGAATGCGGTTGTAACCTTGCTTGGCTAGCGCAGCGAATCGGTCGGCGGAGATCATGGGCGGAGGGCGTCGGGCAGGGCACGATAGCAAACAGGTGCCGGAAACAGAAATGACTTGGAGGGAAGGTACTGTGAGGTTCCAGGTCCTATTTGTGTCATTCCGGCATGGACTGCCGGAATCCAGGATACAGGGACGTAGTCAACTGGCCTTGAAAAGCATGCCATCCATGGCCACTTGATTCCGGCACTGCATGCCGGAATGACGGTGGCTTGCTAGCCCGCCAGCGGCCGCCTCGGCATCCCGCGCAACTCCAGCACGAATTCCACGCCGCTGCCGTCGTCGCCGCTCTGATCGGTGAGATTGCGCGCGCTGGCGCTGCCGCGATGCGCCTGCGCGATCAGGCGCACCACGAACAGTCCGAATCCGAGATGCGGCGCGTCCGCGACATTTGCCGAGCCTGTCCTGAGCGCAGTCGAAGGGCGCACGCTCACCAGCGAATCGAACAGGCGCTCCTGCAGTGCCGGTGGCAGCGGCGGACCGCTGTTCGCGACGGCGATGCGCGCGCCGTCGCCCGTTGCCTGCAGGGTGACACGGATCCAGCCGTTTTCCGGTGCGAAGCTGCGCGCGTTGTCGATGAGCTTGTCCAACGCCTGCGCGATCAATTCCGGTGCGCCATGCATCGGCACGGGATCGAACGGCAGTTCGGCATCCAGGCGCCGCGGCGCGACCAGCGGGCGGTAGCTGTCCACGCAGCCGCGCACCACGGCGGTAAGGTCGAAATCCTCGGGCTCGGCCGCGGCGATGGCGCGTTCCATGCGGCTGGCCTGGCTCATCGCGCGCACGATCGCGCCCAGGCGCTCGGCGCCGTCGCGCGCGCGCTCGACATAGGGTTGCGCGGCGGCGGGCAGGGACTGGTGATCGAGATTGTCGAGCGAGGACTTGACGATCGCGAGCGGCGTGTGCAACTCGTGCGAGAGCTTGCTTGCCAGCGTGCGCAGGTAGTCGGTGTAGGCCGCCGATTCCTCGAGCAGGCGCGAGAAGCTGCGCGCGAGGTCGCCGAGTTCGTCGCGGGCATCCGTCAATGGCAGTGGCGTGTCGCTGCGCCCGCCGGCGCGCACGGCGCGCTCGGCGGCATTGCGCAGGCGGCGGATGCGCAAGGAAAGCACGCTGGCGAACAAGAACAGGATGCCGCCGGCGATGACGAGGGCGAGCAGGCTGGCACCGCCGAGACTGAGCAGGGCGCGGTTGGTTAGCAAGGGCAACGTCGCGCTGGTGCGTTCAAGCAGTACGGCACCGTGAACTTCGCCGTTGGCCTTGAGCGGAACGGCCGCTGCCAGGATCACGTCATCATCGCGGCCGCCGCGGTGCCAGACCGTGGCGGTGACGCCGGACAGCGCCTGCCAGACTTCGGTGGCGTCCAGGCGCGGCAGGCTCGGCGCGAAGTCCGCGGCTTGTCCGACGCTTGGTGCGATCAGGCTGCGATAGACGAAACTCTCCAGCCAGCGCCGGCGCGCGCCCTGCGTGCTGGCGGTGTTGGCGAGCTTGCCGGCCGTGCCAAGTACCCAGCCTTCGTCGCTGAGCAGGCGCACGCGCATGTCTGCCGGTACGATGCGAGCGAGCTGCGCGGAAAGGGATTTCGACAATCGCAGCAGGGGCAGGGTATCCGTCGATTCCGGCGCGGGTTGTGCCGAGTCGAACACGCTCAAACCCAGTCGATCGGGCATTTGCGCGCGCGGCAGGCGCAACTCGACGCGGTAACCGGAACCGTCTTCCTGCCACACACCTTCGACGATGGTCGGCAGCGCATTGTCGCTGGCGTCGCCGAGCGTGAGTGCATCGAAATGCCCCGGCGCGGCGCTGGCAATCAGAAAATGCCGGGTCAGGTCGCCGCGCTGCAGGGTCAGGGTGAGATGGTCCGCCATCATGGCGCGCGGATCGCTGGCGTCGACCCGGTTGCGCGTGGCATCGCGCACACCGGCGTACAGGTACAGCCAGTCCGCGTCGTCGCACAGCAGCAAGGTCAGCTTGCCGGGATCGCCTGCGGGGCCGAGCTTCTGGACGAACGGCATGAGCAGGTTCCAGTCGTCGCCGTAGCCGTCGACGACCATCCGTCCTGGCGCGCGATGCACGTACAGCGCTGCACCCGTCGGTGGCAGCGGCACGCCGAGCACGTCGAGGTTCTGCGCAACCGCGTTCGCCGTGGCGATCAGGGTTTGTTCCTGACCCTGGCGCAGCAACTGCTCCATCTGGCGCACGAACAGCCAGCCCGCCAGCGGCAGGGCCAGCGTGGACAGCGCGATCAGCAGCAGTTTGAATCGCAGCGACATTGCCTTTGCTCGTCATTCCGGCATGGCTTGCCGGTATCCAGTTGCCACGGATGGCATCCATGCAGTCTGGATACCCCTCGGTCGGCTGTCGCCGACACTCGACCATGCCGGCATGACGGATGGGAAAATCAGGGCTTCCATCGGTATCCCGCACCATGCACGGTCTCGATGGCGTCGAACGCCGGATCGATGGCGATGAATTTCTTGCGGATGCGCTTGATGTGCGAGGTGATGGTCGCATCGTCCACGACGACCTGCGCCTCGCGCATGAGCTGGTCGCGGTTTTTCACGTGGCCGGGGAATCGCACCATGGTGTGCACCATCCAGAACTCGGTCACGGTCAGCGGGCACCTCGGCGCCATTCCAGGTGATGCGCATGCGCTCGGCCTCGAGCTTGAGCGGGCCGTGCTCGACCACGGTTTCCCTCGACGTCGGCTTGTTCAATGCATCCAGGCGCCGGAACAGCGCGCTGATGCGCGCGGCCAGGTGATGCAGGCTCACGTCCTTGGTCAGGTAATCGTCGGCGCCGAGGCGCAGGCCGGAGATGATGTCGAAATCCGAATCGCGGGCGGTCAGGAAAATGATCGGCAGTTGCGCGGATTTCGCGCGCAGTTCGCGGCACAGCTCGAAACCGCCCTCGGGTTCGTCGCCGAGGCCGACGTCGATGATGACAAGTTCGGGAATGCGCAGCGCAAACGCGCGGCTGGCCTCCGGGCGCGAGCCGTAGCCCTGCACCTGGTAGCCGATGCGCGTCAGCGCCTCGACGTAGTTGGCGCGGATCGCGGGTTCGTCCTCGACGATGGCGATATGGCGGGCCATGCGGATTCCTCGTGGTGGCGGCAAATGCAGCTTACGGGGCGCGCCCGCGCGCGGCAATCGGCGCGTGGCGGATGTCAGCCATTCGCCACATCTTGCCGCCGTCGCGCCGCATCCGTGTCGGCGCATACGCCGCTCGCGCGTTCAATCTGGCCACGCTCGCCAAGGAGACCGCCATGCAGACCGAACGCCCTGACGCCAATGCCGAACTTGCCAGCAGCTTCGAACCCCTGCGCATCGTTTTTGCGGTAAGCGCCTTGCTGCTGGGATTGATCGCCACACTGCGGTTTTGACCGGAGACGACCATGGACCTTTATCTTCCCGCCGATTACCTGAGCCTGCGCGAAGAACTCGACGACTGGCGCGACGCCGAACCCGAGCATGGTGCGACGACCGCGCCCGAGCCGGGCGAGCCCGTCGACCCAACCTGGCAAACCCTGTAATTTTTTCCTCGCGCGCCGGGAGGCTGGTTCCTCCCCCAACCTCCGATAGTCTTCCGGCGCGCTTTTATCCGATCGCCTTGCGCATTGCCGCGATCGTGGCGCGGTAGTCGCTCTGGCCGAAGATCGCGGAGCCGGCGACAAAGGTGTCGGCACCGGCGGCGGCAATCTGCGCGATGTTGTCGGTCTTCACGCCGCCGTCGATTTCCAAACGGATCGCGCGACCGCTGCGATCGATGATCTCGCGCGCGCGGCGCAGTTTTTCCAGTGCCGCCGGAATGAAGCCCTGGCCGCCGAATCCCGGGTTGACCGACATGATCAGGATCAGGTCGAGCTGATCCAATACATGTTCGAGGTAATCCAGCGGCGTGGCCGGATTGAACACCAGGCCCGCCTTGCAGCCGTTGTCGTGGATCAATTGCAGCGTGCGATGGATGTGTTCGCTGGCCTCGGGATGGAAGCTGATCAGGCTGGCGCCGGCCTTGGCGAAATCCGGCGCGATGCGATCGACGGGTTTGACCATCAGGTGCACGTCGATCGGAGCCTTCACGCCATGCTTGCGCAGCGCCGCGCACACCAGCGGGCCGATCGTCAGGTTCGGCACGTAGTGGTTGTCCATCACGTCGAAGTGGACCCAGTCCGCGCCGGCCGCGAGCACGTTGTCGACTTCTTCGCCGAGGCGGGCGAAGTCCGCGGACAGGATCGATGGGGCGATGACGGCGGACTGTTTCATGCAGACCTCGGCCTAGGTGAAGCCACGCTCGCTGCGTATCTTCTCATACGCGATGTTGATTTCGCGCGCACGTTCTTCCGCGCGGCGCTTGAGCGCCTCGGGCACGTCGCCGAGCTTGTCCGGATGGTGCTGGCTGATCAGGCGCCGGTAGGCCGTCTTGACCTCGCGGTCGCTGGCTTCGCGCGACAGGCCGAGTACGGCGTAAGGATCCTTTCCCGGCGGCGCGCCGGGCGGCGACTGTGCCTGCCGATAGCCGCCGCCGGCGTAGCCGAAGCCGTAGCCGCGCATCGCGGCGAGCGCGGCCAGTTCCTGTTCGTGTACGCCGAGCGTCGCGCACAGGCGGCGCACGATGGCGAGCTTTTCCCGGCTCAGCGAGCCTTCGGCGAACACGATTTCCAGCAACAGGTCGAGCAGGATGTAGGCACGATCGCGGCGGCCGCGGCACCAGGCGCGCAGGTCGGCCATCGCCGCATCGACGGCAAATCCGTCCTGCTTGCCGTCCTTGAAGCGCGCGATCGCCTCGCTGCGCTGCGCGGACGACAGTCCCAGCCGCGCGATGAGGTTTTCGGTCGCGGCGATTTCGGGTTCGGAGACGCGGCCGTCGGATTTGGCGATGGCGCCGGCGAGGCCGAACAAGGGGCCGATGAAGTCGCGCGTCGAAGCGGCAGACGCGCCGCCGCCGATCGCGCCGACGTCCCACAGATGCCCGAACAAGGCGCCGAGCACGATCCCGATCGGGTGGCGCAGCAGCACCCAGCCGACGAGGGCGCCGATCAGCTTGCCGGTGATCCTCATGGCGTGTGCGGCGCCGCCTGCGGTTGTTGTGCGTACCAGACGAGGATCGCGTCGACCTCTTGCGCATTGAGCATGCCCAGTGCCGCGCGCATGGCCGGGAAATCGCGCTTGCCGGAGTTGTACTGCGCGATCGCGCTGCGCAGGTAGGCGAGATTTTGCCCGGCGAGGTTGGGCATGTCCGGCGAACTGGCGTGGCCGTTCTCGCCGTGGCAGCTCGCGCACAGGCCAAGGCGCTGCGGCTTGTCGGCGGCGCTGGCTTGAACGGACAGAAGCAGGCTTGCGCCGAACGCGCAGAGAATGGGCAAACGCATGGAATTGAATCGCAGGAATACCTGCACGCATTTTAGCAGCGTGGCGCCGGTACAATGACGTTCTTTGCGGAGTGCCGACGTGCCCACGACGTTATTGCAATCCAATCTCCCCGGCCTGAACCTGATCCATCGCGGCAAGGTGCGCGACGTCTACGCGCTGTCCGCGCAGGAATTGCTGATCGTCGCCACGGACCGCCTGAGCGCGTTCGACGTGGTGCTGCCCGATCCGATTCCGGGCAAGGGCGAGATGCTGTGCCAGATTTCCAACTTCTGGTTCGGCAAGACCGCGCACCTGATGCGCAATCACCTGACCGGGGAATCCGTTGCCGCGGTATTGCCTGCGGGCACGGATGCGGCGCTGTACGCAAAACGTGCGGTGGTGACGAAGCGATTGAAACCGGTCCCAGTCGAGGCCATCGCACGCGGCTACCTGATCGGCTCGGGTTGGAAAGACTACAAGGCTACCGGCGCGCTGTGCGGCATCAAATTGCCCGCCGGATTGCAGCAAGCCGAGCAGTTGCCGCAGCCGATCTTCACGCCCTCGACCAAGGCCGCGGCCGGACACCACGATGAGAACGTGTCATTCGACACGGTCGTAAAAACCATCGGCGCGGACCTGGCCGAGGAGGTGCGCGCGGCGACGCTGAAAATCTACGCCTTCGCCGCCGACTACGCCGCACAGCGCGGAATCCTCATCGCCGACACCAAGTTCGAATTCGGCACCGACGAAGCCGGCAAACTGTACGTCATGGACGAGATGCTCACACCGGATTCCTCGCGCTTCTGGCCTGCCGACGAATACCGTGTCGGCATCAGCCCCCCGAGCTACGACAAGCAGTTCGTGCGCGACTACCTGGAAACGCTGGACTGGAACAAGACCGCACCGGGACCGAAGCTACCCGAACGTGTGATCGAGGGCACGGCGGCGAAATATGCCGAGGCGTTGAAGAAGCTCGCCGGCATCGTCCTGGATTGAGCGGGCCTTGCCTCTTGCGCCACGAGGCAGGCGTGACGCGGCGGCTGCGCGGATTTGCCGTTGCCGTGGGTTGGCCGCGCGCGGCGCGCCTCATCCGGAGCGCTTGCGCCCGGTAAACATCGCGCGCACGAGGTTTTCGCGGTGGCGCAGGCTGCTGTAGAGGACGCCGGCCACATGCAGGCCGATCAGCGCAAGCATCGTGTTGGCGAACACTTCATGCACGTCCTCCATCACCTGGCTGCCCCAGAACGCGTCGGTGGTCTGCAGCCAGCCGGTGATGCCGGTGGCGGCCACGGTCAGAAGCAGCGCGACGATCATCACTGCGCCGGCCGGATTGTGGCCGAGGTGGCGCGCCTCGCGGCGCGCCGCCAGATCCTTCGCGTAGGCCAGCAGGCGCCGCGGCGACGGGATGAAGTTGGCGAAGCGCGCATGGGGCGTGCCGATCACGCCCCACACGATGCGCAATGCCACCAGCCCGAGCACCGTGTAGCCGAGCCATTGATGCACGGTTCCGCCATCCTCGCCGAGCAGGTACGCGCCGAAGAACGCCGACACCAGCGTCCAGTGGAAAATCCGCACGAACGGATCCCACACGCGCACCGTGCCGGTCTGACGTGTGTCGCCCGTCCGTGCGGCGGCGTTCATTTCGTGCCCGCCTGACCGACCACGCTGGCATCGGCCGGGTTGACGAACAGCTCGACCCGCTTGCCGTCCTTGTCCTTGGCATAAACTTCGTAGCAAGTGCCGCTGGCCTTGATCTTGCCGACGGTATAGCCCTGGGTCTCGAAGTGCGCCTTGATGTCGGCCGTGCTCTTCCATTCGGACTTGGGCTTGTCGGTGCACTGGCCGTCGTAGGTGGACGCAAAGGCACCGAGCGAAGCGGCGGCGAACGCCAGCGCGGCGGCGGATTTGACGAGTTTCCGGTTCATGATGGTTCCTCTGTGGGCTGGGGTGTCCCGGCGGGCGCCGGGGTGTCGTTGGACACGGGTGCACGATGGCCCGCGCCGCTGAAGCGAGTCTTAAGCCCTCGCGCCTTTGTTTCCCTCGCGCTTCAGATCCGCTTAAGCTCACGCGCGGATATACGGTGCAATACCCGGGCGGCGAATGACGATGCGACTGTTGCTGGTGGAAGACGATCCGATACTCGGCGACGGCGTAGCTGCCGGCCTCAAGCAGGCGGGCTTCACGGTCGACTGGACGCGCGATGGCCGCAGTGCGCAACTGGCGCTGGAAACCACCGCCTACGAGCTGGTGGTGCTCGATCTGGGTCTGCCGCGCGTGAGCGGCATGGATGTCCTGCGCCAACTGCGCGCGCGCTCCAGCGACCTGCCAGTGTTGATCCTGACCGCGCGCGACACCGTGGACGATCGCGTCGCCGGGCTGGAGGCCGGAGCCGACGATTACCTGGTCAAGCCGTTTGCCTTGTCCGAACTCGTCGCGCGGATTCGCGCCCTGCACCGGCGCGCGCACGGGCGCAGCATCGACGCCATCCGCTACCGCGACATGGTGTTGGTGCCGGACAGCCTGACGGTGACGCGCGCAGATGAAACGATCACGCTGTCCGGGCGCGAATGCGCGATCCTCGTCGAACTGCTCGAGCACCGCGGCACCGCGCTGTCGCGCGCGCGCCTGGAGGAAAGTCTGTACGGTTGGAACGAGGAGATCGAAAGCAACGCGGTGGAGGTGCACATCTCCAACTTGCGCAAGAAGCTCGGCAGCGACCTCATCCGGACCATCCGCGGGGTGGGATACCTGGTCCCGAAGGACGCGGCATGAAGCGGTTCTCGATCCAGCGTCGGTTGCTGCTGTTGCTCATCGGCAGCCTGGTGCTGGCGTGGGGGGCGATGCTCGCTGCCGGATATGGGAAGGCGCGCGCGGAAATCCACGAGCTGGCCGACGCGCGCCTGCAACAGGGAGCGCGCACCTTGATGGCGCTCGACCTCAAGCGCCTGGCACGGCTCGCGCACGCCGACGCGGCGATGCCGATCGATGCGGATGCCGACGCCGACCACGACGGTAGTTCACGGCCGCTGGCGTTTCAGGCATGGGGCGACAACGGCCAGTTGCTGTTGGCCAGCGCCGGCGCGCCGGCGGCGACGTTTTGGCCGGACGAAGGTTACGCCACGCGCACCATCGACGGCCGCGACTGGCGCAGCTACACCCTGCGCGATCGCCGGCACGAATACCGGGTGTCCGTGCTCGAGCCGCTGGCGCTGCGCGAGCACCCGGTGCACGAACTGGCCTGGCGCATGGGCCAGGTGTTGCTGTGGGCCTTGCCCCTGCTCGCCGCGCTCGTCTGGATCAGCATTCGCCGCGGCCTGGAACCGCTGGCACGCTTGTCGGACGCGATCGGCTTGCGCGATGCGGGCAATCTCGAACCGATCCGCCCGCCGCGAATCCCGGCCGAAGCGGAAACCGTGGTGGCAGCGCTGAACCGCCTGCTCGAACGCCTGGCGCATTCGCTCGACAAGGAGCGCGCCTTCACCGCCGATGCCGCGCACGAACTGCGCACGCCGCTGGCGGCGATCAAGGTACAGGCCGAGGTCGCGCTCGGCGCGCGCGACGAGGAAAGCCGACGCCGCGCAATCGGACAAGTCATTGCCGGCGTCGACCGCAGCACGCATCTGGCCGAGCAGCTGTTGTTGCTGGCGCGGCTCGAGCACGCAGATGCGGCGGCGTGGCAGCCGGTCGATCTGGGCCGGGTTGCGGCCGACGTCGTCGCCCGGCGTGCCGGTGAGGCGGCCGCGAAGGGACTGGATGTCGAAGTGGCCGCCGCGCCGGATTGCACGCTCCCCGGTGATCCGGCGACGCTCGCGATCCTGCTCGACAACCTGCTCGACAACGCGATCAAGTACGGCAAGGACGGCGGGCACATCCGGGTTGGTGTGCGGCGCGATCCCGGCGCGGTGTCGTTGAGCGTGGTCGACGACGGCGAGGGCGTCGGCGCGGCCGATCGCGCGCGCCTGCGCGACCGCTTCTTTCGCGTCGCCGGTAGTGCGGCGCCCGGCAGCGGGCTGGGCCTTTCCATCGTCGAGAAGATCGCCGTGGCGCACGGCGGCGTCGTCGAATTCGACGCGGGCCTCGAAGGTCGCGGCCTCGGCGTCAGCGTGCGCTTCGATGCGCCCCAGGCCCAACGCTGAAATTGCCGCGGATCGCGGATTCCACGCCGCCTACCAGATCTTCACCCGCTGCTCCGGCGCCAGAAAGAGCTTTTCGCCGGGCGTGACGTCGAAGGCGGCGTACCACGCGTCGATGTTGCGCACGGTCTGCGCGCGGAACTGCGCCGGCGCGTGCACGTCGGTGGCGATGCGCTGGCGCAGGGCGGCGTCGCGGATCTTGCTGCGCCAGTCCTGGCCAAAGGCGAGAAAGAATCGCTGGTCGCCGCTGAGGTTGTCGATCGTCGGCGCCGGTTTGCCGTCCAGCGACAGGTGATACGCCGCATAGGCGGCCGTGAGACCGGACACGTCGGCGATGTCCTCGCCGAGGGTCTGCTTGCCGTTGACGAACAGGCCGGGCAGCGCTTCGTAGGCATCGTATTGCCTGGCCAGCGCGTCGGTCGCGGCGGTGAAGTGCGCGGCGTCGGCCGGCGTCCACCAGTTGTCGAGCTTGCCCTGCGCGTCGAATTCGGCGCCGGTGTTGTCGAAACTGTGGCTGATCTCGTGGCCGATGATCGCGCCGATGGCGCCGTAATTGGCCGCCGCGTCGGATTTCGGATCGAAGAACGGCGGTTGCAGGATCGCGGCCGGGAAGTTCAGCGCATTCTGCAGCGGCAGGTTGACCGCGTTCACCGTCTGCGGCGTCATCCACCATTCGTCGCGGTCGATGGGCGTGCCGATTTTCGCCTTTTGATGCGCGTACTCGAACGCGACAGCGCGCTGGTGGTTGCCAAGCGCGTCATCCGGCTCGATCTCGAGTGTGGCATAGTCGCGCCAGGTTTCCGGATAGCCGACGCCGACATGCAGGGTGACGAGTTTTTCCTTGGCCTTTGCCTTGGTTTCCGGCGCCATCCAGGCGAGATTGTCGATGCCCTTGTCGAACGCGGCGACGAGGTTTTTCACCAGCGCCTGCACCTCGTGTTTTGAAGAGGCCGGGAAGTACTTGGCGACGTACAACTGGCCGACCGCATCGCCCAGATCCGTGTTCGTCGCCGCGACCGCGCGTTTCCAGCGCTCGCGCTGCTGCGGTGTGCCCTGCAGGGCCTGCTCGTGGAAGTCGAAGTGCAGCTCGGCGAAGGCTTTCGGCAGCAACGGCGCGGCGTTGTCCAGCGTGTGGAACGCGAGCAGGTCTTTCCAGGCGTCCAGCGGTTCGCGCGCCGTCAACGCCGACAAGCCCGCGATGGCCTTGGCCTGCCAGGCGTCGACCTGCTTGACCTGGTCGAGCCCGGCGGCCTTGAAGTATTCCCGCCAGTCCAGTCCCGGCGCCTGCTTGGCGAAATCCGCCGTGTTCCAGACGTTGTTCGCCTTGTGTGGATCCTCGCTGTCGACGAGGCTTTCCTGCGCCTGCGCGATCTTCGTTTCCAGCGCGAGGATTTTCGCGGCCTTGGCGTCCGCCGGCGCGATGTTCGCCTGCTTGAGCAGCGCGACGACGTAGGCCTTGTACTTGTCGCGGAACCCGACCATCGCCTTGTCGGTGGAAAGGTAATAATCGCGGCTGGGCATGGCCAGGCCCCCTTGCAGCAGGTAGGCCATGTTGCTGGAAGCCCCTTCCAGGCCCTTGGTCACGAACAAACCGAACAGGTTTTCGGTGTGGAAATGGGTGGCGTTGATCGGATCCACATCCGCGCGCAGGCGGCTGCCGAGCACGCGCGCCAGGTCCGCGTGCGTCTTGATCGCGGCGATGGCCTCGAGGCTGGATTTGAGCGGCGCAAGGCCAGCCTTGTCGATGGCGGCCTCGTCCATGTACGCGGCGTAATAGTCGGCGATCCGGCGCGCATCGCTGCCGGCCGCCGGTTGCGACGCACCGGCGTTCTTGATCAGGTCGCTGGTTTGCTTTTCCGCCTTCTCGAATACCTCGAAGAAGGTGCCGGTGCTGGAGCGATCCGGCGGAATCGTCGCGGTCTTGACCCACGAACCATTGGCATAGGCGAAGAAATCGTCGCCGGGCTTGACGCCGTGGTCGATGGCGGAAAGATCGATGCCGACGGACGGCGCCGGCGCGGCGGGTGTCGCCGGCGTACTGGGCGCGGTTTTCGCGGCAGGTGGCGGCGGGGCCGGCGCCTGCGAACAGGCGGCGATGCCGCAGACGATGGCGGCGAGCAGGGACTTGGCGCGCATGGCGGGTACTCCGGCAATCAAAAGCGCCATGATCGCCTTGCGTTGCGACCAGCGCAATCGCAGGAAGTCATGCTTGCGTTTGTGCCCGAACCGGATTTTCCGACGTCGCAAAAACAAGGCGCCCGAGGGCGCCTTGCCGGGATCGCGACCTGCACCCGGGAATCAGTGCATCATCGCGCCGCTGAGCATGCCGAAGAAGGCCGCCCCGAATATGATCACGACAATGACGCCAAGCACAATCTCGATGACGATCTGGATCAGCGTGACCAGGCAGGCCTTGCCGAAGCCCATCTGCCCGCCATCCGGTTTCTTCAACAGGGCGTTGGAGATGGCGGCGTAGAGCAGGAAGACCACGACAAGCGACACTAGTGAACTCATCGTGCCGGCGCCAAGCACCATGCTCAGGAGCCAGCTGACGATGGCGGCGGCGATGAACTCGACGATGACGGTGGCAATGGAGATCGGGAATTTCGGCGTGAAGCCGGCGCCGAGCTTCGCCGACAGCATCAGGATACCCGCGGCAATGGCGAGGGCGATGACCAGGAAAAGGATTGCGGTAACCATGAATTCTCCCCAAACAGTGAAGTGATGGTGGAAACGACGGTGCAACGACGGTACCTGCGCGCATCCTGCGATTCCGCTTCCCGGGCCTCCGTGCCGGACGACTCCCAACATAAACGCAATTTCGTGAAAAAACCGAACGAATTTTCCAGGGCTGGTCAGGGTTTCAGGCCAGAGTCTTCTCCCGCGGCCGCAACAGCCAGCGGCACAGTGCCGGCAGGAACACGATCGCGGCGATCATGTTGACCACGAACATGAACGTGAGCAGCACGCCCATGTCGGCCTGGAACTTGAGGTCCGAGAAGATCCACAGGCCGACGCCCACCGCGAGCGTGAGCGCGGTGTAGAAGACCGCGATGCCGGTGGTCTTGAGCGCGCTGAAATACGCTTCCGTCAGTGGCGTGCCCTGGTGCATGGCCTCGCGCATGCGCGCGAAGATGTAGATCGCGTAGTCCACGCCGATACCCACACCCAACGCGAGCACGGTGAGCGTGTTGACCTTCTTGCCGATGTCCATTTCCACCATCAGCGAGTGGCCGAGTTCCGTCACGAGCACGAGCGGAAGCACGATGCACAGCGCGGCGAGCGGATTGCGGAAACTGAGCAGGCACATCACGAACACGGCGGCGTAGAGCAGGTACAGCATGGTGTGGTCGACCGCGCGCACCTCGTCGTTGATCGCGGCCATGACGCCGACATTGCCGGTGGCCAGGCGCAGGTTTACCCGGTCGCTGACGAAGGTCTTGCCCTGCGCCTGCGCCTCGTTGTACTCCTGCGTCAATTGCTTGCGCAGGTTGACGCCCGGACCGGCGAAATCGTGGTTGTCGGCGCGGAACTGCTTCACCGCCGCGATCACGCGGTCGATGGTCGTGGCGCGGTGGTCGGTGAGGAACATCATCACCGGCATGGCGCTGCAATCTTCGTTGAGCAGGCCCGAATCGGTCTCGAAGCCCTGGGTATCCTGGCGCAGGGTGTCGTTGTCGCGCGGCAATTCGCGCCAGCGGATGTTGCCCTCGTTCCAGCCGGCGTTGACGATCTTCGCCGCCATCGGCAGGGTGATGACCTGGGCCACGCCCGGCACGTTGCGCATGTGCCAGGCGAAGCGATCCAGCGTTTCCATCACCGGGTAGCTGGTGGTGCAGGCGTTCGGCGCGACTTCG
>JAFEFP010000325.1 GCA_018240545.1 Pseudomonadota bacterium | reverse complement strand
ACGAAATGACCCAGCTCGGCCTCGTGCAGATGACGCGCAAGCGCACGGTGGAAAGCCTGGAACGCCAGTTGTGCGAGCCGTGCCCGGCTTGCGAGGGTCGCGGCAGCATCAAGACCGCCGAAACCGTGACCTACGAGATCTTCCGCGAGATCACGCGCGCGGTGCGCCAGTTCGAGGCCAAGAAACTGCTCGTGCTGGCCGCGCCGAAGGTCGTCGCGCGCATCCTCGACGAGGAATCGGCGGCGGTTGCGGAACTGGAGGAATTCATCGGCAAGACCATCCGCTTCCAGCCCGAGGAGCATTACGCGCAGGAGCAGTACGATGTGGTACTGCTGTAGGCGCCGGTGATGTGGAAGCGCCACTTCCATCGCGCACGCCTGTGGTTGCAGGCGCTGTTCGCCGTTGTCGCCATCGTGTTGGCGCTGTGCGTCGGACTCGCGCAGATCGCATTGCCCTGGATCGCCAGGCACCCGCAGCGGATCGCCACGTTCCTCGGCGATCGCCTGCACCGCACCGTGACACTGGATGGCGTAACCGGCGTCTGGGAGCGCGATGGGCCGTTGCTGATCCTGAGCGGAGTGCACATTGCCGGTGCCGATGCCGCCGCGCCCGGAAGCACGATTCCGCGGGCGGGCCTGAAGATCAATTTTTTCTCCGCGTTTCATCGCAACCAGGCCTGGAACGAATTTCGACTCGACGGCTTGAACCTGCGGCTGGCCAAGGATGATCAGGGACATTGGCAGTTGAGCGGCATCGATACCGGCAACAGCGCCAACACCGATCCGAAGGACTCGCCGCTGTTCGCGCTCGGCGCGCTCGTGCTGCGCGACCTGCGCCTGACCGTTCAGTCCGGGGCGCAGGCAAGACCGGTGATTTTGCTCGCCGATGAGGTGCGGCTGGTGAATTCGGGCAGCGATCACCGCGTGCTCGCGCGCGTGCGTTGCGAGGGCAACCAGGCGCCGGTTGACGCCATTGTCGATTACGATAGCGTCAGTCGCGACGGTGAATTGTACCTGGGCGGCTCCGCACTCGACCTGGCCGCCGTCGTGCACGGCCATGCGTGGAATGGCGTGCAGGCCGAGCGCGGCACAGGCCGCCTGCAATTGTGGGCTTGGTGGCAGCAGGACAAGCTCGAACGGGCACGCATCGAGGCGGACCTGGAAAACCTCGTCCTGACCACGACGGTACCGATCGAACTGGATGCCAAGCGCACGATCGTCCCGCGCGTGGGCATGGATCGCATCGCGTTCGGCGCGCGCTGGCAGCGCGGCGCAGATGGCTGGTCCGCGGATGTGGCGGACCTGGTTTTCGCCCGCCTGGGCAAGGACCTCGCGCCGGCGAACCTGCACCTGAAAAAGGTGCGCACCACCGCGACGCCCGATCCACAGTGGACGCTGCGCCTGGATGCGGCAAGCCTGTCGGCGCCGGCCAGCGTCGCGATGCTCAGTGATGCCTTGCCAGCCACGATCCGGCGCTGGCTGTACTTGGCCGATCCGGGCGGGACGATACGCCATGCGGATGTGCGCTTCGGCAATGCGCGGGATTTCGATGCGGCAGCGGATTTCGATGCGCTGGCCTGGCATGCGGTGGGTGCGGTGCCGGGGGTGACCCGCTTCACTGGCAGCCTGCTCGGCGATGCGGATGGTTTCAGCCTGCACTTGCCTGCACGCGCGGCCTTCGGCGTGGACGAGCCGCACGTGTTCCGGCAGCCGCTCGAATTCTCGCAATTCGCCGGCGACATCGCGGCCTGGCACGGCGACGGCGGCTGGTGCATCGGCACCGATGCACTGGATTTCGAGGGCGATGGTTACGGCGGCCAATTGCGCGGGTCGGTGCAGCTGCACGACGATGGTTCGCAGCCAGCGCTGGATGTGTCCGCCGTCGTCGCACATGGCCAGGTTCCGGTGGCGAAACTGTTCTGGCCGATCAATGTCATTCCTCCGGACGCCGTGAAATGGCTGGATCGCGCCCTGGTTTCCGGCCGCATCGACGTCGGACGTGCGGTGTTCCGGGGGGATCTCGCGGATTGGCCATTCGTGAATTTCGCGGGCCGCTTCGAGGCGCGCGCCGAAATACGCGACGCCCGGCTCGTCTATTTGCCGGATTGGCCGGCCGCAGAGCACGTGCATGCGGTGGCGGATTTCGTCAACAACGGATTGCGCGTTGAGGCGGATGCCGCACAGGCATCGGGCAACGGCATCGACCGCGCCAGCGCGGACATTGCGGACCTGGCCGAGGCGGTACTGGAACTGGACGTTGCGGGATCCGGCAGCGGCAAGAACCTGCTCGATTTCCTCAAGGCCACACCGATCGGGGCGCGCTATGCCGGGCAATTGCTCGGCGTGGGTGTCGGGGGCAATGGCAAGGTGCAGTTTCACCTGCACTTGCCAATCAAGCAATCCGACCAACTCGATCTGGCGGGTTCCGTCGCCTTGTCGAAGGCTGATCTCGTCGATGCGCAATACGGGCTGCGCTTGCAGCAGGCCAATGGCACGCTCAGGTTTTCACAGCATGGCTTCGACACTGGCGATCTGCCGGTCACGCGCAATGGCGCGCCGGCGGATTTTCGCCTCGCCGTCGGTGATTTCGTCACGGACAAGAACCACGCGGTGGAAGCCAGCTTGCGCGGAAAGTTCCCGGTCGCCGACCTGCTCGCTTACGCGCCAATGCTCGCGCCATGGGCCGATCGCATCAACGGCGCAGCGGAGTGGGCCGTCGGATTCAGCGCCGATGCCGATGCGGAAAAGGACCCCGGCCAACGCGTGACGGTCGACTCCGATCTGGATGGCGTCGCGATCGCCTTGCCCGCGCCGTTGACCAAGGCGGCGGCAGCCACGCTGCCGCTGAAGCTCGCCGTCGGCTTGCCCATTGCCGGCGGCAGCATCGACCTGCGTCTGGGGGGGCTGATGCGCCTGCGCGGGCGCATGGCATCGGCCACGCTGCCGTTCGCCGCGCGCATGGATTTCGGCGGCGATGCGAGCGCACCGCTGCCGGCCTCGGGATTTGCCATCGGCGGCAGTGCGCCGCTGCTCGACCTTTCCGGCTGGATGGATTTCGTCAATGCCAGTGCCGGCAGCGGCAGCGACGACTGGATTGCGGACGTCGACATCAACGCGCAGGATGTGCGCGCCTGGGACCGTGATCTGGGCGCGGCGCAATTCACGTTGAAGCCATCGAAGACCCTGCTCGACCTGGAGCTGGAAGGCACCAACGTCGCCGGCAAGCTGGAAGTGCCGCTGGAGGATTTCCACAAGCGGGGCGTCACCGCGCAGTTTTCCCACCTGTATTGGCCGGAGACGCCGGAGTCGGAAACCAGCGCGATGGCTGGGGAGAACCCGGCGCACGTTCCGCCGCTGCACATCCGCATCGGCGATTTCCGGCTGGGCGAATCGCGTTTCGGCCAGACCACGGTGGAGAGCTACCCGATCGCCGGCGGCACGCATTTCGAACAGGTGACCGCGCATTCGAAAAACGTCGAAATGCGCGCGCGCGGCGACTGGACCGGCAAGCCGGGCAGTGACGTTTCGGCCTTTTCCATCGATTTTTCCGCGCAGAACCTCGGCCGCATGCTCGATACGTTCGGCTATGCCGGCGTGGTCGATGGCGGTGCGACCGTTGCCCACATCCAGGGCCAGTGGGCCGGATCGCCCTCGATGTTTGCCTTGTCGCGGCTCGATGGCACGCTCAAGGTTTCGGTGCAGGAAGGCCGCATTCCCGACGCCGACCCCGGCGCCGGCCGCATCTTCGGACTGTTCAACCTGACCGCGATCCCGCGCCGCCTCGCGCTGGACTTCGGCGATTTTTTCAAGTCCGGTTTCAGTTTCGATTCCATCGACGGAACCTTCACGCTCAAGGATGGCAACGCATTCACCTCCGGATTGCGAGTCAAGGGTCCGGCCGCGGACATCGTGGTGAATGGCCGTGCCGGCTTGAAAGCCCGCGATTACGACCAGACCATGGAAGTCACGCCGCATGTCGGCGGCACCCTGATGATCGGCGGCGCACTGGTCGGCGGGCCGGTTGGCGCGGCTGCCGGCGCCGTGTTGCAAGGCGTATTCAAGAAGGCGCTCAACGACGTCACGCGCGTCCGCTACAGCGTCACCGGAAGCTGGGACAAACCCGTGATCACCGAAATCGCGAAGGAAACGGTCAAGGGCGAACCGGCGTCGAAGAAACCACTGCTGGAGTCCGGCAAGACACCGTCACCCGCGACTGGCAAGCCCAATCCCGAAACCACAAACGGAAATCCATGAACCTGATCGCACAAGCCGAGCGCCAGTTGCTGCAGCCCGGCGGTTTCTCCAGCACCGACCTCGAGCGTGTGTTCGCGCAATTGCGGGGCCCGTCCATCGACGCGGCGGATCTGTATTTCCAGCACTCGCGCAGCGAATCGTGGATGCTCGAGGACGGCATCGTGCGCGAGGGCAACCATGCCATCGAGCAGGGCGTGGGCGTGCGCGCAATCAGTGGCGAGAAGACGGGGTTCGCGTATTCGGACGAAATCGTGCTGCCGCAGTTGCTCACCGCTGCGCAGTCGGCGCGCGCGATTGCGCGGTCGGGAAACACCGGCGCAGGTCATGCGCTCGCCGCGCGCGAGGCCAGGGCGCTGTATGCGCCGGTCGATCCGGTCGAATCGCTCGCGAACGAAGACAAGATCGCGCTGCTGCGCGAGACCGATGCCTTCGCGCGTGCGCTGGATGCGCGCGTGACGCAGGTGATCGTCAGCCTCGCCGCCACGCTCGACACGGTCATGATCGCCGCCGCCGATGGCACGCTCGCCGCGGACGTGCGCCCGCTGGTGCGTTTGAACGTGAGCGTGATCGCGGAAGGCAACGGCCGGCGCGAGTCCGGTTCCGCCGGCGGCGGCGGGCGTTATGGCTACCGCGAACTGATCGCGAACGGTCGTGCGCAGGCGCTCGCGCGCGAGGCAGTGCGCATGGCGCTGGTGAACCTGGAATCGGTGCCCGCGCCGGCCGGCGCGATGACCGTGGTGCTTGGCCCGGGCTGGCCCGGCGTGCTGCTGCACGAGGCCATCGGCCATGGCTTCGAGGGCGATTTCAACCGCAAGGGAACGTCGGCGTTCGCCGGTCGCATGGGCGAAAAGGTTGCATCCGGATTGTGCACGGTGGTCGATGACGGCACCCTGCCGAACCGGCGCGGTTCGCTGTCCATCGACGATGAAGGCACGCCCAGCGCGTGCACCGTGCTGGTCGAAAATGGCGTGTTGAAAGGTTACATGCAGGACAAACTCAACGCGGGCCTGATGGGCATGCGTTCCACCGGCAATGGCCGGCGCGAATCCTTCGCGCACCTGCCGATGCCGCGCATGACCAACACCTACATGCTGCCGGGCAAGAGCGATCCGGGCGAGATCATCGCCTCGGTGGAGCGCGGCCTGTACGCGGTGAACTTCGGCGGCGGCCAGGTCGACATCACCAATGGCAAGTTCACGTTCTCGGCGAGCGAGGCGTATCTGATCGAAAACGGCAAGGTGACGCGCCCGGTGAAAGGCGCGACCTTGATCGGCTCCGGACCCGAGGTGCTCACGCGCGTGTCGATGGTCGGCAACGATCTGAAGCTCGACGAAGGTGTCGGCGTCTGCGGCAAGGACGGCCAGAGCGTGCCGGTGGGCGTGGGGCAGCCGACGCTGCGCATCGATGCGATGACGGTGGGCGGAACGGCGGCGTAATTTGTCATGCCGGCATGGATTGCCGGCATCCAGGCTGCATGGATGCCAATGTTGCTGTGACCTGTGTGCCGTCCCTGGCATCTGGATTCCGGCAGTCCCTGCCGGAATGACGAGCTAAATCAACTCGCGCAATGCGCGGAACAACTCGTGGAAGGCATGCAATGGTTTTTGCCCCTCGCGTTCCGCGCGGGCTTTGCGCGCCAGCTGACGCATATGCTGGCGATCCGCTGATGGAAACTGCTGCATGAGTTCGTCCAGCGCGGCATCGCCATCGGCGATCAGGCGCTCGCGCCAGCTTTCGATGCCATGCAGGGCGGCGGCTTCACGGCGCGCATGTTCGCGATCGTGTTCGAGCACGGCACGCATCGGTTCGAGTTCGGCGTCGTCGCGCTGGCGCAGTTGCTTGGCGAGGAATTGCTCGGCGCGCTTGCGCGCGA
The DNA here is from genome assembly GCA_018240545.1 of Pseudomonadota bacterium. GTDB lineage: Bacteria > Pseudomonadota > Gammaproteobacteria > Xanthomonadales > Rhodanobacteraceae > Rudaea. The sequence continues at coordinate 9,490 of JAFEFP010000325.1, read as the reverse complement.
TCTGTTGCTTGACGGCGCGCGTGCGCGCCACTTCGGCGCGCAGGTCATCGTCGAGCGGAACGCGGGCGAGCTGGGCGTCGGATTGGGATGCCAGCGCCTGCGCCAGCTTGAGCACGTCCAGCGCCTCGCGCCGGCGCTGGCTGCGGCTGGGACGTTCGTCGCGCGGAACGAAGGCGTGGGAATCGTCGTCGGGTTCGTGCATCATTCACTGTGGCACATTCGGGACATCCATGGACACCATCATCGCACAATCGGACGACGCGCTCGCCCAGCTCGACCGTCTCGCCGAGCTGGCGCGGGACGTCGTCAAGCAGTGTCGCGCCAGGGGCGCGAGCGCGGCGGAGGTCGGCGCCAGCATCGATACGGGCCTGTCGGTGAACGTGCGCCTGGGCGAGGTCGAGACCATCGAGCACAATCGCGACCGTGCGTTCGGCGTGACCGTGTATTTCGGCCAGCGCAAGGGCGCGGCCAGCACCGCGGACCTGGCGGCGGATTCGATCGCCAAGACCATCGAGCAGGCTTGCGCCATCGCGAAGTTCACCGAGGAAGATCCGTTCGCGGGACTCGCCGATCCGGCGCGGCTGGCGCGTGAATTTCCGGACCTGGACCTGTGGCATCCCTGGGCCATCGACGCGCAGGCGGCGATCGCGCTGGGCACGCAGATCGAGGATGCCGGTCGCGCGCTGGCGGGCATTTCCAATTCCGAAGGCGCCTCGGTGCAGGCCGGGGAGTCGCTCGGCGTCTACGCGAACTCGCAAGATTTCATCGGCGCCGAACGCGGTACGCGGCATTCGCTGTCCTGCTCGCTGATCGCGCAGGACGCCAACGGCATGCAACGCGACTATTGGTACGAAACGGTGCGCGCGGCAGGTGATTTTCCCGACGCGGCTTCGATTGGCCGCAAGGCCGCGCAGCGCACCTTGGCGCGGCGCAATGCGCGCAAGCTCGATACGCGCACAAGTGCGGTGTTGTTCGCGCCGGAAGTCGCGCGTGGATTGATCGGGCATCTGCTCTCCGCAGTCAGCGGCGGCGCGTTGTATCGCAAGTCGAGCTTCCTCGTCGATCACGTCGGCAAGAAGCTGTTCCCGGATTTCGTTCATATCGCCGAGCACCCGCATGTGCGGCGCGGCCAGGCTTCGGCGAATTTCGACAGCGAAGGCGTGGCCACCGCCGACAGCGATCTGGTTCGCACGGGGGTATTGCAACGATACGTACTGGGCAGTTATTCGGCGCGCAAGCTGGGCTTGCAGAGCACGGGCAATGCCGGCGGCATCCACAATCTGGTGGTTGCCACCGGGACCGACGACTTTGCCGCCATGCTGAAGAAACTTGGCACCGGGCTGCTCGTCACCGAAGTGATGGGGCAGGGTGTTTCCATCATTACCGGCGACTACTCGCGTGGCGCGTCCGGATTCTGGGTCGAGAATGGGGAAATCGCGTATCCCGTCGAGGAAATCACCATCGCTTCGAATTTGCGCGAGATGTTCGCCGGAATTGCCGCGATCGGCAACGACGTGGATACCCGATCGCACATCCTGACGGGCTCGATCCTCATCGAGCGGATGGTGGTCGCGGGCGCTTGATCAGCTCTCGCGTTCGGCGACATAACGCGCCAGCGCTGCCAGTTCCTTGCCGCGCTCGCCCAGTGGCGCGAGCGAGCTGATCGCTTCTTGCGTGAGTTGATCGAGCCGTGCGCGCGAGGCGTCCATGCCGAGAATCGCGGGGTACGTCGGCTTGGCGTTCGCGGCGTCCTTGCCGGCGGTCTTGCCAATGACGGTGCTGTCGCCTTCCACGTCGAGGATGTCGTCGCGGATCTGGAAGGCAAGGCCGATGGCGTGGGCGAAGTGGTCCAGTGCATCGAGTGTGTTGGTGTCGGAGCAGCCGGCGGCGAGTGCGCCGAGGCGCACGCTGGCGCGGATCAGCGCGCCGGTCTTGGCCTCGTGCATGCGGTCGAGTTCGTCCGGGGTCAGCCGCGAACCGACGGCAGCCAGATCCAGGGCCTGCCCGCCGGCCATGCCCTGCGAGCCACAGGCGGCGGCCAGCGTGCGCAGCATCTCAAGGTGCGTGGTGGGATCGTGCCCGTGATCGGCGGCGAGGATCTCGAACGCCAGCGCCTGCAGCGCATCGCCGGCGAGGATGGCCATCGCCTCGCCGAACGCCACATGGCAGGTGGGCCGGCCGCGGCGCAGCGCGTCGTCGTCCATGGCCGGCAAGTCGTCGTGGACCAGCGAATAGGCGTGGATGATCTCCACCGCGGCGGCGCAGGCGTCGAGCGCGTCAAGTCCCGCGCCGAGCGCGCTGCCGGCGGCGTAGACCAGCACCGGGCGCAGACGCTTGCCGCCGGCGAGCACGGCATAGCGCATGGCGCGGTGCAATGGTGCGGGAGGGCGGTCTTCACCCGGCAATACGCGCGCCAGCACGGCGTCCGCACGCTCGCCGCAGGCAATCAGCGCCGCGGATGGTTCAAGGCGCTTCCGGCTCAAAGTCGTCGGCTTGGTCGGGCTGCTCCGGGTCGGACAGCAGTTTCACGCGCAGTTCGGCCTGTTCCAGCGCGCTCCGGCAGTTACGGTACAAGGCGACGCCGCGCTCGTAGGACTTGAGCGAGTCGTCGAGGCTTTGTTCGCCTTGCTCCATCTTGCCGACGAGTGTTTCGAGTTCATCGAGGGATTTTTCGAAATCGGCGATACGATCGGATTCGACCGGCGCGGAAGGCGGCGGATCGGATGGTTTGGGATCGGTCTTGCGCATGGCGCGCACGCTACCTCAGCCGCCCGCAGGAATCAATCGGTGCGCGGAGTGACGCCACGGCGGGTCGCGTGGAGCCAATCGCGATCGCGTCGCAGTTGCGTGTCGTCGAACGTGACGCAGGGCATGCGGTCGTTCGCGGCAAGCAACTGGCGTTCGAGTTCGGCGACATGGAAATGCGCGGGCTCGTCCAGACCGGCCGCGCGCAGCCAGCGCCGCAGCACGGGGTCGCGCAACGCATCCGGCAGGGCCAGCCAGCCGCGCCAGTCCAGCGTTGCCGGCTCGTTTCCGCGCAGTTTGTCCAGTGCCGCCGTAACTTCCGCATCGAGATAATCCGCCGCGGCGCGTTGCCACCGCGCGCTGTGCGCCAGCGCGGCCTCGGCTTGCGGCCAGTGCTGCTGCAGGCGCGGCAGGATTTCGTGGCGCAGGAAATTGCGCGACAGGTATGCTTGTGCATTGCTCGGATCCTCGATCCAGCGCAGCTCGTGCGCTTGCGCGTAGTCGCGCAATGCCGCGCGCGGCACCTCGAGCAGCGGACGCCAGAGGAATCCCTCGCCGCATTCGCGCCGGGCGCGCATCGCGCCGAGTCCTTCCGGCCCGGCGCCGCGCAGCAATTTCAACAATACGGTTTCGGCCTGGTCGCCGCGGTGCTGGGCCAGTGCGAGGAATTCGCCGTGGCCAAGCGCCTGTGCAAACGCGGCATGGCGTGCGCGCCGTGCGGCGTCTTCCAGTCCCGTTCCGGAATCACGCTCCACGCGCACGCCGATGACTTGCAATGGCACCGCGAGCGCGACGGCAATCGCGCGGCAATGCGCTGCCCATTTCGTGCTGTCCGCTTGCAGACCGTGATCGACGTGAATCGCGCGCAGGCCGCGCGCGCGCGCGGCGGGCGAGTGCGCCAGCGCGTGCAGCAGGACGCTCGAATCCATCCCGCCGCTGAAGGCCACCGCGAGCGGTCCCGGCGGCAGGATGTCGAGTTGGCCTCGCAACTGGTCGATCATTGGAGTGGGCATGCGCGCATGGTGCCAGAAGCGCTTGCCGCCGGCAGCGACTTGGGCTAGCGTCAGCCCGCCCGTGGTTGCGGCGGGTTCATCCAGTCGGGGAGATTGCCATGGTAATCAAACGCGTTGCGGTCCTGAAACTTGCGGTATTCCAGATGGTGCTGATGGCCATTTTCGGCGTGCTCATCGCATTGATGTTCATGATGTTCGGGGCGATGATCGGCAGTTTTGGCGGCCATGCCTCGGCCATCGGCGGTGCGGTCGGAATCGCCGCATTGGTCATTTTCCCGATCCTGTACGGCGTGATCGGCTTCATCGCCGGCGCGGTCGGCGGGGTGCTTTACAACTTCGTCGCCAGCATGGTGGGCGGGATCGAGATCGAGGTCGATCAGGCTACGCCTTGAACGCGCCGTATCGGCGCAGGCGCTTGTAGCGCTCGCCGACAAGGCTGGCGCGATCGCTGCGTTCGAGCTCGTCGAGCTGGTTGCGCAGCACGGCCTTGAGGCGGATCGCCATCGCGTGCGGGTCGCGGTGCGCGCCGCCGAGCGGCTCGCGCACCACCTTGTCGATGAGTCCGAGTTCCAGCAGGCGCGGCGCGGTGATGCCGAGCGCCTCGGCGGCGTCCTTGGCCTTGTCCGCCGTCTTCCACAGGATCGAGGCGCAGCCTTCGGGCGAGATCACCGAATAGGTCGAGTATTGCAACATCACCGTGCGGTCGCCGACGCCGATGGCGAGCGCGCCGCCGGAGCCGCCTTCGCCGATCACGGTGCACACGATCGGCACGCGCAGTTGCGACATCTCCAGCAGGTTGCGCGCGATCGCCTCGGATTGGCCGCGCTCCTCGGCGCCGACACCCGGATACGCGCCGGGCGTGTCGATGAAGGTGAGGATCGGCAGGCCGAAGCGCTCGGCCATCTGCATCAGGCGCAGTGCCTTGCGGTAGCCTTCCGGGCGCGGCATGCCGAAATTGCGCCGGATCTTGGACTTGGTGTCGCGGCCTTTCTGCTGGCCGATCACCATCACGCTGCGGCCATCCAGGCGCGCGAGCCCGCCGACGATGGCGGCGTCGTCCGCGTAGGCGCGGTCGCCGGCCAGTTCGTGGAACTCCTCGCAGATCGTCTGCACGTAATCGAGCGTGTAGGGTCGCGCCGGGTGCCGTGCCAGCTGCGCGACCTGCCAGGGGGTCAGGTCCTTGAAGATCTCCGCGGTTTTGCGCTTGAGCTTGTCGCGCAGCTTGCGCACTTCGTCGTCGATGTTGAACGCCTGGCCATGACTGGCATGGCGCAGTTCCTGGATCTTGCCTTCCAGTTCGGCGATGGGCTGTTCGAAATCGAGAAAATTCGGGTTCATGCCGGCGTGGAATAAGCGAAGCGGCGGATTATAGCCACAGCAAGGGCCGGATTACCCGGCCTCTTTGCCGCCGGCGCGGCCGAGGACCCACTCGGTCGACTTGACCCCGGGCAGCGCGTCGAGGCTGCGCTTCAGGTCCGCGGTGGCGCGCACGCGCCATTCGGGGCCGAGTTCGATCTCCGCGCTGCCGTCGCGGTTGGCGTAGGTCAGGCGCAGTGGCGTCTGGCCGCCGCGATAGCCGGCCAGTGCGTCGCGCAGGATGCCGAGAAAATCCTCGCCGATGCCATTCAAGCGGATGCGCAGCAGCCGCGCCTGGCGCTCGCAGGCTTCGTTGAGGGTGAGCACGCGCCGCGCGCGGATGCGCAGCGCGCCGGCGAAATCGTCCCAGGCCAGGCCGCCTTCGACGACGAGGATCGCATCGCGCGTCAGCGATGGCGCGAATTCGACGAAGGCTTCGCGGAACAGGCTGATTTCGATGCGGCCGCTGAAATCCTCCAGTTGCACGAAGGCCTGGTCGGTGCCGCGCTTGCGCAGGTCCACGAGCTGGCCGGCGACGACCCACGGCGTTTCCGGCGCGCGTCGGAAGCGGTTGCCGTCGTCGTCCGCGCGCGGCTTCGGCGGCTGGTAGCGCTGGCCGATCTCGCCGATCGGGCAGGTGGCCAGTTGCATCAGCGTATCGCGCCAGAGCAGGGTCGGGTGGCCGGAAAGATAATGCCCGAGCGTGTCGCGTTCGCCGACGAGGCGCTGCTCGGGCGGCCATTCGGGCACATTCGCCGATTGCACGCGTGGCGCCGGTGTCGCGCTCGCTGCGCCGAACATGTCGTTCTGACCAGCCGCTGCGTCGCGCGCGGCTTGCTCGGCGGCGCGCAGGCATTCCGGTAGCTGCGCCATGAGGCTCGCGCGATTGGCGCCGAGCGCGTCCATCGCCCCGCACAGGATCAGTGCCTCGAGCACGCGCTTGTTGACCTTCTGTCCATCCACGCGCTGGCAGAGATCGGGCAGGTCGGCGAATGCGCCGCCGCGCGCGCGCGCCTGCACGAGGTTTTCCACCGCGTTGCGGCCCACGCCCTTGACCGCGCCGAGCCCGTAGCGGATGGTGTTGGTGTCGGTGGCTTCGAACAGGAAACCCGAGGTGTTCGCGTTCGGCGGCAACACGGTCAATCCCAGCGCGCGTGCCTCGGCGAGGAAGTTCACCACCTTGTCGGTGTTGTCCATGTCGCTGGACAGCACGGCGGCCATGAACGGCGCCGGATGGTGCGCCTTGAGCCACGCGGTCTGGTAGGAAACGAGCGCATAGGCGGCGGCATGCGACTTGTTGAAACCGTAGCCGGCGAACTTTTCCATCAGGTCGAAGATCGCGTCCGCCTTGGCGGCGGACAGGCCGTTGCGCGCCGCGCCGTCGCGGAAGATTTCGCGGTGCTTGGCCATCTCGGCGGCAATCTTCTTGCCCATCGCCCGGCGCAGCAGGTCGGCGCCGCCGAGCGAGTAACCGCCGACGATCTGCGCCATCTGCATGACCTGTTCCTGGTAGACCATGATGCCGTAGGTCTCGCGCAGCACCGGTTCCACGCGCGGATCGGCATAGTCGATGCGTTCCTCGCCGTTCTTGCGCCGGCAGAAACTGTCGATCTGTTCCATCGGGCCGGGACGGAACAGCGAAGTCAGTGCCATCAGGTCCTCGAAGCGATCGGGCCTGGCCTTGACAAGCATGCGCTGCATGCCTTTGCCTTCGAACTGGAACACGGCCACGGTGCGCGCGTTCTGGAACAGCGCGTAGACCGCAGGGTCGTCGAGCGGCAACGCGGCGATGTCCAGCGGCGCTTCGCCGGCCGGCGCGCGGCGCGCGTTGATCGCCTTGACTGCCCAGTCGATGATGGTCAGCGTGCGCAGGCCGAGGAAGTCGAACTTGACCAGACCCACGGCTTCGACGTCGTCCTTGTCGAACTGGGTGACGACGCCATCGCCGCCGCCTTCGGCATAGAGCGGGGCGAAATCGGTCAGCGCGCTCGGCGCGATCACCACGCCGCCGGCGTGCTTGCCGGCATTGCGCACCAGGTCCTCGACGCGGCGCGCGAGGTCCACCAGTTCGCGCACCTCGTCCTCGGCTTCGTAGCGCGCCTTGAATTCGGGCACGATGCGATCGGTTTCCCGGCGCGAACGGTCACTGGTTCCCAGCGCGTCGTCGAGGCTGAGCGGATCGGTCGGCTTGAGCGGAATGAGCTTGGCGATCGCATCGACCTGGCCGTAGCCCATGCCGAGCACGCGTCCGGCGTCGCGCAGCACGGCCTTGGCCGCCATCGTGCCGTAGGTGATGATCTGGCTGACCTTTTCGCGGCCGTACTTGCGCGCGACATAGTCGATCACCTCGTCGCGCCGATCCATGCAGAAGTCGACGTCGAAGTCGGGCATCGACACGCGCTCGGGATTGAGGAAGCGCTCGAACAACAGGCCGTAGCGCAAGGGATCCAGGTCGGTGATGCCGAGCGACCAGGCCACGACCGAGCCTGCGCCCGAACCGCGCCCCGGTCCGACCGGAATATCGTTTTGCCTGGCCCAACCGATGAAGTCGGCGACGATCAGGAAGTAGCCGGGGAATCCCATCTTCACGATGGTGTCGAGCTCGGTCTGCAGGCGCCGGGCGTAATCCTCGCGCGAGGATCCCGGCGCAAGGTCGTGCTTGGTGAGGCGCGCCTGCAGGCCCGCGCGCGCCTGTTCGCGGATGAACGAGTCTTCCGTCTGTTGTGCCGGTACCGGAAACGCCGGCAGGAAATATTCGCCGAATGTCATTTCCAGATTGCAGCGCCTGGCAATCTCGACGCTGTTTTCCAGCGCTTCGGGAAGATCGGCGAACAACGCGGCCATTTCCTCGGCGGATTTGAGGTATTGCTCGGGCGTGTAGTCGCGCGGACGCCTGGGATCGCTGAGCAGGCGGCCCTGGTGTATGCACACGCGCGCCTCGTGCGCCTCGAATTCCTCGCGCGTGCCGAAGCGCACGTCGTTCGTCGCCACGACCGGGCAATCGGCGGCCAGCGCAAGCTGCAAGGCCGCGGGAATGAAATGCGCCTCGTCGGCGTGGCCGCAGCGGCTCAATTCCAGATACAGGCGATCGTCGAAATGCCGCAGCCAGGTTTTCGTCTCGGCCAACGCGGCGTCGTGCTTGCCCGCGATCGCATGCCGACCGATGGCGCTTTCGCGCCCGGCAAGGGCGATCAACCCAGCGCTGTGGTCGTCGAACCAGAGCGGATCGATGAGCGCGCGCTCGGCGTGGCGGCCCTGGGTGTAGCTGCGCGAGATCAAATGCGACAGGTGCAGGTAACCCTCGCGGTTCTGGCACAGCACGGTCAGCCGTGTCGGCGCGGTGGCATCGGCGGGATTGGCGATCCACAAGTCCGCGCCGGCGATGGGCTTGATGCCGTTCGCCTCCGCGGCGCGGTAGAACTTGACCAGCGCGAACAGATTGCTTTCGTCCGTCAGGGCCAACGCCGGCAACTGCATCTGCACGGCGCGGCTGATCAGGTTCGGCCGCTTCGCCTTGGCCGGATCGCCGTAATCGGGCTTGTCCGGAATGCGCAGGGTCGAATCGATGAGCGAATATTCGCTGTGGACGTGGAGGTGGACGAAGGTAGGTTGCATGGCGACCAATGGCTACCTTCGCAGGGTAGCCACCGGCCGCTGGACGGGCAAGACTTGACGACAGTTATTCGAAGCTGTTGCGGAAGATGTAGTCGTCCATGTGCGCCGAACCGCCGATGATGTCGATCAACGGATAGGCGGTGCTGGTGCAGGACGATAACGATGATGACGTACACACATCCCCATTGGGATCGACCACGCTCGAGCCAAAATCGAAAAGCGGGGTGGATGGGTCGCTGGGATAGGCGGTAGAAAACGCCGATGGGCTTATTTCTTGTGCCCCATTGCTCACGATCATGTTTTCAAAAGTGGACTCAATAAGCTGGCCGGAAGCAAAGCCAGTCAGATTCGGGTCTGTCCGGTCTGCCTGAATCACGATCTTTCCGTTGGTAGTGTCTACGGTAGCTGGCAGCGACTCAACGAGTGTGTAGCCGTTCTGGATGTTGTTGGGGTCCAATTTGTACAGCGCCCCGGATACCGAAGTGAGGAGGGCAGCGGACGTCGGCGAGCTACATCCAGATTCAAGCGGTGTGTGCGCGGCAAACAAGGTAAGAGGGGCCGCAAAGGTGGCGTCGTAATTCGCGCCAACGGTCCACATAAAATCGTAGTAGCTCGACTCGGTCGATGAATTGCACAAATTCACGGTCGTCGGCAGTGATGCAAGGTCGATCTCGAAGTCGATGGTGTTTGCGCCAAACGGCGGCGGTGGTGGATTCGACGAAGTGCCCCCCGGCAGGGGTGAAGTCGTGTTGGCCGACGCG
>JAFEFP010000324.1 GCA_018240545.1 Pseudomonadota bacterium | reverse complement strand
GCTTCGGCACTGCTGCCCTCGCGGCCGCCCAGCATCTGCATTTCGTCGGCGATGATCTTGGTCGACCAGCGCTTGACCCCGTCTTTTTCGTACTCGTCGGTGCGCAGCTTGCCTTCGATGTAGACCTGCTTGCCCTTCTTCAGGTATTCGCCGGCGATCTCGGCGAGGCGGCCGAAGAAATCCACCCGGTGCCATTCGGTGCGTTCTTGCTGTTCGCCGGTCTGCTTGTCCTTCCACGATTCGCTCGTGGCCAGACGGATGCTGGTGATTGCCGTGCCGCTGGGCGTGTAGCGCGTTTCCGGATCGGCGCCGAGGTTGCCGACGAGGATGACCTTGTTGATGCCGCGTGCCATGGGATTTTCCTTGCGAAGGCGTCGATTTGCGTGGCCGAAAGCATAGCACGCGCACCACATGCCGCCGCTGCCGGAATGCGGCGCGGCGCGGTGTAGGAAAACCCCGATCCGGCGCCGCTATAATTCCGCCCTCCTGCCACGAGCTTTCGTCCCATGGCCATCGCCTCGTCCGACCTGCAGCCCGCTTCGCGCTTTGCCGACGCGCAGGCACTGGCTGCGCCCGGCATGGCGCGCGTCGACACGCTGATCCGTGCGCGCCTCGCCTCCGACGTCGTGCTGGTCAACCAGATCGCCGAGCACATCGTCGGCGCCGGCGGCAAGCGCCTGCGGCCGATGCTGGTATTGCTTGCGGCGCAAGCCGCCGGCTACGCGGGCACGCACGACGTGTTGCTCGCCGCGGTGGTCGAGTTCATCCACACCGCCACCTTGCTGCACGACGACGTGGTCGACGAATCCGACCTGCGTCGCGGGCGCAAGACCGCGAACGCGCTGTGGGGCAACGCGGCCAGCGTGCTGGTCGGCGATTTCCTGTATTCGCGCGCATTCCAGATGATGGTCGAAGCCGACGACATGCGCGTGATGCGCCTGCTCGCCGACACCACCAACCGCATCGCCGAGGGCGAAGTGCTGCAATTGCTCAACATCCACAACCCGGACGTGGACGAGGCCGCGTACTTGCGCGTGATCGAGCGCAAGACCGCCGTGCTGTTCGCCGCGGCCACACGCCTGGGGGGACTCCTCGGAAAATTGCCGGCGCAGCAGGAAGAGGCTCTGGCCGCCTTCGGCCTGAATCTCGGCTTTGCCTTCCAGATCGCGGACGACGTGCTCGATTACGTCGCCGATAGCGCCACGCTCGGCAAGAACATCGGCGATGACCTCGCCGAGGGCAAGGTCACATTGCCGTTGATCTACGCGCTCGAACGCGCGGACCCCACCCAGGCGGCGCCAATCCGCCATGCCATTGAAACCGGTGGATTGGACGCGCTCGAATCGATTCTCGCCGCAATTCAAGCCAGCGGCGCGATCACGCAAGCGGGCGCGCTCGCGCAAGGCTATGCCGATGCCGCAAAAGCGGCATTGTACACATTGCCGAAAACCGCAGCGCGGGCCGCACTGGAATCCCTGGCGGACTACGCTTTGCAGCGCGACCACTAGCATTTTTGCCGACTTGTGGATTTGAGAACGACGTAACGTCGAATTCGGAAATCGCTAACATCCCGAACCTAGACTGTGCCCCCACACTCGAAGGGGAATCACGATGCAACACCGATATCCGCTCTGGGTTGCCCTGCTGGCCGTGCCGATGGTTGTGGCGGTCACGGCGACGGCACCGGGCTACGCCATCGTCCAGCGCTACGCCGTCGGCCAGGATGGCGGCTGGGATTACCTCACCTACGACGCAGCCTCGCACCGGCTCTACGTCAGCCGATCCGACCGCGTGCTGGTGGTCGATGCCGACAACGGAAAAGTCGTCGCGACGATTCCCGGCACCGACGGCGTGCACGGCATCGCGCGGGTGCCCAGACTCGACCGCGGCTTCACCAGCAACGGTCACGCGGGCACCTTGACCGAATTCGACCTCGCCACGTCCAAGCCACTGCGCACGATTGACGTCGGGGGCAAGAATCCCGACGCGTTGATTTACGACCCGGCATCCGGGCACTTGTTCGCCTTCGACGGCGGCAGCCACGCAGCCAGTGTCGTCGACCCCATCGCCGGCAAGCTGGTGACGAAAATTGCGCTGCCGGGAAAACCCGAGTTCGCCGCCAGCGACGGCGCCGGCAATGTCTACGTCAACATCGAGGACACCGCCCATCTGGCGCGCATCGATTCGTCCACGAACACGGTAACGGCGGTGTGGAAGCTCGCCGATTGCGAGGAACCGTCCGGGCTCGCCCTCGACAGCGCGCACCAGCGCCTGTTCTCGGTCTGCCAGAACAAGCACATGGCGGTGACCGACGCACAGTCCGGCAAGCCCGTGGCCAGCGTGCCCATCGGCGCCGGCCCGGACGCAGCCGGCTTCGACGCCACGCGCGGGCTCATCTACAGCAGCAATGGCCATGACGGCACGCTCACCGTGATGCACGAGGACGATCCCGACCACTACACCGTGCTCGCGAACGTGCCGACGCAGAAAAGTGCGCGCACCCTCGCGCTGGATACTGCCGCCAATCGCATTTTCACCGTCGCCGCCGAGTTCGGTCCACGCCCGGCGCCCACCCAAGACAATCCGCATCCGTGGCCGGCCGTAGTCCCCGGCAGCTTCACCGTGCTTGTGATCGCCAACCACTGAGGAGAAAACATTGAAGATTTCCATGCTCTGCCTTGCCGCCTCGGCATCCGCCTTTGCACTCGGCACGCGCGCCGCCACTGCCTGCTCCGTCTCCCCACCCGCGCACGCCAACGCCAGGCAACTGGCGACGTTGGCCAAAGTGCCCAAGGCAAGAGCCGAGCACGTTGCATTGAAAGCGGTGACGAATGCCGGCAGGAAGACGATCCAGAGCGCGGAACTCGAGGCCGAGGGCGGCTGCCTGATCTGGTCGTTCGACATCGGCCTCGCCGGTTCCGCAGTGACGCACGAAGTCGCGGTGGATGCGGGCGACGCCGCCGTGCTTTCCGTCAAGACCGAATCGCCGGCGCAGGAGGCCGACGAGGCGCGCGCCGACGCCAAGGACCATGGCCGCCACTGAACCGCGCGCGCGCGGCAGGCGGGTCGCGAATCTCCCCGCGGCCTGCCTGCTTGTCCTGACTTTGGGCAGCTGCGCGCTCTACCATGCGCGGCCGCTCGATGAAAAAGTTGCGCCGGCGAACGAATCGGCGCTGGCACAAGCGGCGCAACAATCGGCAACGCCGCGCCTCGCACCGCTGCCGATTCCGCCGCAGGGACCGTGGGATGATCTGCAACTGGCCGACATCGCCATCATCACCAATCCTGATTTGAAGGCCTTGCGCGCACAAGCGCAAGTCGCCGCTGCGCAGGTTTTCGCCGCGGGCCTGCTGCCCGATCCGCAGCTCGGCATCGGCGCGGACCATCCGGATGGCTCCGGCGTGGTCAATGCGTACACGCTCAATGCCGGTTTCGATATCGCCGCCCTGCTTACCCGCCACGCCCGCGTTGACGCGGCGCGCGCGAATGCCGAACAGGTGCGCCGCGACATCGCCTGGCAGGAATGGCTGGCCGCGAACCAGGTGCGCCTGCTTGTGCGCCGCTACCATTACCTCGAACGCCAGCGCGAGGTCGCCGCGCGCGCGGCCGACGCGGCGGAGAAGCTCCTCGCGCTGACGCAAGCCGCGGTCGACCAGCACAATGCCCGACTCGACGACCTCGCCCTGCGCCGCGTCGCCGTGCTCGACGCACGGGCGCGGGAAGGCAGCCTCGCGCGCGACGCACTGGCCGCGCGCCTGCAGCTGAATCAATCCGTGGGCGTCGCGCCCGACACACAATTGCCGCTCGCCGCTGTTGCCGCGCCGCACGATCCGTCGACGCTTGATGCCGCGGCACTGGAAAAGCAGGCGCTGGCGCAGCGCCTGGACCTGGCTGGCCTGCGCGCGGGTTACGCCGTGCAGGAAGCCGCGGTGCGCGGCGCGATCCTGCAGCAATATCCGCTGCCGTCGATCACCCTTGCGCGTGCGCGCGACACCACGCCCGTGTACACGAAGGGCGCTTCCTTGAGCTTCAGCCTGCCGCTGTGGAACCACAACCGCGGCGGCATTGCGTTGGCGGAGGCGACACGCGAGCAACTGCATGCCGAATACGAAGCCCGCGTGTTCGATGCACAGTCCGCCATTGCCGCGCAGGTAGAATCGCTCAAGCAGATCGCCGCGCAACGCCAGGCGCTCGATGCGCAGCTCGACGCGTTGCGCGCCGAAATGCAACCGCTGGAACAGGCCGCCGAACGCCGCGACGTGGCTCTGGTAACCTTCGAAGCCGCGCGCGCAAGCCTGCTCGACAAGCAAATCGCCAGCCTCGCGCTGGCGCAAGCGCAGTCGGAAGGGGAAATTGCCTTGTCCATCGACGTCGGAGCCTTGCCATGGAAATGACGCGCTTCGCAACCTGCTGGCTGGCATGCGCAATCCTCGGTGCTGCGGCGCCCATTGCGCACGCCGAGGAAGACGCGGCACAGCCGGCTGTCGCCACCGTGCGCGTCGCGCCGGCGACACTGGCGCCGATGCGCCAATCCCTGACCGCCTATGGCACGGTGGATTTTTCCGCCGATGCCCTGCAGCCTTTGTCCGTGCCGTATCAGGCACGCGTGGTACGCGTCGCGGTCGTGGCAGGGCAGGCCGTGCACAAGGGCGATGCGCTCATCGTGCTCGCGCCGACGGCCGCGTCGACGCTGGAATTGCAGCGCGCCGGCAACGACGCGCAGTTCGCGCGCAAGGAACTGGCCCGCACGCAGCAATTGTTCGCCCAGCATCTGGCGACAAACACCGACCTCGCCACTGCCGAGCAGGCTGCACACAATGCCGATGCGGCATTGGCGTCCGCCACCGCCCGTTTTGGCGGCGGCGGCGAGCGCACGCTGCGCGCCGCGCACGACGGCGTGGTCGCCGACCTCGCCGCGCATGCCGGCGAGGTGATCGCGGCGGACACCGAGTTCGCGCATGTCGGCGACACGTCCGGTTTGCGCCTGGATTTGGGTGTGGAGCCCGCCGCCATCGCGCAGGTGCGCGTGGGCGCAGTGGTGAAATTTCATCTGCTGCAGGACGGCGCAAGCGAACGGCAGGCCAGCGTCGAACGCGTCGGCAGCCAGGTCGATGCGCAGACGCGCCTGATTCCGGTCGTTGCAAAGCTCGCCGATTCGGCGCAGGTGCCGCCGGGCGTGGCGGTCAGCGCGCAGATCGAAACCGGCTCCGGCAAACCGGTGCTGGGCGTGCCCCGTTCGGCCGTGCTCTGGGAAGGCGCCCGGGCCTATGTCTTCGTGGTGCAGGCCGGCAAGGCCGCGCGGCGCTTCGTCGATACCGGCGAAGACGACGGCGAGCGCATTGAAATTCGTTCGGGTCTTGCCGCCAACGAATCCGTCGTCGTGCTCGGCAACCACGAGTTGCAGGACGGCATGGCGGTCAAGGTGCAATGACCGCCGCCTGGCTGACCCGGCATCAGCGCTCGCTCGCGCTGCTGATCCTGATTTTGGCCGCCGGCGGCATCGTCGCGGCGTGGAACCTGCCGGTCGGCCTGTTCCCGAACATGGATTTTCCGCGCGTCGTGATCGCCATCGACGCCGGCGACCGGCCCATCGAGCGCATGGAGGCGGAGATCACGCGTCCGCTGGAACGCGTGCTGCGCGGCGTGCCCGACGTCGAGCGCGTGCGCTCCACCACCAGCCGCGGCGCGGCGGAAATCGCACTCACCTTCCCGTGGGGCGCGGACATGGCACGCGCGCTGCTGCAAACGCAGGTGGCGATGAACGGCGCCCTGCCCGCGCTGCCGCCCGGCGTTTCGTTCAGCGCGCAGCGGCGCGACCCGACCGTGTTCCCGTTCCTGGGCCTGACCCTGACCTCGGCCACGCGCGATCCGGTCGCGCTGCGCGACTTCGCCACGCTCGAACTTGCGCCCGCGCTCAGCGCCATTGCCGGCATCGCCGACATCGAAGTGCTCGGCGGGCGCACCGGTGAATTCCAGGTCTTGCTCGATCCCGCGCGGCTGCGCGCGCACGGCCTGGCCAGCGCGGATGTCGTGCAAGCGCTGAACGCCGGCAATGCCGTCGCGGCGGTCGGCCGCATCGAGGATCGCTATCGCCTGTACCTGACCATCGCCGATTCGCGCCTGCGCGGGCTCGATGACATCCGCCACACCGTGGTCAAGACCGTGAATGGCCAGCCGGTGACGATCGCGGACCTGGGGCAAGTGCAACTCGGCCAGCAACCGGAATGGACGCGCGTGACCGCCAATGGCGGCGACGCCGTGCTGATCAACATCCGCCAGCAGCGCGGCGCGAACACGGTGGCGCTGGCGCGCGACGTGCGCGCGCGCCTGGCGCAACTGCGCGCGCAGATCCCGGCCGACATCCGCGTCGGCACCTATTACGACCAGTCCGATCTGATCGTGGCCGCGGCCGCCAGCGTGCGCGATGCGATCCTGATCGGCGCCGTGTTTGCCGCATTGATCCTGTTTGTTTTCCTGCGCAGCGGCCGCGTCACCCTGATCGCGGCGCTGACATTGCCCATCGTCATCGCGATCACCGTCCTGCTCCTGCACGTGTTCGGGCAGAGTTTCAACATCATGACGCTCGGCGGCATGGCGGCGGCGGTCGGGCTCATCGTCGACGACGCGGTGGTGATGATCGAACACATCATGCGCCGCGCCGGCGCACGGCGCGAGGCGAACGCTGCCACCGTGCTCGGCGCTGCGCAGGAAATGCGGCGCCCGCTGACGGCTTCTTCGCTGGCGACCATCGTCGTGTTCGCCCCGCTCGCCTTCCTCGGCGGCGTTGCCGGCGGCTTCTTCAAGGCGCTGGCGCTGACCATGGCCGCAGGTTTGGTGGTCTCGTGGGCACTGGCCGCTCTTGCACTGCCGCTGGTCGCCACGCGCCTGATCCGAGGCGAAGACGCACAACGCATGGAGCAAGCCGATCGCTGGATCGCGCATGTGCACCACTCGTACCGCTCGCGGATGACGCGCTGGCTGGTGCGGCCGCGCTGGGCACTGGCGGTCATCGCTGTTTGCGCGCTCGTCGCGCTCGCCTGCTATTCGCGCCTCGGCACCGGCTTCATGCCGCACATGGACGAAGGCGGCTTCGTGATCGACTACGTCAGCGTGCCCGGCACCTCGCTGACCGAGACCGACCGCCTGCTGCGCCAGGTCGAGGCCATCATCAAGGCCACGCCCGAGGTCGACGATTATTCGCGGCGCACCGGCCTGCAGCTCGGCGGCGGCCTGACCGAGGCCAACGAGGGCGATTTTTTCGTGCACCTGAAGCCTGCGCCGCGGCGCGGCATCGAAGAAGTGATGCGCGAGGTACGTGCGAAAGTCCAGGCCCAGGTACCGGGCCTGCGCATCGAAACCGCGCAGTTGATGGAGGACCTGATCGGCGACCTCGTGGCCACGCCGCAACCCATCGAAGTCAAGGTTTTTGGCCAGGATCCCGCCGTCGACCGGGCCGAGGCGGCCAAAATCGCCGCCACGATTGCTAAAATACCCGGCGTGGTCGAGGTGTTCGACGGGGTCAAGATCGCCGGTGACGCGATCGAAGTGCGCGTGGATCGCGTGCGCGCGGCACTGGACGGGCTCGATCCGGACGCCGTGACGCGGCAACTCGAAGCCGCATTGGGCGGCAGCCTCGCCGGTTCCATCCGGCAGGATGACAAGCTCGTCGGCATCCGCGTGTGGACGCCGCGCGACCTGCGCGAGCGCATCGGCCAGGTCGCCGCGCTGCCGCTGCGCGCGGCCGACGGGCATACCCTGCCGCTCGGCCGGGTGGCCGACATATCTCTCGCGACGGGCCAGCCCGAGGCCAATCGCGAGGATCAGCGGCCCATGGTGGCGGTGACGGCGCGGCTGGAAGGGCGTGACCTGGGATCGGCAATGAATGACGTGATGGCGAGCGTGGCGAAAATGAAATTGCCGACCAGCGTGCAGGTCGAATACGGTGGCCTGTATGGCCAGCAAAAGGCCTCGTTCCACGCGATGGCCCTGGTGTTCGCCGGTGCCCTGCTGTTGATCGTCACCTTGCTCATGTTCGTGTACGAGAACCTCGCCGTGGTCGCCAGCATCCTGGCGGCGACGTTCTGTTCGCTCGCCGGCGTCTTCGCCGGGTTGTGGCTGACGAATACGGAACTGGACCTGTCCTCGATCATGGGCCTGACCATGATCCTGGGCATCGTCACGGAGATTGCGATCTTCTATTTCGCCGAAATCGATTTCGCACGCCGGGTGGATCTGCCCACGCTGATCGACGCGGGCACCCTGCGCATGCGCCCGATCCTGATGACCGCGCTGATCGCCATCCTGGCCTTGTCGCCACTGGCACTGGACATCGGCACCGGGGCAGCGATGCAGCAACCACTCGCGATCGCGATCATCGCCGGATTGGTCGTGGCGGTGCCGATCGTGCTGGTCTTGATGCCGGCCGTCTATGTGTTGCTGGCGCGCATGCCGCGTGAGGCACCGGCATGAACACACGCTGCAAGATCCTGATCGCCGCCATGGCGGGCGGCGCGCTGGGCGCGTGCGCTGTGCACACACCCCTGCCCGACCTGCACGCCGACGTACCCGCGCACTGGCGCAACGCGGCGGCGGACGCCGGCAAGCTTGGCCCGGCGCCGGACCTCGACACCTGGTGGCATGCGTTCAACGATCCGCAGCTCGACGCGCTGATCCAGCGCGCGCTCACGCAGAACCTGAGCGTGCAGCAGGCAACCTTGCGCCTGCGCGGCGCGCGCGCGCTGCAGCACCGCTCCGGCACGCAGTTCATGCCGCAAGTGACGTTCCACACGTTTGCCGAACCCGATCCGGCGGCAACCACCAACTACTACGAGATCGGCTTCGACGCGCAGTGGGAATTCGGTTTCTTCGGCCGCGGCCTCGGCAACGCGCGCGTGGCCGCCGCCGAGTTGCAGTCCGCGGAGACCGGCGTGACGGCGGCGCGCGTGAGCCTGATCGCCGAGGTCGCGCGCAGCTACGTCGACCTGCGCGCCGCGCAGGCGCGCGCGGCAACGCTCGATCGCATCGTCACATGGCGCGAACAGGATCTCGATATCGCCCGGACCCGCCTGCACCTGCGCCTGGCGTCGCAGGACGACGTCGACAAGCGTGCCGGCGAACTGGCGCAGGCGCGCGCCGATGCGGCCGAACCCGCGGAGGCGATCGCGCAGGCGCAGCAGGCACTGGACGTATTGCTGGCCGAACCGCAGCCCGAGCCGGGTCTTGCCACTGGCCCGCAGCCGTCGCTGGCCGACGTTCACTTTGCACAGACACCAGCGGACTTGCTGCGCACGCGGCCGGAAATCCGCCAGGCCGAGCTCGGCGTGCTGCGCGCCGCCGGCGAGCTGGGCATCGCGCGTGCGGATTTGTGGCCCAAACTGGGTCTCGGTGGCACCTTGATCTCCGCCACGCGCCTGAACGGCGACGTCGACAAACCGAACAAGGCGATTCCTTCCGCCGGGCCGATGATCGACATCCCGCTGCTGGACTGGGGCGCGCGCCACGACATGGTGAAAGCTCGCGACGCCGGTTTGGAGGCAGCGGTCCTCGGCTATCGACAAGCCGTGCTCGAGGGCGTGGCCGAAGCCGAGGGGGCGCTCGCGGCCTGGCAGCGCAACCGCACGCGCGAGGCGGCGGCGCAGGCGCAGTTGACGCTCGCCGACGCCGCCCAGGCGCGCGCGCAAACCTTGCAGCGCATTGGCCTGGCCGACACCGCCGATCGCGCGCAAGCCGGCATTGCGCAAGCCCAAGCCCAATTGCAGGTCTCGATCGCGCAACGCGACGCGGCCATCGCCTTCATCGCCGTGTACAAGTCCTTCGGCGGCACGCTGCCGCCATTGGCGATGCAATGAGCGTGGTGGCGCTGGCCAGCAAGACGCTGTTCTACGAATGGCGCAAGTTCCTGCCGGCCGCGCTCGCCGTCGCGTTTTCGGGCCTCTTGCTACTCATGCAGGCGGCGCTGATGTTCGGCATCTTCGACAGCGCCAGCGTGTACGTGAGCAAGTCCACCGCCGATTTGTGGGCCGGCTATCCGGGCACGCAGACGATCGAACTCGGCCGGCCGATCCCGCGCGACACCGAAGTGGCGCTGCACATGGATCCGGCCGTGGTGCGCGTGGAGCCCTTCCACTGGCTCGACGGCGACTGGCGCGGCCCGGCCAGCCACGGCAGCCTGTCGGTGTTCATCTCCGGCATCGATCCGGCGCCCGATGGCCTGCTGTTCTCGAGCACGATCCCGGCGGCCACGCGCGCCCAGTTGTACGAACCCGACAGCGTGATCGTCGATGCCGCCGACCTGCCCAAGCTCGGCTTGCCGGTCGGTGGCAGCGCCACGCTCAATGGCCATCGCGTCAGGATCGTCGGCGCGAGCCACGGCCTGCGCGCGCTCGGCGGCGTCAACATCGTCACCTCGATCGCCACCGCGCGGCGCCTGAACACGGATCCCGCCAACGCCGACCGTGTCGCCTATTACGTCGCCAAGCTGCGGACGGGCGCGAATGCGGATGCGGTGCGCGACCGCATCGAAAAAGCCTGGCCGCAGCGGCGATTCACGGTGTGGACGAAGGCGGAATTCGCGCACACCGCGGCGACCTACTGGATGTTCGAAACCGGCGCCGGGCTGGGCTTCGTGTTCTTCACCTTCATCGTATTCCTCGTCGGCACCGTGATCACCAGCCAGACCTTGATGGCCGCGGTCGCCAGCCACGTGCGCGAATACGCCATGCTCAACGCGCTCGGCGCCGGCCACGGCGCACTGCGCCGCGTCGTGCTCGAGCAAGCCATGATCGTCGGCGGTTTCGGCATCGTCGCCGGTGCATTCGTCAGCGGCTTGCTGATCCTGCTCGCGCGCAGCCAGAACGTGCCGATCGCGTTCGACACCAGTGCCGCCATCGGCTGCGCCGTCCTCGTCCTCGCCATCGCGCTGGTGTCCGGTGCGATGGCGGTGCGCACGATCGCGCATCTGGAACCGGCCAATCTGCTGCGTTGAGGTCATGAGTACCGCACACGCCCTCGTCGCCGAAGACATCGCCAAGGCCTACACCACCGGCAAGATCGGCACGTCCGTGCTCGATGGCCTGTCGCTGGCGCTGGAGGAACGCGAACTGGCGCTCGTGCTGGGTCCCTCCGGGTCGGGCAAGAGCACCCTGCTCGCGATCCTGTCCGGCCTGCTGCGCCCGGATCGCGGCCGCGTCGTCGCGCTCGGCGAGGAGTTGTGGACCTTGTCGCGCACCGAACTGGAGCGCTTCCGCCTGCAGCACACCGGCTTCGTGTTCCAGGGCTTCAACCTGTTTCCCGCGCTGACCGCCGCGGAACAGGTGATGCTGCCGTTGGGCTATCTCGGCCTGGACCGGCGCGCCGCGCAGAACCGCGCGCTCGCCGCGCTCGAGGAAGTCGGTCTCGGTCCGCGCGTGCACCTGCGGCCGCTGGAGATGTCCGGTGGCGAAAAACAGCGCGTCGCGATCGCGCGCGCGCTGGCGAAGAAACCACAACTGTTGTTCGCCGACGAGCCGACCAGCGCACTCGACAGCGTCAACGGCAAGATCGTGATTGACTCGCTGCATCGCATCGCGCGCACCTTCGGCACCACGGTCGTGTGCGTCAGCCACGACCAGCGCCTGGCCGCCAGCGCCGACCGCATCATCACGATCCAGGACGGCCTCATCCAGTCTGACACTGTCCAGGCGGATGCTGCCCGACCCGACACAGCCCGTTCGGATAAACTACGCAACGACACCGCCACAGCGCACGCTTCGCCATCGGAACCTGCACCATGACCCGCACTATCGCCCATCGCGTGGTTCTCGCCAGCGCGGTATTGGCCACGCTCGGCGCCTGCTCGCGCAGCGCCGCGCCACCGGCTACGGCCGCCGCCGCGCCCGCGTATGCGGCGATGGCGCGCGGCCAGGTCGACGTGCGGGGCGGACTGATCCGCATCGCCGCGCCACGCGATGGCATCATCACGCAGCTCGATGGCGCGCCGGGCAGTGAGGCAAAGGCCGGCGAAGTGCTCGCCCAACTCGATCCGAAGCCGGCAGAACTCACTGCCGGCATCGCCAAGGCGCAACTCGACCAGGCCAGCGCGCGCGCGGTGGCCCTGCGCACGCAAGTCGCCGGACTCAAGCCGCGCGCCGAGCGCGCTGCCGAAGCGGCCCGCGCCGGCGCGGCCACGCAGCAAGCGGCCGACGATGCGCAACAGGCACTCGCCGAAGCCACGGCCCAGCTCGGCGAAGCCGATGCCGCCGTGGAAGCCGCCGACCAGCACCTGAAGCAGGCCCGCCACGAGGTGGCCGTGCTCGCCATCCGCGCTCCGGCGTCCGGGCGCATCGTCGCGCGCAACGCGCATCTGGCGGACGTGGTTTCCGCGCAATCGGCAACGCCGTTGTTCACGCTGCTGCCGGACGCGCCGCGCATCGTGCGCGCGGAATTGAACGAAGCCTTCGTCGGCAAGGTAAGCGTGGGCATGCGCGCCGAGGTTGTCACCCTGGACGGTACCGGCAAGGCCTATGCCGCGACGGTCGAGCGCATCGGCGACGTGTTCGGCCCGAGCACACTGACCGAAGACCCGCAGGAGGCCTCGGACACGCGCGACGTGGTGTGCATCCTCCTGCTGGACACCAAGGACTTGCGCGTCGGCCAGCGCGTGCAGGTGCGGTTCAAGCATTGACGTCATTCCGGCAGGGATTGCCGGGATGACGAGAAACAATTACTTTCCTCCAAACGCCTCGGCGAAGAAGCCGTGCATCAGCGCGAATGCGCGCTGCGCCACCTTGGCGTCGTACTGGCAGCCCTTGAGCGAACCGTCGGCGCTCGGGATCGCGAAGCAATGCACCGCGCCGCCGTAATTGACGAACTGCCAGTCCACGCCGGCATCGCGCATTTCCTTCTCGAAACCGAGGATCTCGGATTCGGGCGTGAAGGAATCGTCCGCGCCGTTCATCGCCAACACCATGCCCTTGATGTTCTTCGCCAGGGCGGGATCGTCGGTCGACAGGTTGCCGTGGAACGTCGCCACGCCGGCGATAGCGGCGCCGGTGCGCGCCAGGTCCAGCGCCACGGCGCCACCGAAGCAGAATCCGATCGCGCCCCAATGCCTGCCGTCGAGCGGCGCCTTGCCCTGCTGCGCGACCAGTTGCGCCAGCGCCGCCTTGATCCGCGTGCGCAGCTCACCGCGCTGCTTGTACATGTCGCCCGCCGCCTTGCCCGCCTCGTCCGGATTTTTCGGGCGCACCGCGACGCCGTAGACATCGGCGACGAGGATGACGTAATCCTTGCCGGCAATCTGCTTGGCCAGCGCGATCTGGTTCGGATTCATGCCCAGCCAATCCGGCGCCATCACCAGCCCCGGGCGCGGCGTCTTCACCGCGTCGTCCCAGACCAGCACGCTCTGCATCTTCGTGCCGTCGACGACGTAGTCGATGTTGCGCGTCGCCATCGCCGCGTCCGCACCGCTCGCGCCGAGTCCGATCAGTACGGCTGTCGCAACCAGTCGATTCATGGCAAGCCTCCGTCGGGTGGAGCCGCCATCATAACGCTACGCCATCCCCGCCGTTCGGGCGCGAACGCCTTCGCGGAGGGGCTGCTACACTCAACCAGCAGCATTCCGGGAGCCGTTCATGAAATCCGCCACCCTTGCCATCGCCATCGTTGCCGCCGCCTTCGTGCTGCCGGCTGCGGCGCAACACAAGCCCGAGCAGGTCATCCACTACCGCCAGTCGGCGATGACCCTGATCGGCTGGAATTTCGGGGCCTTGAACGCGATGGTCAAGGGCAAGACACCGTGGGACGCACAGCAATTCGCCCTGCACGCCGACCGCCTCGCCGGCCTCGCGCCGCAGGTGCTGGAAGGCTTCGCCAAGGGCTCGGACAAGGGTGCCGAGACCGATGCCAAGGCCGGCATCTGGACGCATTTCGACGATTTCACGACCAAGGACAAGAACCTGGTCGAGCAGACCCGGGCGCTGGCGCAATCCGCGCACGGCGGCGACGAAGCCACGATGAAGGAGCAATTCAGGAAGACGGCCGAAGCCTGCAAGGGTTGCCACGACAAGTACAAGGCGGACTGAACGCGTCGCGCTCAGGCCCGCCAGACCAGGGCCGCGACTGCGGCAATGCACAACACGAACAGCACGAGCGCCAGCCAGGCGCTGGCGAAGCGCAGCGGTCGCGCGTCCACGGCCGCCTTGCGGCCCGTGAGCATCGGCGCGACCAGGTTGTCGCGCTTGACCAGCAGATACAGCACGACCGCCACGATGTGCAGGCCTACCAGGATCAACAACACGTTTTCGTTCCAGTGGTGCACACGGGTCATGAATTTGACCGTGTGATCCGAAACGCGGGCAGCCAGCGGGCCGTCGGTATCGATGTCGTCGCTGGAAAAGAGTCCCGACACCGCCTGCACCGCGATGCTGGCGAGCAGGACCAGCACCGACCAGCCGCCGAGTGGATTGTGGCCGAGGTGACGTTGCGGATTTGTGGACGCCTGTGCGCGCAGGTAGCGCCACACCGCTGCGGGACCGCGCACGAAGTCGGCGAAGCGGCTGGTCTGCGAACCGGCGAATCCCCACAACACGCGGAACGCGACCAGCGCGAGCGTCGCGTAGCCGAACCAGAAGTGCCAGCGCATGTCGAGAAAATGGAATTCGCCGGTCGCGTATTGCAACGCGATCAGCACCGCCAGCGACCAGTGGAACGCGCGCGTGGGCAGGTCCCAGAGGCGGATCGATTTGACGACGTTCATGCGATGCCAAGTCCTTCGATGGACGCAATCGTGCCAGGATCGAAGCCGGCCAGTCGCGCGAATTCGCGGCCGCGTTCGGCGTAGTCGCGAAACGCATCGAAACTCGGCGCGCCGGGCGAAAGCAGGATGACGCCGCCGGCGGGGGCCGCTGCTTGCGCGCACCGCAGGGCCTGCGCCAGCGTGGCGACGCGCGCGACCGCAAAGCCCGGTTCCGGCAGCGATGCGACGATGCGCGCGCCATTTGCGCCCATCGCGACGAGTGCATGCGGTGGATGCCTGGCGACATGATCGGCGAATGGACTCCAGTCCACGCCACGCTCGAAACCGCCGACGATCACCGTCACCGCCTTGCCGCACAGGCTGCGCAGCGCCTCGATGGTCGCGTGTGGCGTGGTCGAAATGCTGTCATTGACGTATTCGATACTGCCGCGCGCGCCGAGCTTCTGCAATCGATGCGGCAACGGCTTGAAACCGGGGACATGCGATGCGGCCGCGATCGCGTCGAACCCGACGGCCTCCAGCGCCGCCAGCGCCGCGCAGACGTTGCGCGCGTTGTGTTCGCCCGGCAACGCCATGGCCGCCAACGGCAGGACCGTCCTTGCCGCGCGCCGGATCGCATCGCCGTGCACATGCCAGCCCGCTGTATCGGCGAACACGACGCGATGCGGATGCGCCGCGGTGCGCGCCATCAACTCGGGTTGCCCGGCATCGACGACGAGTGTGCGCGCCGCATCGGCCAGCTTGAGCTTGTCGGCCACGTAACGCTCGCGCGTGCCGTGCCAGTCCAGGTGTTCTTCGTACAGGTTCGTGATGACGCCGACTTCGAGCGACCCTGCTTCGCCGGTCTGGAAACTCGACAACTCCACCACCCACAGTTCGGCCGCCTGGCCATCCAGATCGAGCAGCGGCAGGCCGATATTGCCGGCCAACGCGGTACGGATGCCAAGCGCGCGCGCCAGATGCGCGATCAACGCCGCCGTGGTGCTCTTGCCCTTGGTACCGGTGACGCCGATGACGCGCGCCTGCGGATTGTCCGCAAACCACAACGCCGTGCCGGACGTGAATCGCACTCCGGCGGCAATGGCTTCGGGAATCGGCGATTGGTAGGGGCGGATGCCGGGGGATTTGATGACGATGTCGCATTGCGACAGGGCGCCGACATCCGGCGGCGGCGCGATGTCGAGGTGAACATCGGTCGCAAGCGGTGCGCTTTCCGCATCCGGACAGAACAGCGTGATCGCCTTGTGCGGAAACCGCCGCCGCAACGCCGCCAGCGCGGCGCGGCCCTCACGGCCGCAGCCCCAGACCGCGACGCGTGCATCGCGCAGGTCAGCCAGCTTCATGCAGCGCTCGCTGCAGGCGCAGCGGCAGGAAGTGTTCGGCCGATGGCGCCAGCAGAGGCGCGAGGCCGAGCTCGCCCGCACCCAGCTGCGGCGCGATTTCCTCGGCAAAGCGCGCCACCAGCGCGTCCTCGCGCCATTCCGGGCGCAAGCTCAACGCCTGCATCGCGGCGCGCGATTCACGGCCTTCGCCCACGCATTCGAACGGCTTGTGGTCGCGGTATTCGAGCAAGGCGTCGAAGCCCGGCGCGAGCGCGACGTCGTCGAGCAGGTTGCGGCCGAAGATCGCCAGCAGGCGTGGCTTGGCGACGAACGGCGCCAGGGCGAGGAACACGAAGTGGCATTTCGGACACTGCCCGCACCAGCGATCCGCCGGGCGCTCGCCGCGGATGCGGAAATTGCGGTTGCAGCTGGAAAATACGTCGTCGTAGCGCGCCTCGTTCGCGAACGCGCGCGCGACGGCCAGTTCCGACCACGGCCGCAGCAGCGAGAAATAGTCCAGGTCCGCGGCGATATGCGCCTTCGCATGCTCACGCAGCGCGCGCTCGAACTCCAGCGACTTGCTCCACTGGTGGTTGACCTTGTGGCCATCGTACTCGAGCGTGGCAGCCGAGGCGGAGCGCTCGTTCGAGAACGCGATCGCATCGAAGCCGTACGCGATCGCCGCGCAGATCAGGATCGCCGAATTGATCGCGGTGACCGGAATGTGGCCGTTGTATGCGCCCAGCCGGTTGTACTCGAACAACTCCGGCGCCAGCGTGCGCTTGAGATTGAGCAGCGGCCATCGCGTGCGCTGCGCGCACGCCGCAATCAGTGCGGACTCGCCGACCCACACTGCCGTCGCCGGTTCGCCGAGGCGCCGCAACATCTCGACGCTGACCAGCGAATCCTTGCCGCCGCCGATGGGCACCAGGGTGCGGCGCCCGAGACCCAATGCCGGCGCCGCAGCCGGCGCGCCGCCACCGTGCGGAAAACGGATGCGCCCGCGCAAGTCCAGCCGGTTGCGATACGCGAACTCCGCCAGCCCATGCAGGTAAACCTGATCGAGCAACCGCGCCGTCGCGGCGTCGAGCGGCGCGCCTTCCACGATGAGCTCACCGGGCGCACCGGCCTTGTAGTAGCTGACCCCCGCGATCAGGTGCAGCAAGCGCAGCGCGGCGTCGAACGCAGCCTTGCGCGCGGCCGGCAAGGCGGGCGCATCCGGAAAGCCGATGCGCTCGACCAGCTCCGGGCCGTCGTCGAAGGCGTACACGAGTTGCGCCTCGCCACGCGTGCAGGCGAAGCGCACGAAGCGGAAGGACTTCGCTTGGCGCGGATCAGGCAAGGTCACAAGACCACCTCCGCGGCTGGTTCGCGCAGATTGTAATGCGATGCCATTGCCGCGCCGTAAGCGCCAGCCTGCGCGATCAGCAACACGTCGCCCTCGCCGGTCGGCGGCAGGCGCCGGTTGCTGCCGAGCACGTCGCCGGATTCGCAGATCGGGCCGACGATCTGCACGAGCTCCGTGGCCGCCTCGTCCAGGCGCGCGAGATTCACGATCTCGTGCCAGGCCTCGTACAGTGCCGGGCGGATCAGCGAGTTCATGCCCGCGTCGCAACCGACGTAGCGCACCTCGCCCTTGCGCTTGGTCTGCGTGACGCGCGCGAGCAGCACGCCGGCATCGGCGACGAGGTAACGCCCCGGCTCGGCCCACAGCTCGAATTGCGGATACGCGCTCTTGACCTCGGCCAGCGCGGCGCCGAGTGCGACCCGATCCAGCGGCGCTTCGTCCGCCCTCGCGGGCACGCCGAGTCCACCGCCGATGTTGAGTACATGCACGCTGGGAATCTTCTCGGCAATGCTGGCGAGCTGCACGTAGACGTCTTTCCAATGCGCGACATCGAGAATGCCCGAGCCCAGATGCGCATGCAGGCCGGCGATGCGCACATCGTGCAGCGCGGCCAGGCGCAGGAATTCGGGCAACTCGTCCAGCGCGAGTCCGAACTTGGATTTGGCGCCGCCGGTCTTGACCTTGTCGTGATGGCCGCGGCCGGTGCCCAGGTCCAGGCGCAGGAAGATTTCGTGGCCGGAAAAATCCGCGCCCCACTGCGCGAGCGGATGCAGGTTGTCGAGCGTGACGGGAATCTTTCGAACCAATGCGTCGCCGTACTCTTTGCGCGGCGCGAAATTCGGTGTGAACAGCAGCGCCGCGCCGGCGATTCCCGCGGCGCGCTCCCATTCGCCCGGCGACACGCATTCCAGGCCGAAACCTAGCGCGGCGATTTCGCGCAGCAGGACCGGATGCGCGTTCGCCTTGATCGCATAAAACCAGCGATCCACGCAGGCAACATCGCGCTTGAGCGCCTGCGCGCGTGCACGCACGGTGGCGAGGTCGTAGACATAGCGCGGCGTGGCTTCCCGCGCGAGCCGCATCAAGTCCGCGCGACGCGCGCGCCACCACGGCGCGGCCGGCTCCGCCTGTCCGGACTGGTAGAGTTCGCGCCAGCTCGGGCCGAAGATCGCGCGATCCTCCACGCGCATCGCCTCGGCGCGGATCAGCAGCGCATGCAGGGTCGGCACCATGTCGGCGGCGATCGCCTCGTCGACGACGAAGGTGAGGTTGAGGTTGTTCGAGGATTGCGAGATCAGGTGCACGCGCTGCGGACCGAACTCCGCAAGCACGCCCGAGAGCTTGTGCAACAGCGAGCGCATGCCGCGGCCGACCAGGGTGATCGCCGCGCACGGCGCGATCACTTTCACCCGGCACACTTTCACGAGATCCGCGCACAGGGTGGAAAGCACGTCGGAATTGACCAGGTTCTCGGTGGGATCCAGCGACACCGTGACGTTCGTCTCCGAGGTGCCGACCAGGTCGATGGAAAGCCCGTGGCGCTTGAAATGCTCGAACACGTCGGCGAGAAATCCCACCTGCTGCCACATGCCGATGGACTCCATCGCGATCAGGGTGATGCCGGCGCGCGAGCTGATCGCCTTGACGCTGCGCGCGGCATCCGGCACGGCGCCGCCGATTTCGGTGCCGGCCAGGTCCGGAAAATTCGTGTCGCGGATCGCCAGCGGCACGCGCGCCTCGCGCACCGGATTGATGCAGCGCGGATGCAGCACCTTGGCGCCGGTGGTGGCGATTTCCTGCGCCTCCTCGTAATCGAGCCGGGCGAGCAGGCGCGCGTTCGGCACCTGGCGCGGATTGGCGCTGAACATGCCGGCGACGTCGGTCCAGATCTCGACGACCTCGGCCTTGAGCAAGGCGCCGAAATAGCTGGCCGAGGTATCCGAGCCGCCACGGCCGAGAATCACGGTCTCGCCGGCGGCATTGCGCGCCATGAAGCCTTGCGTGATGAACAGCGTGCCGCGTGCGGCGAGGCCTTGCGCAAACGCGGCATCCGGCGCCGTCGGCACCGAGGCCGAAAGATAACGCCCCCACGCATTCTGGTTCGGCATCGGCTGGGCCAGCAGATGCTGACGCGCATCGAGCCAATGCGCGGGCAGGTCCAGCCGGTTCAGATAGGCCACCCCGAGCGTCGAGGACAACTGCTCGCCCAGCGCCAGCACTTCCGCCTGCCAGGGCAGGCCACCCGCGTCGGCGCGCACGTTCGCGACGAGCGCATCCAGGCGCTCGAGCCAGTATTGCAGCGGCGCGCGGTCGACGAGTTCCAACTCGGCGAACATCGCCTCGTGGCGCGCGCGGATCTGATCGCGGATCTCCGCACGCCGGGCGGCATCGGCCTGCGCGTCGCCAAGCGCCTTGAGCTGGTCGGTGATGCCGGACAGCGCCGACACCACGATCAGCACCTGCCGGCCCTGCGTCCGTCGGCCGCGCGCGATCGCGGCGATCTTGTCCCAGCGCGCGCGCGTGGACACGCTGGTACCGCCGAACTTGAGCACGATCCACGGTGCGGCAGTCGAATTCGACATCGAGGGGGAACCGGCAAGCGAGACCGCCATTGTCCTTGTGCGGCGCAAAAAAACAAGCCGCAAACAGGACTATCCGATGACAGTTCGATGACGCTACCGGCTGCAACAGCCAGGGCGGTTTTTCCGCTATCATCCGCCGGTCGTCGAATGGGTCAACCACGGCCGGATCGGATTCGTGCCACGGCCTGACGGCACTGGGGTCCATTTTTTCGCGACCGGAATTTCCGAGACACAAGACCATTGGAGTGCACATGTCCCGTACCCTCTTCGTGAAAACGCTGTCGATACTGGCCGGCAGCCTGCTCGCTGTCGCCGTCGCATCCGCCCAGAACATCACCACATCCGGCATCAACGGTCGCGTGCTCGACGCCGCCGGCCAGCCCGTTGCCGGGGCCACGGTGGTGATCAGGCACCGCCCGACCGGCACGGTTGTCGAGACGACCACGGATGCCGCCGGCCGCTATTCCGCACAGGGCCTGCGCGTCGGCGGTCCGTTCGACGTGCGCGCGGACAAGGGCGGGACAACCGTCGCCGAGCAGGACAACATCTATCTGCAGCTCGGCCAGCCCTCGTCGATCGTCCTCGCGGCGGCGGCAACGAAATCGCTGGAAACCGTCACGGTCAGCGCATCGACGACCGCGTTGACGTTCGCCTCCGACAACAAGGGGCTGTCGACCAGCATCTCGCAGCGCCAACTGCAGGCCACGCCAACGGGCAACCGCTCGATGGACGACGTGTTGCGCCTGGATCCGCGCGTCACGGTCATGGATCAGGGCATCGGCTCGGTATCGGCAAACGGCCAGAACAATCGCTACAACAACATCGCCGTCGATGGCGTGAGCCAGGGCGATCCGTTCGGTCTGAATGCGAACGGCCTGCCGTACCAGAAATCGCCGATCTCGCCGGAATCGATCGCGGAGTACAACATCGCCACGGCCAACTACGATGTCGTATCCGACTCCATCGGTGCCGACGTCAATGCCGTGACCAAGTCCGGCACGAACGAATTCCACGGTTCCGCCTATTATTCCTACCGCAACGCCAAGCACCTGGTCGGCGACGCCGGCTGGTTGAGCAGCGGCGCGCCGGGCAACAAGTACAACGGCTATCACCTGGACTGGACCGGCGGCTTCAACCTGGGCGGCCCGATCATCAAGGACACGTTGTTCTTCTTCATCGCCGCCGAGCACGAACGCACGACCGGAATCGGCGCCGATTCGGTCAATGGCCTCGACTACAGCCTCGGCAACGGGCCCTCGACGAGCAACAAGATCTCCCCGGGCGATGTGCAAAAGGTCATCGACGCCGCGACCGCGCTGGGTCTGCACCCGGGCGTGTTCGGCGCCGGCGCGGGTGGCCTGACCTACGATGACAAGCGTTACCTTGCCAAGGCCGACTGGAACATCGCGAGTGGCCACCGCGCCAACTTCACCTACCAGCGCACCCAGGAACAGTTGCCGGCGGTCGGCGGCAATTCCACCAACAGCATCGGCCTGTCCAGCTACACGTACACGAAGGCGATCACGACCGACAACTACGTCGCCAGTCTCTTCGACGACTGGTCCGACCAGTTCTCCACGGAAACGAAAATCGGCTATCAGAAGTTCTCGCAAATCACGACTGCGCCATGGCAACAGCCGGCCATCGCCGTGAACCTGTCGCCCACCGGCAATGGCCCGACCATCAACCTCGGCGAGGAGCAATTCCGCCACTACAACCGCATCAACACGAAGAAATCCAGCCTGTTCTTCGCCGGCACGTACACGCTGGGCGATCACGCGATCAAGGCCGGCTTCGATTACACCAGCACCGACATCTACAATCTCTTCGGTCGCACCGAATTCGGACAGTACACGTTCTGGGGCATCGACAATTTCGCCAACGGCATTTACAACAGCTACAACCTGTTGCATCCGGCGCCGGGCTATTCGCTGGACGACATCGCCGCCGCCTGGACCTACACCCAGCTCAGCCCGTTCATCCAGGATACCTGGCAAGCCACGGACAACCTGTCGCTGCAATACGGCTTGCGCGCGGCCATCCCGGGTTCTTCCGGCAAGTTGCCGCTCAATCCGAAGTTCCAGCAGGTGTTCGGCTATCCGAACAATTACACGGTGGGCTCGCACAACCTCGTGATGGAGCCGCGCGTCTCGTTCAACTACAACTTCGACAGCAGCTACAAGACGCAGCTGCGCGGCGGTGTCGGCATCTTCCAGTCGGCGCCTCCGGCAGTGTGGCTGTCGAATCCGTACGCGAACAATGGCGTGACCCTGGCATCCTACACGTCGTTCGATCCGTCGAAGGCGCCATTCAGTCCGGACCCGTTCAACCAGAACATTCCGACGAGCGGCCCGCCGCCGTTCGCGGTGGACACCATCGCCAAGGATTTCAAGCTGCCCAATTCGCTGAAGTTCAGCCTCGCCCTGGATCGCGAGCTGCCGTGGTGGGGACTGATCGCCAGCGCCGAATACGTGCATGTCGACGTGATCGACGGCATCCTGTACCAGGCGATCAATTTCGGCGCGCCGACCGGCCTTCTGCCCGACGGTCGCGAACAGTTCTGGAAAACGCCCGGCGAAGCGCCCAAGTCCGCCGATGCCCTGGCCAACCAGAACCGCGCGTTCAGCACGCAATCGACGTTGCTGACGAACACGCACAATGGCAAGTCCGACACCTTCACGCTCGGCGTCAACAAGCCGTTCAGCAGCAGCCTCTCGGGTGGGGCGAGCGTCACTTTCTCGCACGCGACCGACGTCGACCCGGGCCTGGACACGATCGCCTACAGCGGCTACCAGCGCAACGCGCGCGTGAATCCGAACGCGGACATCCCGGGCACGTCGAACTACAACGTTCCGCGCAGCATCAAGTTGTCGCTGAACTGGCAGCACAATTTCATCGACAACTTGCGCACCCAGGCCTCGGTGTTCTACAGCGGCCGCACCGGCAATCCATATACCTGGACGTTCAGCAACGATGCCAACGGCGACAGCATCTCGGGTTTCGATCCGGCATACATCCCGACGGCAGGCGACCCCAAGGTCGCATTCGCCGCGGGTACGTCGGCCTCGGTCATCCAGCAGTTCGAGGACTTTCTCGCGCACGACAAATACCTGAGCGGCCATCGCGGCATGATCGCCGGTCGCAACAGTTCGCATCTGGCGTGGGCCAACCAGCTCGACCTGAGTTTCGCCCAGGAAGTCCCGGGCCTGTGGGGCAAGGGGGAAGTTCGCTTCGACATCTTCAACTTCCTCAACCTGCTCAACAACAAATGGGGCGAACAGCAGGTTGCCGGGCTGTACAACACGCGCAATCTGGTCGGCTACGGTGGCGTGAACGCGAACGGCCAGTATGTGTATTCGCTGCCGACCGACAAGAACGGCAACTATCAGCCGCAGGCGCTGGCTTTCTACGATGGCGGTTTCTACGATCCCAGCCGCGTGGTTTCGCGCTGGTCGGTGATGGTGACGTTGCGCTACAAGTTCTGAGCGCACACGGTGGCAATCCGGAAACGGCGCCGCAATGGCGCCGTTTTCATTTCAGCCCTCGCCACCGTTCCCCGTCGCCGCGAGCGAAAATTTGCCATTAATGCGAAAATCCCGGCGAGGAGATCGCGTTCATGCCCGACAATCCCTTTCGTCGCACCGAGCCCAGACCGGTTCCCCCGGTTGCCGCCAGCGCCAGCGAGAAAACCATCCCGCTGGTCATCAACGGAAAGTCGTTCTTCCACAACGGCGATCCGGACATGCCGCTGCTGTGGTACCTGCGCGACGTGCTGCGCCTGACTGGCGCCAAGTTTGGTTGCGGCATCGGCGCTTGCGGCGCCTGCACGGTGCTGATCGATGGCAAGGCCGAGCCTGCCTGCCTGCTGCCGGTGAAGGCGCTGGCCCACCGTGAAATCCTGACCATCGAGGGTCTGGCCGGCAAGGATGCCCTGCATCCGCTGCAGGAGGCCTGGATCGCCGAGGACGCGGTCGGCTGCGGCTACTGCCAGACCGGCCAGATCATGGCGGCGGCGGCACTGCTCGCGCGCAAGCCGCATCCGGACGACGCCGACATCGATGCGCTGCCGAACCTGTGCCGCTGCGGCACCTATCCGCGCATCCGCGCGGCGATCGTGCGTGCGGCGAATGCGCCCGTCGAGGCGAAGCAATGAATTTCGATCGTTCGCGACGCCGATTTCTCGCCGTCAGCACCGGGGCCGCCGGCGCCTTGGTGGTCGGTTGGCGCGTGCAGGCGCAACAGCAACTCCCCTATCTTGGCGCGCGCTTCCAGGCCCAGCAATTGACCGACTTCGTGCGCGTGCAAGCCGACGGCGCCGTGCTCATCGGCGCGCGCGGGTGCGAGGTCGGCCAGGGCGTGAAGACGGATTTGCCCATGCTCATCGCCGAGGAACTCGACGCCGACTGGAGCCGCGTGCGCGTGGAGCAGTTGTCCTATGGTTACATCGAAACCGACAGCGGTCCCGGCGACCGCTACGGCAACCAGGGCATCGGCGGTGACGGCACGCCCGCGGCGTGGGAACAATTGCGCCAGGCCGGCGCGGTGGCGCGCTGGCTGCTGGTGCAGGCCGCGGCACAGCAATGGCGCCTCGACGCCGCGACGCTGCGCACCGAGGCCGGATTCGTGATCGCCGCGGACGGTCGCAAACTCGCCTATGGCGATCTTGCCGCCAGTGCGGCGACGCTGGACGCACCGGCCAGTCCCCCGCCGCTGAAGGACCCCGCGCAATTTGCCATCATCGGCAAGCCGATGCGGACCGTGGATGCGCATGAGGTCGTCCTGGGCCGCACCGAATTCGGCATCGACACGTACTGGGGCAACGCGCTCGTCGCCGTGATCGCGCGCTGCCCGTATCCCGGCGGCACGCTGGATACGCTCGACGATGCGCTGGCGCGCCGGGTGCCCGGTGTGCATCGCACGATCGTCCTGCCCGGACCGAAGCCCGACGCGCCGTTCGACGGCGTGCTCGCCGCGGGCGTCGCCGTGCTCGCCGACGATACCTGGGCCGCGCTGCGCGGTCGCGACAAGCTGAAGGTCGCCTGGAAAGCGGATGCCGCCTGGGCGAACGATTCGAACGCCTCGCTCGAAGCCCGTGCCACCGCCGTGCTCGACGGCACCACGGGCGCAACGGTGGTTCGCAACGACGGCGATTTCGCCAAGGCGAAAAAAGCCCCGCGCACGACGACACTCGGCGCGCGCTACCAGTTGCCCTTCCTCGCGCACGCCTGCCTGGAGCCGCCCTGCGCCACGATCGAGGTGAGCACCGACAGGGTCGTGCTGGTGGCCGGCCTGCACGATCCGGCCGGCGCCTCGCACCTGCTGCACGTCCTCACCGGCGTGCCGCGCGAGGCCATCGACATCCGCCTGCCGCGCGCAGGCGGCGACTTCGGTCGGCGCCTGCACAACGATTACGTCGCCGAAGCCGCGCTGGTAGCCCGGGAGGCCGGCAGGCCGGTGAAACTGGTGTGGATGCGCGAGGACGACTTGCAGCACGATTTCTACCGCCCCTTCGGCATCCACGCCCTGACCGCCACGCTGGAGCGGGGCAAACGCCTGACCGGCTGGTCGCATCGCGTCGCCGCCACGCCGCGCAACTGGCGCGACAGCCGGCTGGCGGGAAATCCGCCATTTTCCGGCGTGGTCGATGCGGATGCATTTCCATCCGGTCTCGTCGCCAACCTCGAACAAGTGTTCCACGCCCTGCCCTGCGGCTTGCCGCGCGGCGAACTGCGGGGTGGTGCCGGCGCGTTTCAGGCCTTTGCGGCGCAATGCTTCCTGGACGAGATCGCCGTCGCCACGCACCAGGATCCGGTGCAGCTGCGCATGGATGTCCTCGGCGCCCCACGCATGCTGCGGCCCGGTTTCGACACCGGCCGCCTCGCCGGCGTGCTGCGCATCGCCGCCGGCAAGATCGACTGGCAACACAAGCCGAAGAACGGGCACGGACTCGGCATCGCCTGCCATGCCGGCGCCGGCGCCTACGCCGCACACGCCTTCGAGGTATCGGTGGAAGGCAATGATCTGGTCATCCATCGCGCGGTGTGCGCGATCGATTCCGGACGCACGCTCAATCCACTGAACCTGCAGGCACAGGCGACGATGGCGACGCTCGGTGCAGTCTCGGCGACGCTGCACGAGGCGATCACGCTCAAGAACGGCCAGGTGCAGCAGCACAATTTCCCGGATTACCCGCTGCTGCGCATGGGCCAGGCGCCACACGCCGTGGAAGTGCACAGCGTCGACAGCGGTGCCGATCCGGCCGGACTCGACGATGTCGTCGCCGCCAGCGTCGCGCCGGCGCTGGCCAATGCCGTCTACGCCGCGACCACGGTGCGCGTGCGCAAGCTGCCGTTGCTGCCGGAGCTGCGGCGGCTGCTGTGATCGGTCAGTCGTCGCAGGCTTGCTCCTGGATTGCACGCTTGCGCGCCGCCATTTCGCCCGCGGCAGCGTACTGCTGCTCGATGCCGGCGTCGTTGAGCGGATCCAGCGGGTT
Source organism: Pseudomonadota bacterium (assembly GCA_018240545.1). Classification (GTDB taxonomy): domain Bacteria; phylum Pseudomonadota; class Gammaproteobacteria; order Xanthomonadales; family Rhodanobacteraceae; genus Rudaea. The sequence goes on along the minus strand of JAFEFP010000324.1, from coordinate 12,943 downwards.
ACCCATGATCAAGTGTGCCATGTGCGCTGAACTGGCGGCGTTGCGTGCCGCTTGCGCCGGCGTCGGCGCGTTGTCGAGCGTGCTGCGCCGGCAGTGGATCAGGTTGTGGCCACGCGCGAGCAGCTCGCGGCCGCGCGCGAGACCCGCTTCGAGCGGCGTCGGCGCTTGCGGCGGCAACGCGATGCTGCCGTCGATGGTGAAGATCAGCGGTTGCTTGCCGGTCGCTGCGGAAGCATTCGGCGCGACCGCCGGTGTCGGCACCGCCGCGGGAAGCACCGCGGCCGCCATCGCTCGCGGACGCCGCAGGCTTGCCGGTTCGGGCGGACGTGGCAGCGGTGCGGGCGCGTCGAGCAGCAACACCTGCACCGCGGGCGAATCCGGCGCGGGCAACGCGAATCGGCTCGCCATCCACATCAGGAACACCAACGCGTGCAATCCGCCGATCGCGGAGATCGCGCCGACGCGAACGGATCGCGGCAAACCCCGCGGACGCGGCGCCAGGTGCGCGAGCGCGCGGGCGCGAATGTCCGCTTCCCGCATCGGGGCGGCAACCGGATCGGTGCCGGCACTCCCTTCCAGTTCCTGCGTCACCGCGATCCTTCAACCGGACCAATGCACGGCGAACCTAGCAGCGGTCGCGTAAATGGCCCGTAAACCCGCGGTTAAGCGCGGGCTGCGGCAGCGCCGCTTGACCTGCCGCGTCGAAAGGAGAACGCTTGCAGGTCCACGCCGACCCACGGGAGAAAATCATGGCCTACACCACCGATGGCATCCGAAACATCGCGCTCGCCGGACACTCCGCCGCGGGCAAGACCACGCTGTTCGAAGCCTTGTTGCATGCGGGCGGCGTGATCGGCACTCCCGGGACGGTCGAGCGCGGAACCACGGTTTCCGACCACGATCCGATGGAGAAGGAGCGCAAGCAGTCGCTCCATGCGGACATCGCCTTCATCGACACGTCCTTGCCCGGATCGGGCGACTGCCACATCAACCTCATCGATACGCCCGGGGCGGCGGATTTCCGCGGTCCGACGCTGAGCGCGCTCGCCGCCGTGGAAACCTGCGCGATCGTCGTCAACGCGCACAACGGCATCGAGTACGGCACCCAGCGCATGATGCACCATGCCAAGGCGCGCGGGCTGGCGCGCATCCTGATCGTGAACAAGATCGACGGCGGCAATTGCCGCGCCCTGGTCGACCGGTTGCGCGAGGAATTCGGTCCCGAGTGCCTGCCGATCAACCTGCCGGCGCAGGATGGCAAGAGCGTGGTCGACTGCTTTTTCAAGCCGGAAGGAGTGGCGGACTTTTCCAGCGTCGCCGAGGCACACCAGCGCATCATCGATCAGGTGGTGGAGATCAACGAAACCGTGATGAACCATTTTCTCGACGTCGGCGAGGCCGGACTCTCCGGGCAGGAACTGCACGATGCATTCGAACAGTGCCTGCGCGAAGGGCACCTGGTGCCGATCTGCTTCGTGTCGGCGCGCACCGGCGCGGGCGTGAAGGAGCTGCTGAACCTGATCGGCCGGCTGTTGCCGAATCCGGCCGAAGGCAATCCGCCGCCGTTCGTCAAGGGCCTTGGCGCCGCCGCGGTCCCGATCGAGGCCGTGCCGGATCCGAAACGGCATGTCATTGCCGACGTGTTCAAGATCGTCAACGATCCCTTCGTCGGCAAGCTCAGCGTGTTCCGCGTCTATCAGGGCACGGTGAAGAAAGACACGCAACTGTTCATCGACGACGGCAAGAAGCCGTTCAAGGTTGGCCACCTGTTCCGGCTCCGCGGCAAGGAGCACATCGAAATCGACAGCGCGATTCCCGGCGACATCGCCGCCGTGGCCAAGGTCGAGGAAATCCATTTCGATGCGGTGCTGCACGACTCGCACGACGAAGACCAGATCCACCTCCAGCCGCTGGCCTTTCCGCAGCCGATGTTCGGCCTTGCGGTGGAACCGGCGCACAAGGGCCAGGAACAGAAGCTCGCGACCTCGCTGCACAAGCTCAGCGAAGAGGATCCCTGCTTCCGTTTCGAACACAACAAGGAACTGAACGAATCGGTGGTGCGCGGCCTGTCCGACCTGCACCTGAAACTGATGCTGGAACGCATGAAGCAACGCTACGACGTGGAGGTCAAGACGCGCCCGCCGCGCATCGCCTACCGCGAAACCGTGGCCGCGCGGGCCGAGGGCCACCATCGCCACAAGAAGCAAACCGGCGGCGCCGGCCAGTTCGGCGAGGTTTTCCTGCGCGTCGAACCGCTGCCGCGTGGCACGGGCTTCGAGTTTTCCGACGAGGTCAAGGGCGGCACGATCCCGAACCAGTTCATTCCGGCGGTGGAAAAGGGCGTGCGTCAGGTGCTCGATCACGGCGCCATCGCCGGCTACCAGATGCAGGACGTGCGCGTGATCGTCTACGACGGCAAGTACCACCCGGTCGATTCCAAGGAGGTCGCCTTCGTCAGTGCCGGCAAGAAGGCATTCATGGAAGCCATCGCCAAGGCCAAACCGCAGGTACTCGAACCCATCGTCAATCTCGAGGTATTCGTGCCCGATGCCTACATGGGCGACGTCACCGGCGGCTTGGCCGGCAAGCGTGCGCGCATCAGCGGCACCGATTCATTGCGTGGCGGCGAAATCGTGATCAAGGCGCAGGTACCGCTGGCCGAAGTCGCCGATTACCAGACCGAGCTGAAGGCAATGACCGGCGGCCAGGGCCGCTATGCCATCGAGTTCAGTCATTACGATCCGGTGCCGGCGCAGGTGCAGAAGCAGCTCGCCGAAGCGTACAAGCCGAAGGTGGAAGAAGACTGAAATCGAATGGAGGTCATGGGCTGATCACGGCCGGTACCCTCTGCTGTTTCTGGCCGCATTGAAGCCGCCAACGCCTGCCGTCTAGCCGGCGGCATGTGGCGTGGCGTTGCCTCTCTTGCGCACGATCAGCATCGCCAGTTCCAGCGACTGTTCGTAATTCAGGCGCGGATCGACGGTGGACTTGTAGGCACGCGCCAGATCCGTCTCGGCCAGGTCGCGTGCGCCACCGAGGCATTCGGTGACGTTTTCGCCGGTCAGCTCCAGGTGCACGCCGCCCAGGCGCGTGCCGTGCGCGGCGTGGATGTCGAAGGCCGCATCGAGCTCGGCGCGGATGTTCGCGAAACGCCGCGTTTTCACGCCGCTTGCCAGCGACTCGGTATTGCCATGCATCGGATCGCAGCACCACAGAACCTTGCGCCCCTCGCCCTTGACCGCACGCAACAACGGCGGCAGCTCGTTCGCGATGCGGCCCGCGCCCATGCGATGGATCAGGGTGATGCGGCCCGGCTCGTTGTCCGGATTGAGCACGTCGAGCGTGTGCAGCAGGGTATCCGGCGGCACGCCGGGGCCAACCTTCAGCCCGATCGGATTGCGGATACCGCGGCAGTATTCGACGTGCGCGCCGTCAAGCTGCGCGGTGCGCATGCCGATCCACGGGAAATGCGTGGACAGGTTGAACCAGCCCCACTGGCGCGGCACCTGCCGCGTCTGCGCCTGCTCGTAATGCAGCAGCAATGCCTCGTGCGAGGTATAGAAATCCACTTTGCCGAAACTGCCGATCGGGCCGGCCAGGGTTTCCATGAAGCGCACCGAATCGCCGATCGCGTCGACCATGCGCCGGTACTCGCCCTGCAGCGGCGAATGCTCGACCCAGGCCAGGTCCCAGTATTCCGGATGATGCAAGTCGGCAAATCCGCCATCGATCAGCGAGCGGACGAAATTCATCGTCAACGCGGATTTGGAATGCGCCTCGATCAGGCGTTGCGGATCCGGCCGCCGCGCGGCGGCGGTGAATTCCGGTGCATTGACAATGTCGCCGCGGTAGCAAGGCAAGGTCAATCCGTTTCGAGTTTCCGTATCGGCCGAGCGCGGCTTGGCGTACTGTCCGGCGAAGCGACCGACGCGCACCACCGGCAGCTTGAGCCCGTGCACCAGCACCAGGCTCATCTGCAGCAGCACCTTGAGCCGGTTCGAGATCAGGGGCGAGGTGCAATCGGCGAAACTTTCGGCGCAGTCGCCGCCCTGCAACAGGAAGCAGCGGCCCTCCGCGGCCTCGGCGAGCTTGTGCTTGAGTGCGAGCACTTCCCACGACGTCACCAGCGGCGGCAGTGCCTGCAACTGCGCGAGCGCGGCGGCCAGCGCGTCGGCATCGGGATAGGTCGGCTGCTGGACGGCCGCGCGACCCTGCCACGAGGCCGGCGCCCAGTCGTCAGGCGCGCGGACGGCGGTCAACTTGCGTGGATCGGCTTGCATGGACATGGCATCGATGCTGCACTGCGGCAATGCATCATGCCACAGCCGGACCCGCATGCAAGTGAAAAGATGTCAGGTACGCCGCCGGAAGCCCGCCCAGACGCCGCCGGCTCCCATCAGCGCGTAGCAAACCAGTGTCCAGAACGGCATCGACAGGCCGAGGAAAGTCCAGTTGACCTGCGCGCAATCGGCATGCCCGGTGAATGCCTGCTGGAGTGTCTTGCTCCAGGCGTATTTCAACGAATAGTTCTCGACCCAGTAATTCCAGCCCGGCGCGCATCCGGCCATCGGATCGGGTGGTTGCTGTTGCACCCACACGTGGTACGCCGCGATGCCCACGCCGACCGCGGCAGCGAGCAGGATGAACAGGCCGTAGACGCGGCGCCCGGCGGAGCGCGGCGCGTGCACGGCGGCAGCGAGAAAGACCAGGCCCATGCCGATGAATGCCAGGCGCTGGAAGATGCACAGCGGGCACGGCTCGATCCCGAGCCGGAATTGCACGAAGTACGCATAGGCGAGCAGCGCGACGCAGGCGAGGAATCCGGCGAAGCACTGCGCGCGAAACGACCAGCGGAAGGGATTCAACATGCCGATACCCGATTTGGACGATGCGAGTCAGACCGCATCCGGACGCCGATGTTCCGGCGCCGCAAACGCAACGACCCCGGCAGTCGCCCGCCGGGGTCGCGGCTGGATTCCATGCAGCGGACTATTCCGCGGCTTCGGCTTCGACGCGCGGCCGGTCGACCAGTTCGACATAGGCCATCGGCGCGTTGTCGCCGTCGCGCATGCCGCACTTGAGGATGCGCAGGTAACCGCCCTTGCGTTCGCGGTAGCGCGGGCCGATCTCGACGAACAGCTTGCCGACCGCGACCTTGTCGCGCAGGCGTGCGAAGGCGAGGCGGCGGTTGGCGACGCTGTCAGTCTTCGACAACGTAATCAGCGGCTCGGCGACGCGGCGCAACTCTTTCGCCTTCGGCAGCGTGGTCTTGATCAGCTCATGCTTGAACAGCGAGGCCGCCATGTTCTTGAACATGGCCTGGCGATGACTGGAGGTGCGGCTGAAGGCGCGGCCGGATTTCATGTGACGCATAAGTAATTCCTTCGTATAACTTTATAATTGTAGCGTTTTGCGGACGATTCCGGAAAACGTGAACTCTTGGTTCCAGGGTTCCTTCCCGATTCGAACTCCTGCTCGTCATTCCGGCACGGAATGCCGGAATCCAGGTGCCATGGAAGGCGACCTGCAGGTACTCGCGACATCCCTGAAGTCCGGATCCCGGCAATCCCTGCCGGGATGACGCTCCCGCTGGGCGGGATCGTCAATTCATCTGCATGCCGGAAGACAGGCCTGCCGGCGGCCAATTCTCCAGCTTGGTGCCGAGCGACAAGCCGCGCGCGCCGAGCACGTCCTTGATTTCGGTCAGCGACTTCTTGCCCAGGTTCGGCGTCTTCAGCAATTCGACTTCGGTGCGCTGCACGAGGTCGCCGATGTAATAGATGCTCTCGGCCTTCAGGCAGTTCGCCGAACGCACGGTCAGCTCCAGATCGTCGATCGGGCGCAGCAGCACCGGATCCACGCCGGATTTCTCGGCCTTGGCATCCGAACTCTCGCGCCGGCTGAAATCGCCGAACACGGTAAGCTGGTCCATCAGGATCTCGGCGGACTTGCGCACCGCTTCCTCGGCATCGATCGTGCCGTTGGTCTCGATGTCGAGCACGAGCTTGTCGAGGTCGGTGCGCTGTTCCACGCGCGCGCTGTCGACTTCGTAGGCGACGCGGCGCACCGGGCAGAACGAAGCATCGAGCTGCAGGCGGCCGATCGGGCGCGATTCCTCGTCCGGACGACGGCGCGCCGTGGCCGGCACGTAACCGACGCCGCGCGCGATCTTGATGCGCATGTTCAGTGCAATGTCCTTGGTCAGGTGGCAAAGGACATGCTCGGGGTTCAGGATCTCGACGTTGTGGTCGGTCTTGATGTCGCCGGCCGTGACCACACCCTTGCCTTTCTTCGACAAGGTGACGGTGGTTTCGTCCAGATTGTGCAGGCGGATCGCGACGTCCTTGAAGTTGAGCAGGACTTCGATCACGTCTTCCTGCAGGCCTTCAAGCGTGGTGTACTCGTGCAGCACGCCATCGATCTCGACCTCGATCACGGCCGCGCCGGGAATCGAGGACAGCAGCACGCGCCGCAGCGCGTTGCCGAGGGTATGGCCGAAACCGCGTTCCAGCGGCTCGACGACGACGCGGGCGCGGTTGGCACCGGTGCGTTCGACATGCAGGCCGCGCGGGCGCAGGATGGTAGTAGGCGACTGTGCCATGAACTACGCTCTCCAAGTGATGAGAATAGGGGCGACTGGGCATCCTGCCGCGGTTTGCTTGCAAGCGGTCGCGACAGGGCCGCGCCGCGCTTGCCGCGACGGCACATCCGGTGCCGAAGCGGGGGACAACAAAACTATTTCGAGTAAAGCTCGACGATCAGCGATTCATTGATGTCGCTGGGCAGATCCGAGCGTTCCGGCAGCGCCTTGAGCGTACCGGCGAATTTCTTCGCATCCACTTCGATCCAGCTCGGCGCCAGATCCATTTCCTGCGACAGGTTCAGCGCCTCGGTGATGCGCAACTGGCCGCGCGATTTCTCGACCACGGTAATCTGGTCGCCGGCCTTGACCTGGAATGAGGGCAGGTTCACCTTCTTGCCGTTGACCTCGATCGCCTTGTGCGACACCAACTGGCGCGCCTGCGCGCGCGTGACCGCGAAACCCATGCGATAGACGATGTTGTCCAGGCGCGCTTCGAGCATGCGCAGCAGGTTCTCGCCCGTGTTCCCGCGCAACTGCGAGGCCTTGCTGTAGTAATTGCTGAACTGGCGCTCGAGCAGGCCGTAGATGCGCTTGACCTTCTGCTTTTCGCGCAACTGCACGGCATAGTCGGACAGGCGGCCCTTCTTGCCGGCTGCGGCGCCGTGCTGGCCGGGCTTCTGCAGTTTCTCGAACTTCTTGCACTTGGATTCGATCGCGCGCGCCGGGCTCTTCAGGGCCAGGTCGGCGCCTTCGCGGCAGGACAGCTTGAGCTTGGGACCGATATAGCGAGCCATGATCAGACCCTCCGGCGCTTGGGCGGACGGCAGCCATTGTGCGGGATCGGCGTGACGTCGATGATGTTGGTGACCTTGATGCCGAGCGCGTTCAACGAACGCACGGCCGATTCACGGCCCGGACCCGGACCCTTGATGCGAACTTCGACGGTCTTGACGCCGTATTCGGCTGCCGCGCGTCCGGCCTTCTCGGCGGCGACCTGGGCCGCGAACGGCGTCGACTTGCGCGAACCGCGGAATCCGGCACCACCGGCGGTCGCCCACGACAGCGCGTTGCCCTGGCGATCGGTGATCGTCACGACGGTATTGTTGAACGACGCCTGCACATGCACGACGCCATCGGTAACGACGCGCTTGGTTTTCTTCTTGGGCTTTGCAGCCGCAACGACCGGTTTGTTCATGAGGGCATTGATCCTGGATTACGACGTTTTCTTGATGGCGCGACGCGGTCCCTTGCGGGTGCGGGCGTTCGTGCGCGTGCGCTGGCCGCGCACCGGCAGCCCGCGACGGTGGCGCAGGCCGCGGTAGGTGCCGAGATCGATCAGGCGCTTGATCGCAATGCCGTTTTCGCGGCGCAGATCGCCTTCGATCGTGTATTTGGCGACTTCGGCGCGCAATTTCTCGACCTGGCCTTCCGTCAGCTCCTTGATCTTGGTCGCGGGATCGACGCCCGCTGCCGCGCAAACCTGCTTCGACCGTGCCCGGCCGATGCCGAAAATGCTCTGCAGGCCGATAACGACGTGCTTCTGCACCGGCAAGTTGACACCCGCTATACGCGCCATTTCTTTCGTCTCCGGAATCGGCCACGGCGCAAAAAGCGCAGTGAACCGTGAATTATAGCTTGATTTTCAGTGTTGTAAAAGCGCCAAGTCCTGCGCCCGTCGTCCCATTCAACGCATGCCGCCACGGCCATACCCCTTCAGGTTGGCCTTCTTGAGCAGGCTTTCATATTGGTGCGACACCAGGTGTGCCTGTACCTGGGCCGTGAAATCCATGACCACCACGACCACGATCAGCAGCGAGGTGCCGCCAAAATAGAACGGTACGTGCCAGTTCTGCTGCAGCAGCGTCGGAATCAGGCACACCGCCACGAGGTAGATCGCTCCGGCGCCGGTCAGCCGCGTCAGCACGCCGTCGATGTACTCGGCGGTGGCGCGACCGGGACGGATGCCCGGCACCAGGGCACCGGACTTCTTCAGGTTGTCCGCGGTCTCGCTCGAATTGAACACCAGCGCGGTGTAGAAGAACGCGAAGATGATGATCATCGCGCCATACAGGATCTCGTACAGCGGCTCGCCGGGATTCAGCGCGGCCGTGATCTGCTGCAGCCAGCGGATGTCCGCGCCGTTGGAGAACCACGACGACGCGGTGGCCGGGAAAAGGATCAGCGACGAGGCGAAGATCGGCGGAATCACGCCGGACATGTTGATCTTCAGCGGCAGGTGCGAACTCTGGTTCATGTAGGCGCGCGAACCGCCCTGGCGCCGCGCGTAGTTCACCGTGATGCGGCGCTGGCCGCGTTCCATGAACACGACGAAGGCGGTGACGACCAGGACCAGGGCCAGGATGACCAGCACCTTCATCGGCGTCAGCTCGCCCTGCTGGGACATTTCCAGCGTGCGCGTGACTGCGCTCGGCAGGCCAGCGACGATGCCGGCGAAGATCAGCAGCGAAATGCCGTTGCCGATGCCGCGCTCGGTGATCTGCTCGCCGACCCACATCAGGAACATGGTGCCGGCGGTCAGGCCCACCATTGCCGTGAAGATGAAGCTCGGGCCCGGTGCGTACACCACGCCGGCCTGGTGCTGCAACATGGTGGCGATGCCGAAGGCCTGGAACGCGGCCAGGCCGACCGTGCCGAAACGCGTGTACTGGGTCAGCTTGCGCCGGCCGGACTCGCCTTCCTTGCGCATCGCCGCCCAGCTCGGTATCACCGAGCCGAACATCTGCACGATGATCGAGGCGGAGATGTAGGGCACCACGCCCAGCGCGAACAACGAGAAACGCGCCAGCGCGCCGCCGGAGAACATGTTGAACATGTCCACCAGGCCACCGCCCTGCCCCTCGATGAGCTTGGTCATCGCATCCGAATTCACGCCCGGAACGGGAATGAACGAGCCGAGCCGGAACACGAACAGCGCACCGATCACGAACAGGATGCGCTGCTTGAGCTCGGTCAGCTTGCCGAGATTGCCGAGCAGACTATTGGTCTGGGGCGCGGCCACCGGTTACTCCACGCTGCCGCCGGCGGCGAGGATCGCCGCCTTGGCGCCGGCGGTCGCGGCCACGCCCTTGAGCTTGACCGCGCGCTTGATCTCGCCCTTCTTCACGACCTTGGCGCGGATCGCGCGCGCGTCGACGAGACCGGCTTCGCGCAGCACCGCGAAATCCACGGCATCGGCCTTGAGCGAGTCGAGCCTGTACAACAGCACCTCGGAGGTGTCGCGCGACAGTTTCGAGCGGAAGCCGACCTTGGGCAGGCGACGCTGCATCGGCATCTGGCCACCCTCGAAACCGGCCTTGACCTTGCCCTTGCCGGTGCGCGCATACTGGCCCTTGTGGCCGCGACCGGCAGTTTTGCCCAGGCCCGAGCCGATACCACGGCCGACGCGCACGCGCGTCTTGCGCGATCCCTTGGCTGGCTTGAGTGTATTCAGACGCATGATGCGAACTCCAGAAATAGGCTTTGTTGCTTACGCGCTTTCTTCAATGCGCACCAAGTAATTGATCTTGTCGACCAGACCACGCACCTGCGGAGAATCCTTCAATTCGCGCACGTCGTTGAGTTTGTTCAGGCCCAGCGCTTTCACGCTCAGGCGATGCTTCCACTGGCAGCTGTTCATGCTCTTGTACAGGCGCACGCGGATCGTGCCGGTCGCCTTTGTCGCCTTAGCCTTGGCCATAACCACCCACCTCGCTCACCTTCTTGCCACGCTTGGCCGCGATGCGTTCCGGCGTGGCCATCAATTGCAGACCCTTGATCGTGGCGCGCACCAGGTTGATCGGATTGCGCGAACCCACCGCCTTGGCCAGCACGTTCTTGACCCCGACCACCTCGAGCACGGCGCGCATCGCGCCACCGGCGATGACGCCGGTGCCTTCGGAAGCCGGCTGCATGTACACGCGCGCCGCGCCGTGGTTGGCCTTGACTGCGTGCCACAACGTGCCGTTGTTGAGTTTGATATGGGCCATGCCGCGGCGCGCACGCTCCATCGCCTTGGAGATCGCCACCGGCACCTCGCGCGCCTTGCCGTAGCCGAATCCGACACGGCCGTCGCCGTCGCCGACCACGGTCAGTGCGGTAAAGCTCATCTGCCTGCCGCCCTTGACCGTCTTGGCCACGCGATTTACGGCGATGAGTTTCTCCAGCATGCCGTCGCTGTTTTCACGTTCGTTGTTGTTTGCCATCTGTTCTCGCCTGTTTGCCGCCGGCTATCCGGCGGACTTTGATTACGACCGAAGCCGCTTGTAGTTGTGGATGCAACGCTGGATCAGAATTTCAGGCCCGCTTCGCGGGCGGCATCCGCCAACGCGGCAATGCGGCCGTGATAGCGGAAACCGGAACGGTCGAACGCCACGGCGTCCACGCCCGCGGCCTTGGCCTTCTGCGCGATCGCCTTGCCCACGATCGCGGCGGCGGTCTTGTTCTTGGTGCCCTTGAGTCCCTTTGCAAGGTCCTTCTGCACGGTCGAGGCCGCGGCCAGCACCTTGTCGCCTTCGGCCGAAATCACCTGCGCATAAATGTGCTGGTCGGTACGGTGCACGGTCAGGCGCGGCACCCCGAGTTTGCGGATATGCGCGCGCGTGCTCTTGGCGCGGCGCAGTCGGGCAATGTTTTTTTCGCTCATCTCAATGACTCCGGAAACGCAAAAGCATTCAAGCAAATGACGCACTATGCCTTCTTGGCTTCTTTCAGGCTGATGTGTTCGCCGCTGTAGCGCACGCCCTTGCCCTTGTAGGGCTCGGGCGGGCGGAACGCGCGGATCTTCGCCGCGACTTCACCGACGCGCTGCTTGTCGGTGCCGACGATCACGATTTCGGTCTGGCTGGGCACGCTCAAGGTGATGCCTTCCGGCGCCTTGAACACGATCGGGTGCGAAAAGCCGAGGGTCAGGTTCAGGTCCTTGCCCTGCAGTGCGGCACGATACCCCACGCCGACCAGTTCGAGCTTCTTTTCATATCCATGGCTCACGCCCTTGACCATGTTGGCCAGCAGCGCGCGCGTGGTGCCGGCGAACTTGGTTTCGGCACTGCCGTCGGCGCAGGTGATGTTGCCCTTGTCGACCGCGACCGCAACACCGGCAATCGCTGCCATTTTCAGCGTACCCTTCGGACCCTTGACGGTGATGCTGTCCTTGGCCACGGTGCATTCGACGCCCTTGGGCAGCGTGATCGGTTTTTTGGCTACACGAGACATCTTGTTATCTCCATCGGCCGTCCTGACCGGAACTGGACCGGCCGTCCGGGCCGGACTCTAAGAAAACTGCTTACGCGACCGTACCGATGACTTCGCCGCCCACGCCCTTGGCGCGCGCCTGCGCATCGCTCATGATGCCGTCCGGGGTAGAAACGATGGCGATGCCAAGTCCACCCATGACCTTGGGCAACTTGTCCTTGCCGCGGTACACGCGCAGACCCGAACGGCTGACGCGGTCGAGCTTGTCGATCGCCGGGCGGCCCTCGAAATACTTGAGCGCGATCTCGAGCACCGTCTTGGCGCCGTCCTTGTTGACCTGGAAGTCGCGCACATAGCCTTCGTCCTTCAGCACCTTGACGATGGCAACCTTGACGTTGGAGGCCGGCATGCGCACCGTCGGCCGGGCCGTGGCCTGGGCGTTGCGGATGCGCGTAAACATGTCGGCGATGGGATCAGTCATGCTCATTGGTTCATTTCCTCGGCATCGATATCCGAAACGGATTTCGTCTTGCTAATGTGAAAAATCCGCCCCGGATTTTTCGTGAATCAAAACTACCAGCTGGCCTTGCGCAGGCCCGGCACGTCGCCGCGCATGGTCGCTTCGCGCAGCTTGTGGCGGCCCAGCGCGAATTTGCGGTACACGCCGCGCGAACGACCGGTCAGCTCGCAGCGGTTGCGCTGGCGCGAGGGGCTCGCGTCACGCGGCAATTTCTGCAGTTTGGTCTGCGCAGCCATCTTCTCCTCATATGAGGATTTCGGGTTCAGTACGATCGCCTTGAGCTCCTTGCGCTTGGCGGCGTGCCGTTTCACCAGCTTGGCGCGCTTGAGTTCGCGGTTGATCATGCAGGTCTTGGCCATGCCAATACTCTCAGTCTGGATTAGTTGCGGAAGGGGAAACCGAATGCTTCGAGCAGCGCCTTGGCTTCTTCGTCATTCTTCGCCGTAGTGGTCACGGCGATGTCCATGCCGCGCATCGCGTCGACCTGGTCGAAATCGATCTCGGGAAAGATGATCTGTTCCTTCACGCCCATGTTGTAGTTGCCGCGGCCATCGAACGCGCGTCCGGACACGCCGCGGAAGTCGCGCACGCGCGGCAGCGAGATGTTGATCAGGCGATCAAGGAACTCGTACATCTTGGCGCGGCGCAGC
>JAFEFP010000323.1 GCA_018240545.1 Pseudomonadota bacterium | reverse complement strand
GAAGCGATAGCTCCACAGCGGCTGCTGCGCCTGGCGCGGCACGAAGTAGTACATCATGCCGAGGAAGCCCGCGGTGAGGAAAAACGCCACCGCGTTGTGGCCGTACCACCACTGCACCATGGCATCGACCGCACCCGAGTAGATCGGGTACGACTTGGTCATCGACACCGGAATGGCGATGTTGTTGACGATGTGCAAAAGGCCCACGGCGATGATGAAGGCGCCGTAGTACCAGTTCGCGACGTAGATGTGGCGGATGCGCCGGCGCGCGAGGGTGGCGAAGAACACCCAGCCGAAGCTGACCCAGACGATGGCGATGAGGATGTCGATGAACCATTCGGGTTCGGCGTATTCCTTGCTCTGGGTCATGCCCAGCGGCATCGTCACCATGGCCAGCACGCAGATCAGCTGCCAGCCCCAGAACGTGAATTCGGCCAGTCGCGGCAGGGCCAGGCGCGTGTGCCCGGTGCGCTGCACGACGTAGTAGCACGTGCCCATCAAGGCCGAGCCGCCAAACGCGAAGATCACGCCGAAGGTGTGGTCCGGGCGCAGCTTGCTGAAGGTCAGGAACGGAACGTCGAGGTTCCAGAACGGCCAGGCCAGCTCCGCGGCAAGATACATGCCGACCAGCATGCCGATGATGCCCCAGACCGCGGAAGCGAACAGGAACAGGCGCACGACCTTGTCGTCGTAGGTTTCGATGGTACTCACGTGGTATCCCCAAATGCGGTCGCGTATTGTGCAAAGATAGCCGAGCCTTGGCCTTGATGCACGTCATGGCGGCGGCGGTGCGGATATGCTCGCGCCGCTATGGTCAAGCCGGCTTTGCTCGGTTAGCATCGCGGCTCACGTTGCCGGACCCGGAGATGTTCATGGCCATCACCCTTGGCGTGGTGCGCGAAAGCGCCGCCGGCGAGCGCCGCGTGGCGTTGACGCCGGACCTGATGAAGAAGTACAAGGCCAAGGGCGCGCAGCTGCTGGTCGAACGTGGTGCCGGGCAAGCCAGTTTTCCCGATGCGGCCTACAAGGAAGCGGAAATCGGCGCGGACGCGCGCAGCGTGCTCGGTCGCGCCGATGTGCTGCTCACCGTGCAACCGCCAGCGTTGGACGAGATCGCGGGTTTGCGCGAAGGCAGCGTGACAGTAGGATTTCTGCAACCGCACCTGGCGCCGGAACGCATCAAGGCATTGCGCGACCGCAGGATAACGAGCTTTGCGATGGAACTGCTGCCGCGCACGACGCGCGCGCAGGCGATGGACGTGTTGTCCTCGCAGGCCAACATCGCCGGCTACAAGGCGGTGCTGATCGCCGCCGAGGCGAGCCCGAAATTCTTCCCGATGCTGACCACCGCAGCCGGCACGGTGCGCCCGTCGAAGGTGCTCATCGTCGGCGCGGGTGTCGCCGGCTTGCAGGCCATCGCCACGGCGCGGCGCCTCGGCGCCCAGGTCGAGGGCTTCGACGTGCGCCCGGAAACGAAGGAGCAGATCCAGTCGCTGGGCGCCAAGTACGTTGAACTCGGCGTCAGCGCGGCGGGCACGGGTGGCTACGCGCGCGAACTCACGGCCGAGGAGCGCGCCCAGCAGCAGGCCGCGCTGGCCGAATACATCAAGGGCGTGGACGCCATCGTCACCACGGCTGCCGTGCCGGGCCGCAAGGCGCCGCGCATCATCACCAAACAGATGGTCGAGGGCATGAAGGCCGGTGCGGTGATCGTCGACATCGCCGCGGAAACCGGCGGCAACTGCGAGCTGACCGAGGCCGGCAAGACCATCGTGTCGACGAATGGCGTGAGCGTGATCGGTCCGGTGAACCTGGCGGCGACCGCGCCGATTCATGCCAGCGAGTTGTACGCGAAAAACCTGTACAACTTTCTGGAACTCAGCCTGAAGGATGGCGCGCTGACGCTGGACTGGGAAGACGAACTGATCGCCAAGACCTGCGTCACGCATGCGGGCGAGATCAAGCACGAAGCGACGAAGCAGCTTGTCGAAGGAGGTGCCAAGTGATCGACGGATTCCTCGCATTGTATTTGTTCATGCTCGCCGCCTTCACCGGTCACGAGATCATCGCGCGCGTGCCGGTGATCCTGCATACGCCGCTGATGTCCGGCTCGAACTTCGTCCACGGCATCGTGCTGATCGGCGCGATGGTCGCGCTCGGCGAGGCAACCACGCCGACCGAGCAGGTCATCGGCTTCATCGGCGTGTTCCTCGGCGCGGGCAACGCCGCCGGCGGCTATGTCGTCACCGAGCGCATGCTCGAGATGTTCAAGTCGAGCAAGAAGCCGGAGAAGAAGGCATGAACTCCGCATCGATCGTTTCACTGCTGATCCAGGCGAGCTACTTCGTCGCCGCCGTATTGCTCATCATGGGCATCAAGCGCATGTCTTCGCCGGTGACTGCGCGCAGCGGCATCCAGTGGGCGGGCGTGGGCGTGCTGGTGGCCGTGGTCGCCACGTTCTTCCATC
>JAFEFP010000322.1 GCA_018240545.1 Pseudomonadota bacterium | reverse complement strand
TATAGACCCTGCCATCTCCATCCGCCGGGCTGATGCGCCCGAATACGGCGATCCAATCGCCCCGAACCGCCGGATTCTGATGCGCGAAGCTGCTGGCTAAGCTTTCCGGCGGCGTCAGGCGCTGCGCGCGCAGCGACGTGCTGGCGTTGGCGCTGGTCGCGGCAAGTGCGGCAAGGCTGAGGAGGAGGATGAAATGGCGAATCGAACGGATATTCATGGCGGACTCCCGACAGCGCGCGGTAATCAAGCTCCTGCTTGCTGTGCGCTTCGACGCAAGAGACCCGAATCGATTCGGACCCTGCTCGTTGCAGGCGAACGGCATGGTAGACAGTCGCGCTTCGCCGCGAAATCCGTATGAATACGTAGTGGATTGACAGGCTGCGGTCGGCAGGCGGGGCCTGGCTAGGGTGCGCTGGCGTCCCGGACGGGTTCAGCGGTCGCGAGCAGTTGCATGCGCACCAGATCGGCCAGCGAGGATGCCGCCAATTTTTCCATCAGGTGCGCGCGATGGACTTCCACGGTCCGGTGGCTGGTGCCCAATTGTCGGGCAATTTCCTTTGCCGTGCGCCCTGCCGCCACCAAATCCAGCACTTCGCGTTCGCGCGGGGTCAGGCTGCGCAAGCGGGCAATCGTGACGTTGCGGCCCTGCGCATCGTGTAAACGATCGCGTGCCGGCTCCAGACACTGGCGAACACGCGCGACCAGCTGCTCGTCGTCGTAGGGCTTTTCGATGAAATCGTGCGCGCCGTTGCGCATCGCCGTAACCGCCATCGGCACATCCGCGGCACCGGTCAGAAAAATTACCGGCAGGACAATCCGCCGCTGATTCAGGCGGGACTGGACTTCCAAGCCGCTCATCTGCGGCATGCGCATGTCCAGCAGGACGCAGCCTGCGCGGTGCGACAGGTCCGATTCCAGGAATGCGGGACCGGAGGCGTAGGTCTCCACTGCCAGGCCCGCCAGTCTCAGCAAGCGGCGCAAGGCGGAGCGTATGCCTGCTTCATCGTCGACGACGAATACGACCGGCAAACGGCTGCTGTTTGCCGGTTCATTGATTGGCGCGTGCGACATGGCTGCCCGATTCTATCCGCTGCAGCGCATGCCCGCCACGCGCAAGACTCAATCCAGCCGCTTGCGCGTGCGCGCGATCGCGATGCCGAGCATGGCGACGATGAATGCGCCGAGCGCGACCAGGCTCGGCCACAGGTCGGCGAGCGTCGCCGCGCGCAGCAGGATGCCGCGGATCAGGCGCATGAAGTGCGTCATCGGTAACACCTCCGCCAGCCACTGCGCCGGTCGCGGCATGCCGTCGTAGGGAAACATGAAGCCGGACAGCAGGATCTGCGGCAGGAACGTGAAGAACGCGAGCTGCATGGCCTGGAACTGGCTTTTCGCCAGCGTCGACAGGAACACGCCCAGCGCCAGCGAGGCGACGATGAACACGAGCGAGGCGGCGTAGACATCGAACAGGCTGCCGCGGATCGGCACGGCGAAGACGGCGACGCCAAGCAGCAGGACCAGGCTCACCTGGACAAGGCCGATGCCGACGAAGGGCAGAACCTTGCCCACGGTCAGCTCGGTCGGCGACACCGGTGTCGCGATCAGGAACTCGAGGTTGCCGCGCTCGCGCTCGCGCACCAGCGCCATCGCCGTGAACAGCACCATGGTCATGGTCAGGATCACGCCGACGAGGCCCGGCACGGTGTTGACCGGCGCGCGCCGTCCGGGATTGTAGAAATTCACGATCTCCACATTGGCCGGCGGCACGGAGGAGTCCGGATCGAGCAGCGTGCGCAACGGCAGCGCCGCAAGTTGGCGCACGGCCTGCTGCACGGTCTGGTCAGAGCCGTCGACCACGATTTGCAGGGGCGGGCGGTCGTGTTCGACAAGGCGCCGCTCGAAATCCGGTGGAATCACCAGCGCCGAGCTGATCTGGCCCTTGCGCAGCAGCGCGTCCAGATCCTGCGGCGTGCGCGCACGATAGGCGAAGTCCAGCACCTGGGTCTGCGCGATCGCGGTGACGATCCGGCGCGACTGTGCGGTGTGCGCCTGGTCGAGCACGGCCGCAGGCAGATGGCGGATGTCCAGGTTGATCGCGTAGCCGAACAGCAGCAGCTGCATGATCGGGATGCCGACGATCATGGCGAAGGTGAGCTTGTCGCGGCGCAACTGGCGCAGCTCCTTGACCACGATCGCGGCGAGACGGCGCAGGTTCATGCGCGCGCCTTTGCCGCAGGCTTTGGCGCCTGGCGCGTGGCGGCGACGAACACGTCTTCGAGATTCGGTTGCGTGGCCGCGACCTGCGCGGTGATGCCCGCCGCGCGCAGGCGGGCGGCGACGGTGTCGCGGAATTCCGCACCGACCGCGCCGAGGACGCGCAGGCTGGCGCCGATTTGCGCCATTGCCGAAATTCCCGGCAAGTCCGCGAGCGCGTTTTGCGCGGCGCGAGCGTTTGCGCAGTCGATGAGCAGGACCTGGCCGGGCAGGGCGCCTTCGAGTTCATGCGGCGTGCCGTCGGCGACGAGGCGGCCGCGATCCAGGATTGCGAGCCGATGGCAGCGCTCGGCCTCGTCCATGTAGTGCGTGGAGACCAGGATCGTGGTGCCGGCGTCGGTGAGCGCGAACAGCGAGTCCCAGAAATCGCGCCGCGATTGCGGATCGACCGCGCTGGTCGGCTCGTCGAGCAGCAGCAGTTCCGGCTCGTGCAGCACCGCGGCGGCGAGCGCCAGGCGCTGCTTCTGCCCGCCCGAGAGCGTGCCGGCGAGCTGTTCGCGCTGCTCGCCCAGCCAGTAGCGCTCGAGCAGTTCGCCGACGCGCGTGCGCGTGCGCGCGCGATCCAGTTCGTGCACCGCGGCGACGAATTCGAGGTTCTCGCGCACCGTCAGGTCATCGTACAACGAAAACTTCTGCGTCATGTAGCCAATGCGGCGCTTGAGCGCCTCGGCTTGTTGCGGAATGGCGTAGCCGAGCACCTCGATCTGTCCCGCCGTCGGCAACAGCAATCCGCACAACATGCGGATCGTGGTCGACTTGCCGGAGCCGTTCGGGCCGAGGAAGCCATAGACCTGGGCGCGCGCGACGGTGAGGTCGACATGGTCGACCGCGACGAGCTTGCCGAACGTGCGCGTCAGGCCGCGCGCGACGATGGCGTTGTCGTGTTTTTCCCCCGCTCCCGCGAGCGGAGGCGGGCTGGGATGAATGGGAATGGGCTGTGCCATCTCACTTCGCCAATGTCGCCTGACACGGCACGCCGGCCGGCAATTTGCGCGCTGCGTCGCCATCGAGAAACAAGTCGGCGCGATACGTCAGGCGGCTGGCGTCGTCGCCCGACAACGCGTAGTACGGCGTGAAGCTTGCCTCGCTGCGGATGCGCCGGAGCGTCGCGGTGAATGCTTGCGCCACGCCATCCACGTGCACGGAGAAGCGCGCGCCCTGTTGCAGCCCCACGCGCTGCGACTCGGGCACGAACACTTGCGCGTAGGGCGCATCGCCGACGAGCAGGCTGACCACGCTCGCGCCCGCGGGCGGACGATCGCCGAGGCGGAACGGCAAGGCATCGACGCGGCCCGCGCGCGGGGCGTGCACCGATAGTCGCTCCAGCGTGATTCCGAGCTGCGCCGCCTGCGCCTTCGCCGTGGCCAGCGCCGCCTCACCCTGGGCGAGGTCTTCCGGTCGGGTGCCGTTGAGCAGTTCGGCGAGATTGGCCTGGCTCGCCTTGACGTCCGCATCGGCCTGGCGCAGCGCCGTGTTGGCATTGTCCAGGTCCGCCT
>JAFEFP010000321.1 GCA_018240545.1 Pseudomonadota bacterium | reverse complement strand
CCAGCAGTTCGTCGGCCGCATCGCGCGGCAGCAGGTGGTGCGGCAGGAAGAAGGCATTGGCAATCAGCGTCGGGATCACCGCGCTGCCGACCACGGCGGCAATGATATAGCTGTATTGCGCCTGGCTGATGATGTGGTGATTGAGCCCGTACAAGGCCGAAATGCTGCCGAAGGTCAGGCCGGTGGACATCAGCAACGTCGTGTACATCGCCTCGCGTCTGGGCGTGCCGAATGCCTGCGTGGCGGGATAGACGCCGAGCATCTTGGTTGCCATCTTCGCGCCGAGCAGGACAAGGAACATGCCGAATCCGGAGACCAGCGCCGGTACCGAAACGTAGGAGCCGGCGCGGATGAAGTAGAACGGCGTCAGGAACCCCAGCGTCAGCGTGCGCAGGCGCCGGATCAAGGCGTGGTCCTTGCCGACGGTGCCCGCCAGGATCATGCCGACCACATAGGCCGGCAGCACGGCTTCGCTTCCCGCCCACATCGCCAATGCGCCTAGCGCGAACAAGATCAGCAGCAGGAACTTGGTTTCCAGCTCCGAAGGACGCCCGCCGAAGCGCCGGAAGAACCGCGGTGTCAGCCAGGGCAGGATGCAGAAGGCCGCGACGCTGAGCAGGACGAAAATCAGCGTCTTGATCGTGAACGGCGAGAACATCAGCCCCAGCGCGAGCACGGTGGCGAGGTCATTGACGAAGCATGCTGCGAGCAAGCCCTTGCCGTAGGTGGTGCGATTCAAACCCAGTTCGAGCATTACCGCGTAGACCACGGCCACGGATGTCGTCGACAAGGCAACGCCAGCGAGCCAACTCGCATCGCGGCCCCAGCCCAGCCACCAGTGCGCGACGGCTGCACAGCCCAGGAACGGCGCGCAGAATCCGACAAGGCCAAGGCCGAACGCTTCCGTGCCGTTCTTGCGCAGCGCGTCGGGGTCGAGTTCAACGCCGGCGAGGAACGTCAGCAGCACGGCACCGATGCTGGCAAGGAAAGTGAGCCAGCCCTGGTCGGTGCCGAGCACGGTGGTGCCGAACAGGCCGGTACCCACGGCCGCACCGATCACGAGTTGGGCAACGGTGCCGACGACGATTTCCCCCATCGCGGTGGCGATGCGCAAGGCGATGGACAGCAAGGTGGCGAGCAGGGCAAGCGCCAGCCACAATGCGGCAATGGCATAGACCTCGGTCATCGCATTCTCCTTCAGCTGGGCGTGGCGGATGGATCCAGGATTTCGATGTCGCTGGTCATGCGCGCGCAAAACAAATGAACTTTCTCCGTGCGCAACGCCGAGACCAGGGCATCCGCCGCGGTTTCATCGGCGATGAATTCGACCAGCACCGGCACGTCGCCGGCGAGTTCGAAGAAATGCTGCTCGTGCAGGCGGCCATGGCGGCCGAAACCGGCGATGGCGCGGAACGCCGAGCCGCCGTGGATGCCGCGCGCCTTGGCGAACTCGAGCAGCCATTCGTACATCAGCACCGTGCCGTGCTTGCGATTCTCATAAGTATAAAAACGCAGATGTATACCCTTCATGGCGGCAGCCTCACGAGCGGAACACGAGTCGGACCAGGAAAATGCCGGCGAGCGTCATCGCCAGCGAACCGAACAGGTGCGCGGAGACGGTGGCAATGGCCCAGGCATATTGCTGGCGCAGGAACAAGGTGACGGTTTCGGCCGAGAACGTCGAGAACGTGGTCAGGCCGCCGCAGAAACCGGTGGTGACGAACAGGCGCAGTTCCGGCGACAGGCTCTGGAACTGGCCGAACAGGCCCAGTGCGGCGCCGATGACCAGGCCGCCGAGCAGGTTCGCGGCCAGGGTGCCGAGCGGCAGGGTCGGGAACAGGGGATTGAACCAGATGCCGAACAGCCAGCGCAGCACCGCGCCGGCGAAGGCGCCGATGCCGACGACAAAAACCGCGAAAACTCCCATGTGCGCTCCCGAAGTCGTGACCGGAACCGGAAACTTGCGGATGCGCGCGGGAAACGCCGCGATGGCGAGTCGTGGCGATGCCTGCACACATCCGGGCTTGCGGATGTTTCAGCAGGCATCATCAGCCTTGCGGCGGTTTCGGGATCCGTTGCGGGATGCCGGGGAGGAATGCCATCTCCCTGAGCCGGGCGCATGCTAACTCAGCCATCCGGGCCGCACAAGCGTGGTTCAGGCGGCCGCGGTGCCGCCGAGCAGGGCCTTGAGCAGGGCGAGCACTTCGTCCTTGGTGCCCATCACCGAGACGTGATGTTCGCGCGGGATGTCGGTCCCCAGGCTCACCGCGTAGCCCTGGCCGGCCTCATCGCCGTTTTCGTCCAGGCGCGGGTAGGTTTCCACCTTGCCCACGTAGACGACGCTGTTGGCGTCGAGGTAGCGGCCATCGGGGAGTTTGAGCCAGCGTTGCATGAGTGCGTCCTCCGTGTGAGGCGAAGGCTAGCCGTCCGCCGTGGCGCGCGCAAGCGGCAGCAGTCCGCGGGTGGTCAGCCAGACGCGGGCATCTTCGGCGTCGGACTCGAACCAGGCGTGCGCCGAGCCGAGGCGGAAGGTATAGCCCCAGGCGTCCATGTCGGCCATCAGCCGCGCGCGGCCGACACCGGGCAATTCATCGGCGAGCACGATCTGCAGGTAACACGCCGCGTCCTCCTCGGCCTGCGATTCGCTGGCATCGGTGTGGATCGACGCGCGCTTTTCCGCCGGCGCAACGATCAGGTGGCAGGCCTCGTGCAGCAGCGAATGCACGGGGGTGTCGGAGCGGGCGAAGACGGTGGTGCCGATGAGGCCGGCCTCGGGCTCGCCCCAGTAGCTTCCGGGTATCGGCGCGCCGTCGGCGACGGCTTCGAGTCGCAGGCCATGGTGCCGCAACACCGCATCGGCGCAGCCCGGCGCAAGGTCGGCCAGGACCAGCACGCGCGAATCAATGCGCCCGGGCGGAGCGTGCCGGCTCGGCAGGCGAACGCTGGGCGCGCTCGCTCAACCAGGGCTGGCTCGGCAGCTTGCCGGTGGCACCGTGCAGGTAGGTGTCACGCACGAACGGATAGCTGCACAGTTCCTTGACCAGCAACGATACGCGTCGCGCCACGCCCGGCATGAGCTGCTGACCCGCTTCCTTGAAACCGAAGGTCCCGTGGAACAGGACCGAAACGTCATCGCGCGGCTCGAGAAACACCTCGCAGGCGAGCAGCGGCGCACGGACCTCGGCGAAGCTGGCCACATCGGCATAGAAGACGCGGCCCAGACCGAGGCCACGATAGGGCTTGGCGATCACGATGCGGTCGATGTAGAGGAATTCGGGATAGTGCGTGTGGAACCACTGGAAGTTCGGGCTCGCGTAATCGGCGTCTTCCCGCAGCGCGATGAGGAATCCGGCCGCATGGCCGTCGATTTCGGCGACGCGAAAGTAGCTGGCCTGGTCATACAATGCGCGCAGCTGCGCCATGTCCAGCGGCAGTATCGTCGAGCCCGCGGCGTTGTTCAGCGCAAGCACGGAATCCAGGTCCTGCGCCAGTACGTCGCGGATGGTCAGCGCCATGTTGTCGTCCCTCCGGTCTTTCATGGCGCCAATCATCGTTCGCGCCTTGGTATGGCAGGCATTATCGCACGCAACGCGCGGCCGCGATGTGTCCGCATGATGGAATTTTCGTTAAGGCCGCGTGACTTCCCGCAGGTTGCGCGGCGCACGGCGCGGCTTATGATGGGCGCATGCGCTTTGCCTCCTTCAACCACGTGCAACTGCTGCGCTACGCCGGCCTGTTTACCTGGGCCTGCGTCGGCATCCCGTTGCTGCGCCGCTACTGGCTGAGCGAAGACGGAAATACCGCCATCGAAATCGCCGGGTGGTGGCTGAGCTATCTCGCCTTCGGCCTGAGCTACTGGCTGATCACGCGCGACCTGGGCAAGCGTTACCACTGGCTGCTGCAACTGCCCATGCTCGCCGTGCTCAACGCGGCGGCCATCGGTATCGGCTATTTCAGCCACAGCGGACTTTCCGGAATCCTGCTGCTGGTGATCGCCGGCGTGCTGCCGTGGCTGTTGCCGTTCTGGGCCGGTGTGGTCTGGCTGATCCTGCAGAATTTCTCCCTGGTGCCGGTGTTCATCTACCGCGTCGAGGGATTCGACTGGTTCGATGCGCTGTTGCAGAGCGGGCTGTATTTCGGCTTTTCCGGATTCACCTTCGTTACTTCCCTGGTCGCGCGCCAGCAGGCGGATTCGCGCGAGGAGCAGCGCCGTCTGAATTCCGAGCTGCGCGCCACGCGCACCCTGCTTACGGAGTCCAGTCGCATCGGCGAGCGCATGCGCATCTCGCGCGAACTGCACGACCTGGTCGGCCATCACCTCACCGCGCTCAGCCTGAACCTGGAAGTCGCCAGCCACCTGGTTTCCGGCAATGCCAAGGAGCACGTGCGCCAGGCGCAAAGCGTGGCGAAACTTTTGCTTTCGGATGTGCGCGAAGTGGTCAGCCAGTTGCGCGAGGACGATGCGATCGACCTTACCGAGGCACTGAAAACCCTGGTCGAAGGCGTTCCGGGCCTGGTCATCCATCTGCAATTGCCGCCGCGTTTCTCGGTGGACGATCCGCGCCGCGCGCAGGTGCTGCTGCGCTGTGCGCAGGAAATCATCACCAATGCGCTGCGCCATGCCAACGCGCGCAACCTGTGGTTGAGTTTCGAGCGCGATGGCGCGGAACTGGCCATCCACGCACAGGACGATGGCCGTGGCGCCGACGAGTTGCACCACGGCAACGGCCTGACCGGCATGCGCGAGCGCCTGGCCCAGATCGGCGGACGCCTGAACATCACCACCGCGCGCAATTCCGGTTTCGCCCTGGATGCGTGGCTGCCCCTGGAGTCGGCGCGATGACCATTTCCGTATGCCTCGTGGACGACCAGACCCTGGTGCGGCAGGGTATCCGCTCGCTGCTGGAACTGTCCGACGAGATCCGCGTCGCCGCCGAAGCCGGCGATGGCGCGCAGGCGGTGGAGGCGATTCCGCAGGTCAAGCCCGACGTGGTCCTGCTCGACATGCGCATGCCGGGAATGTCCGGGTTGGACGTGCTCAACGCACTGGCGCTGAAGAATGCCCTGCCGCCGACGATCATCCTGACCACGTTCGACGACGACCAGTTGGTGCTGGCCGGCCTCAAGGCGGGTGCGCGCGGTTATCTGCTCAAGGACGTATCGCTGGAGCAGCTCGTCGACGCGGTCAAGACCGTCGCCGGGGGCGGCTCGCTGGTCGCGCCGGTCGTCACCCAGCGCCTGTTGTCCGGCCTGGAACGCATGCACAATGACTTCACCAGCCTGGATCGCCCGGATCCGCTGACCGAGCGCGAAACCGAAATCCTGCGCCTGATGGCAGGCGGCTACAGCAACAAGGAGATCGCCAATTCGCTGGGCGTGGCCGAAGGCACTGTCAAGAATCACGTTTCCAACATCCTGTCCAAGCTGGGCGTTCGCGACCGCACGCGGGCGGTGCTCAAGGCCTTCGAACTGGGCATTGTCTAGGGTTCCGCCCGCGGCCATCCGTTCCGATTCCCGAATACCGGCTTTTCCAGTACCATTTGCCGTCTGATTTCAGGGAGACGCCCGGAATGACCCGCCTGTACGAGATTCTCGTTGCCTTGGCCATCGTGTTCGTGTTGGCCGTCGTGTTCACCCTTGCGCTGCCCAGCCACGGTCATGTCGAGCGCTCGATCACCGTCAGTTCGCCGGCGCGCCAGGTATTCGACGTGCTCGATGGATTCCACACCTATCCGTCCTGGACGGCGTTGACCGGCTACGATCCGCGCGTGCAGATGTCCTACGAGGGACCGGCGATGGGTCCCGGCGCGAAGGTGAACTGGCGCAGTTCCAACGAAATGATTGGCGACGGCAACCTGACCGTTGCCGCAGATCCTGCGCCCGAGCAGGACAAGCAGGTCACCTGGGACATGCAAAATCCCTGGCGTGGTACCGACAAGCGCTTC
>JAFEFP010000320.1 GCA_018240545.1 Pseudomonadota bacterium | reverse complement strand
GCTACGACTCCATTCACCGAAATTCCGGTATTAGTCGGGCCGACGAAGGTGCCGGCGACATCGACTGTCGTATCGGAGATTGTTGCGCTTGCGCTGGGTGAAGTTATCGTGACGCTCAGGTTTCCGTCACCGGTAATATCCTGAGTAATTCCGGGTGTGTAGACTACCCCGCTGAGTTGAGTCACCGGCACGAATCCGGGTGGGTCATTGGGCGTTGCCCAAGGGTCGAGACCGCACATTTCCGTCGGCGTCGTGGGATTGACGATGTGCTCGACTGTAGCCGATTGGGCAGCGGCAAAGGTGGCATCACCACTGTAGGCGGCGTAAAGGGAGACCTCGCCAACCTTGCTCGTGGTCAATGAACAGCTGGTCCCAGGCAGGGTGATCAAGCATGCCGTGGTGCCATCGCTTACCGTAACGGTTCCTGTTGGCGTCGTTGTCGGCGAAACGGGCGTCACTGCAACTTGAACGTTGTACGACTGCCCGTTGATAGACGGCTCCGGATTCGAGCCGACGATGGCCAGCGTCGCCGCGCCCGTGCCGATCGTGACAATTGCGGTTACCGTATGCGATATCGGCGGAGAAACTGACTCTCCGTAATTCGAGTCGCCGCTGTAGGTTGCGGTTATGGAGACAGTTCCGGCATTTGGAGCAGTCAGACTGCAACCGGTGGCGGGCAGCACGAATGAGCACGACGTGCCATCGGTTGCTTGCATAGTCACGGTGCCTGTGGGCGTCGCGGTGGCTGGGGGGACTGGTGTTATGGCCACCTGCAAGGAATACGCCTGACCCGCCGCGGAAGGTTCCGGCGAGATTGAAGAGATCACAGTTTGCGCGGTGTTGCCTTGGATTGGGACATACGTGTTTGACGCAGTGTTCGATGCTTGGAACAAAGTCGCATCGGCAGGAGTAAACGACGCATAGAACCAGAGGCCGGCGGCGGCTTGGGCCGTGATCGCGCAACTCGACGCCAGCGTCGCGTCGTAACTGCACTCGTATGAACTCGAATAGTTGCTGCCAGTGACAGTGACCGTTCCAGCGGGATCGCCACACACTGGAATCGTCGGGGTTACCGTTGCACTAAGGTTGAATGGCTGACCTACCGTCGGCCTGCTCGGCTGTGCGGTGACATTCCCAAGCAACGTAGAAACCGGACCACTGCGATTTGCACAAGAAGAAAGTGTCGTCAAAGAGAGCGGAAATGTGCCGGTAGCGCCGTCCGGAAGCAGAAAGTACGCCGTGTACGTACCGGAAACAGCAAGCGTCGGAATATCGACGGAGGTCGTTCCGGGGATCGTTGTCGACGCAACTACTTTGCCGTTGGGGTCATAAATTTCCAGAGGATGACTCAGGAGATCGACAAAGCCGGAAATCGATGTTCCAGCCCCACCCGAATGCAGTTGCAGGTTCTCGCCGACAGTGCCTTCGAACGTAATGGCGGAAGCCTGACCTGGCCTGGTCACGTTAACATTCAACGTCGGGCCGTCTATGGTTAATTGACCGGCATTCCAACTCGACAAGGTCGTATAAAATAGTGGGTTAACAAGCAATGGATCGGCAACCACCACCACGGTGTAACTCCCGCTGACTGGGACAGGGTTGCTGCCGTATGCATTCAATTGGCTCATGTCAATGTTGCAGCCAACCGAAGTCGAACCGTAAAAATAGAGATCACCGCCTACACAACCTATCGGCCCAACAAAATTAGTTCCATCCGGTTCGTACACCTGAACTGAGGCCCCATCGCTATAATTGCCGCCTGCTCCAATGGGAATGGTAATTCCTAGCCCTAAATTCTGACCGGCAGTTGCCGAGAAAGAATAAAGTCCCATCAGGCCGGACGTAGCGATGTTCCAAGATAACATTGCCCCGTCAACCGTTAGATTGATTGGAGCGTAAAGCGCAATGTCCATATCAAAGTACGTCAGCAAGCCGTAATTGCCGGTCGGCGCAACCTCGACGATGTATTCGCCCGTATCGGGTAAATTGATCATGGGTAGCAATGTGTTTCCAGCGCCATATAGCCAATCCTGCGGCAGTGGCAAAGCCGCACCGTTTGGTCGAATAATTTTGAACTACCACTGTCCACCGTATGACGTGGCATTTTGTTCAGCCCGCACAAAATTCAATCCCAATGTTTGGCCTGCTGTTGCGGCAAAATTTATCTTCGCAATCTGCCCTAATCGAGTAAGTGATCCACTAAAATCTGCCACTGTTGACAGAGACCCCGTCAAATCAGTGGAAAGTGTTGTGACGGCACTTGCCGTTGAGTTCGCCGCCGGAGTGATAGTTACGGTATAAATACCGTCAAATTGCAAGTTACTGAGATCCAACACACAGGCTGTCACGCAAGATGTCGAGATCAATTGGCTCTTATTGGGCTGAGTGACCGCTATTGTTGCCGAACCGTTGGTTGGCGAAAGTATCAGCGTAGATATTCCAAGGCTTAGATTCTGACCGACGGAACCAGTAAAAGTATATGTAAGCGCTTGGCCGGCTACAGTTGTAATGCCGTAATTCGACCGTCCATCTACGATTAGTGCATTGTTCGTGGTGCTCGCCGAATCGAGTTGTAAATTGAAGTTGCCTCCATACTCAAAAGGCTCAAGAGTTAATGTGTATGTTCCACTTAATGGTAGTGGCGGGAGGGGGATCG
Source organism: Pseudomonadota bacterium (assembly GCA_018240545.1). Classification (GTDB taxonomy): domain Bacteria; phylum Pseudomonadota; class Gammaproteobacteria; order Xanthomonadales; family Rhodanobacteraceae; genus Rudaea. The sequence goes on along the minus strand of JAFEFP010000320.1, from coordinate 6,676 downwards.
CCGTCTCCGTAGTGTATGTTGGAGAAGAAACAAGTTGCACATTGAATGTGGTTAATTGTGTGCCATCTGGCGAATAAACAATGCCAGCCGGAAAGTAAATTTTGCTTGTTGTTTGAGGCCCAGTAAAAATAAGATTAGTGATCTCGCCGGCATTGCCTTGAAACGTTGCAGTGCCGTTTTGACCAGGCGCAATAAGTACATTTGTCGAGGAACCTAGTGGAATACTTGTATTGGTATTATTGGCAATGTTGAGACCTTCAATCCTCCACGTTGCCGATCCGACGACTCCAATGTCGACAACTGCGTTATACGTACCACTAATCTGCAATGCCGGCAAATTCAGATCACAATCAACGATGGGGTTCCCATTTGTCTCAATCGTATCGAAACACGATCCGGATACAAATGGCGTCGTTGAATTCGGGGCATAAACAATAACTCGACGGGCACCAGATGATCCATCCACTGGACTAACTTGGAGTCCAATTACTCCGAGACCCAGCACATCACCCGCATTTGCTGCAAATGTGAAACGAAGGCTCTGTCCTACTGCTTGAGTAGGCCCTCCTGCTGAGCTGGTAATGCCATTAGCGGTTGTTGTCGGCAGTACTCGGTCACTCGTCAGCGCGGCTCCTATAGAAACGGAATTGCTATTGGCGGAATTGAAAACGAGTTGATAAGTTCCGGTTACAAGAATGGGAGGTACTTGGACGGTGACATCGGACGACGACAAACTTCCCTGCGAAATCAATTGATTGCTAGGGTCGACAAATTTGTAGGTGATGCTTCCGTTGGACGGCGTGGTGCTCAAGGAATTCACCGCGAGAGTTAGCCAATGATCAGCCTGAGCGTCGAAAGTGAATTCAGCGCTCGTATTCGTCGCATTGATGCTCAGCGTTTGTGAGGGTCCGTCGGGCACGATCGCAACCGACGATGCGATCGAGCCGATTCCAGGCGGCGATACGACGAAGTCGCCTGCGCTGACCGCCATGCCTGATGGCGTAGTGATTCTGATCTCTCCAGTCGCGGTGTTCGCTGGTACCGTGAAAACGACTTGGGTATCCGTCAGGCTGTTCGGCGTAACAGGTGTAGCGTTTAGCGTCACTGTGGTTTGCCCAGCCACAGGAAGAAAGCTCGTTCCGGTCACGGTTACGGTCGTACCCGCGCCGCCGGAGCTGGGGTTGAATGAGGTAATGGCCGGTATCACGGTAAATGAACTGGCGCTCGCCGTCGTCGCGCCAGCCACAGTTACTGAAATCGCCCCGCTGGTTGCGCCAGCGGGCACGACGGCGATCAGCTGTGTAGCGCTGGCCGACGTTACCGCCGCGACGGTGCCGTTGAATGAGACCGTGTCGTTCGCGACGGTAGGGTCGAAATTACTGCCCGCAATTGTCACCGACGTTCCAACAGGACCGCTCGCCGGATTCAATCCCAAAACCTGCGGAGCGACGACAAAGCTCGTGGAGCTGGTTGCTGTCTTGCCACCGGTAGTGACCGTAATCGGTCCGGTCGTTGCGCCAGCCGGCACGGTAACGGTTAACTGCGTGGTCGTGGTGCTGACAACCGTTGCGGCCGTCCCATTGAAAGTAACAGTGTTGTTCGAGGCAGTCGAACTGAATCCTTGGCCCTGGATTGTTACTGTCGTACCAATGGGGCCGTTGCTTGGTGAGAAGCCTGTTATTGAAACTGTCGGAGTGAAATTCGCACCACTTGTTGCGCTTCGACTACCAATCGTGACCTTGATTTTGCCTGTTGTAGCGCCGCTCGGAACTGATACCACCAATTGCGTCGAAGTTGCGGAAGCAGTAGTCGCCGCTGTTCCATTGAACGTAACCATGTCGTTCGTGGGATTCGGATCAAAATTAGTTCCGGTAATTGTTACCGTGGTACCAACTGGCCCATTCGTTGGGGTGAAGCTGCTAATCGTGGGCGCCGGTGTCGTAACGGTGAAGTTACTGCTGCTTGCAGTCGTCTGACCGCCAGTAGTGACAGTAATCGGGCCTGTGGTCGCTCCCGGAGGCACCGGAACGGTAAGTTTGGCTGTTGTCGCCGTCGATACGGTGGCGCTGATTCCGTTGAATTTCACCGTATCGTTAGCCACTGTGGAACTGAAATTCGTTCCGTTGATCGTTACGGTTGTTCCGACAGTTCCACTGGTGGGGCTGAAGCTTGAGATCGTTGGCGCGGGTGTCGTCACGGTAAAGGCGCTGCCGCTTGTCGCCGTTTGGCCGCTGACCGTCACGGTAACGCTGCCGGACGTCGCGCCACTTGGCACGGCCACTACCAACTGAGTGGCACTTGCGGAATTTACAGTGGCCGCAGTGCCATTGAACTTGACTGTATTGCTGGTTTTGGTCGTACTGAAATTGCTGCCAGTGATGGTGACCGAAGTGCCAACCGATCCGCTGCTTGGCGTGAAGTTTGAGATTGTGGGGGGAGTCGTTACCGTAAAACTGCTACTGCTCGTGGCGGTTTGACCGTTCACCGCGACGCTGATCTTGCCGCTTGTGGCTCCGGTGGGAACAGTGGCGACGAGTTGGGTCGAGGTTGCCGACGTTACCGTCGCAGCAGTACCGTTGAATTTGACCGTGTCGTTCGAGGCGGTCGCGCTGAATTTGGTACCTGTAATCGTGACGGACGTACCAATCGGGCCACTCGTTGGACTAAAGGTGCTGATTGTAGGTGGAGCCGTGACGGTGAAATCGCCGCTACTCGTTCCCGTCTTGCCGCTTACGGTGACGGCGATTGCTCCTGACGTCGCTCCCGACGGTACAGTCACGACCAGCTTTGTTGTACTTGCCGAAGTGACCGTCGCCGATGTTCCATTGAACTTGACGGTGTTGCTGGTCTTGGTAGAACTGAAGTTCGCTCCGTTGATCGTAACGGAGGTGCCTACTGGGCCGCTTGCAGGACTAAAGCTGGAAATCGTAGGAGACGCTGCCCACGCCATCTGTATGGCAAGGAACATTGGCAACGTGACCAGAACTCGACAAAACCAGGAAAGTCCAACCCCATGTGCCGCAGGACCCATCACCGACATAGATCTCTCCCTGCCGCGACCATTAGTGAAGCGGCGGATCTTTCCGTTGCGCAATGTGCTTCGTTGAAGTTCGTGCAGTCTAGATCTTGCCCCTCTTGCACGGACACCTGGATAACCGATTGAACCGCCATCGCCGACTCTTGCAATGCCGAATGTCCAACGGTCCCGATCAACCCCATGCGATCGAGAGTGGGCACGCTAGCAAAATCGCGAGGACCGAAGCAAGCGTGAAAAGTGAGCCAAAACAGCCAGTATCGCTGCTAATTCCGCCTATTCGGAGGGGCATACACGGCCATCAGATAGCGCACCAGATGTTCCCGATGCGAGCGTGGCACGTTGCGTGCCAAGCATAGAATCTGCTCTTCAAACAGATCATGGGCCATGCAGTCTTTGTGAATGGCAAATGATTCTTCATTGACACCAAGTCTGGCAAATCCTCGGCCAGTTGCAAGCCATTCAAATGCAACATCAGTGACCTGCGCGATGGTCACGAGATTCGCGACGCTAGGCGAGGTTCCATCGACCTGTTCCCATTGTACCGCCGCACTGGTGCCCACACCCACCCTGCGCGCCAACTGTGTCCGGCTCATTCCGATCAACTCCCGCGCTTGGCGGATGCGTTCGCGCAAAGTCGGAGGCGATGATCGAGAAGCAGCGATTCTGTTTTTCATGCAACAGTTTTGCTGGTATGTACTAGAATCGCTACTGTACAAGGTGGGTGCGATCCAACGCAACTCCATGATTCGATTTGGTAATAAGCGCGACGGTTTGCTTGCAAAAACACATGTCGCCACCGCAGTCATACCCGCGCCGCGGAATTGCATTTACTGCTGCCATGCAAGTGCGGTGCACAAACGTGCTCACGATCGGGCTGTTGCTTCAAGCGCTCAACAACAACCGATACGCCGGATTCTCGCTTTCATCGTAGTGCGGATACCCAAGGCCATCGAGGAAGCTTCGCAACAATGCCTGCTCGCCGTCGGGCACCTGGATGCCAACGAGGATGCGGCCGTGGTCGGCGCCGTGATTGCGGTAGTGGAACAGGCTGATGTTCCAGTCCGGATGCAGGCGCGCCAGGAATTCAGGCAGCGCACCCGGACGCTCGGGAAAATCGAAACGGTACACACGCTCGTTCGCCGCCAGCGCCGATCGCCCGCCAACCATGTGGCGCAGGTGCAGCTTGGCCAACTCGTCGTCGCTCAAGTCGAGCACGTCGAAGCCTTGCGCACGAAACGTCATCGCTAGCGTAAGGCGCTCGTCACGGCTGGAAGTTTGCACACCGACGAAGATGTGCGCGACTTGCGCATCGCCGATGCGGTAGTTGAACTCGGTGATGCTGTGCCGGCCCATCGCGGTGCAAAAACGGCGGAAGCTGCCGCGCTCTTCGGGAATCGTCACCGCGAAGATCGCCTCGCGTTGCTCGCCTGCCTCGGCGCGCTCGGCGACAAAACGCAGGCGCTCGAAATTCATGTTCGCGCCGGACACGATGGCGACGAGCGTTTCGCCCTGCTGCACGTTCGTGGCGGCGTATTGCTTGAGCCCGGCCAGCGCCAACGCACCGGCGGGCTCGGGCACGCAACGCGTTTCCTGATAGATGTCGCGGATGGCGGCGCAGATCGCATCGCCGTCCACGCGCAACATCGCATCCACGTGGCGCCGGCACAGTGCGAAGGTCAGCGTGCCGACCTGCTTGACTGCGGTGCCATCCGCAAACAAGCCGACCTCCGCCAACTCGACGCGAAAACCGCTTTCGAGCGAGCGCGCCATCGCGTCGGAATCGTCTGCCTGCACGCCGATCACGCGGGTGCGCGGCGCGATCGCTTTGATGTAGCTGGCTACGCCCGCAAGCAAGCCACCACCGCCGACCGGCACGAAAACGACATCCGGTGCCGGACACTGGCGCAGGATCTCCATGCCCACGGTCGCTTGTCCGGCGATCACGTCCACATCGTCGAACGGATGCACGAAGACGAAACGACGCGCTGATTGGATGCGGGCGGCGGCGGCCTGCGCATCGCTGTAGGAATCGCCTTCGAGCACGATGTGCACCGCATCGCCGCCGAGGCGCTGCACCGCGTCCACTTTGACCCTCGGCGCGGTGAGCGGCATCACGATGGTGGCGTGAATGCCGAGCCTGGCTGCGGCGAGCGCGACGCCCTGCGCATGGTTGCCCGCCGATGCGGTGATCACCCCGCGGGCACGCTGCGCGGTATCGAGCGCGGCCATCTTGTTGAAGGCGCCACGCAATTTGAACGAGAAGACGCGTTGCAAGTCCTCGCGCTTGAGCAGCACGCGGTTGCCGATCCGCGCGGAAAGCAGGGCGGCGGATTCCAGCGGCGTTTCCTGGGCGACGTCGTAGACGCGTGCCGCCAACGTGCGGCGCAGCAGTTCGAGGTCCGAAGGCGCCGCATCGTCCAGTGCACTTTCGGCCAGCACCGCATTCATGCGGTCGAAGCCACGAGGCGGCTGTGCGCGCCGCTGCCGATCAGGGACAGGCTGCTGGCATCGAGCACATCCACGAGCTTGCGCACCTGGCGCAGGATCTGTTCGAGCGTGCCGGCATCGCCATGCAGCACGAGCGTGAGTTGCGAAACCGCCGGATCGTGGGTGACGGCGACGGTGAGCGCGTCGATGTTGACGTGGCGCGCGGCGAACAATCCGGCCAGCCGCAGCAACGCGCCGGATTCGTTTTGCAGCAGGATCGACAAGGTGTGTTTCATGACGCCGCTCCAGTCATCGTTCAAAACATGTGGGTCGTTTCCGCCTGCACGGCGCTCGCTGCCGAAACACGCGAGGCGATGCACGGACCGGTGATCATCTGCGCGTAGTTCGCGCCCGGCCCGACCATCGGGTAAACGCAGGCATCCGGATCGATCATCACTTCGAGAAAGGCGGGGCCGGCGTGCGCGAGAAATGCCGCAACGGTGGATTCGAGCTCGTGCTTGTCGTCGAGCCGCCGCGCCCAGCGAAAGCCGTCCGCCTGCGCGGCGAGCACGAAATCCTTCTTGTGCAGGCTCTTGTCGGTGGCCGCGAAGCGCCCGCTGAAAAACAGTTTCTGCCACTGCCGCACCATGCCGTCGCCGCCGTTGTTGAGCAGCACTATCTTCACCGGCAGATCGTAGGTCGTGACTGTTTCCAGTTCACCGAGATTCATGCGCAAGCTGCCGTCACCATCGATGTCCACGACCAGTGCGTCCGGGCGCGCGAACTGCGCGCCGATCGCCGCCGGCAGGCCGAAGCCCATCGTGCCCATGGAACCGGAGGTGAGCCACTGGCGCGGTCCGCGGAAATCGAAATATTGCGCCGCCCACATCTGGTGCTGGCCGACACCGGTCGCGATGATGGCGCGGCCCTGCGTGATGCGATTGATCGCCTCGAGCACGGCCTGCGGCTGGATCAGCGCGCTGTCGCGTGCGTAATTCATCGCGTGATCGCGCCTGGAATCGGACAGTCGCACGTGCCAGGCATCCAGCGCAAGCCGCACGCCGCGTGCGCGACCGTGCGCGATGAGGCGTTCCAGCGCGCCGGCGAGCGGCCCGACATGTTGCCAGTCGACCGCCTTGACCTTGCCGATCTCGGCCGGATCGATGTCGATCTGCGCGATGAACTTCGCGCGGGGTGCGAATTCATCGGCCA
>JAFEFP010000031.1 GCA_018240545.1 Pseudomonadota bacterium | reverse complement strand
GCCAGAGCAGCAGGTAGGCGCCGACCGCGGCAAGCAGGAAGATGCCGTAGTTGAGGTGATGCACGTGCGTGCTGCCGAGGAACAGGTACAGGTTCGGGATGCGCCGCGACATGATCAGGAATACCAGGGCGCGCGCGCCGATGAAGGTGACGATGAAGGCGAACAGCGCGTAGCGCGCCAGTTCGTCGGAGCGCCAGGTGTTGGCGCTGGAATCGTCGCGGGGAGAATCGGTCATCGGTGAAGCATAACCGGATCGCTGCTACAGCGCCGCCCCCAGCCGCATGCCTTGCGCGATCGCGCGCTTGGCGTCGAGTTCGGCGGCGACATCCGCGCCGCCGATCACGTGCACGGGGATGCCGACGGATTGCATGCTTTCGTAGAGATCGCGCAACGGCTGTTGCCCCGCGCAGACGACGACATTGTCCACATTGAAGATTTGTGGAGTTCCATCGACGCTAACATGCAGGCCGGCGTCGTCGATGCGTTCGTAAATCACGCCGCCGAGCATCTTCACGCCCTTCATCTTCAACGCCGCGCGGTGCACCCAGCCGGTGGTCTTGTTCAGGCGCTTGCCGGGCTTGCCCGGCGTGCGTTGCAGCAACCAGATTTCGCGCTCGGATGGTTCCGGCGCCGGCTCGGCGAGTCCGCCGGCGTTTGCGTAAGTCTGATCGACTCCCCACTCGTGCGACCAGCGCGCGATGTCGGTGGTGGGCGAGGGTACGCGCTGGCTCAGGTATTCGGCGGCGTCGAAGCCGATGCCGCCGGCGCCGATGATGGCCACGCGCGCGCCGACCGGCTTGTCGCCGGCAATGACCTCGCGGTAACCGAGCACCTTGGGATGATCGTGTCCGGGGATATTCAACGCGCGCGGCGTCACGCCGGTGGCGATGATGACGGCATCGAAACCACCGGCTTGCAGCGCGGCGATGTCGGCGCGAGTGTTCAGGCGCACATCGACGCCGGTTTCAGCCAGCATGTTGCGCCAGTAGCGGATGGACTCGGCGAATTCCTCCTTGCCGGGAATGCGTTTGGCGAGGTTGAATTGGCCGCCGATTTCGTGCGCCTGCTCGAACAGCGTCACGGCGTGGCAACGCTGCGCCAGCGTCGTCGCGCAGGCCAGGCCGGCGGGTCCGGCGCCAACGACGGCGAACCGCTTCTTCTGCGTGAGCGGCGCATCGACCAATTCGGTCTCGAAGCAGGCGCGTGGATTCATCAGGCACGAGGCGCGCTTGTTCTCGAACACATGGTCCAGGCACGCCTGGTTGCAGGCGATGCACGGATCGATCAGGGCCGCGTGCCCGCTTCGCGCCTTGTTCACCCAGTGCGGGTCCGCCAGCAACGGTCTCGCCATCGACACCATGTCGGCATCGCCGCGCGCGAGTACGCTCTCGGCGACGTCGGGCAGGTTGATGCGATTGGTCGTGATCAGCGGGATGCGCACGTGCTGCTTCATCTTGCGCGTGACCCACGTGAACGCGGCGCGCGGCACGCTGGTCACGATCGTGGGCACGCGCGCCTCGTGCCAACCGATGCCGGTGTTGATCAGGGTCGCGCCGGCGGCTTCGACGGCTTTGGCCAAAGTCACGATTTCGTCCCAGCGCTGCGCGTTGTCGACAAGATCGAGCATCGACAGGCGATAGATGATGATGAAATCGCGACCGACAGCTTCACGCGTGCGGCGCACGATCTCGACGGGAAAACGCTGGCGGTTTTCCACGCTGCCGCCCCAGGCGTCGTGGCGCTGGTTGGTGCGCTCGGCGAGGAATTCGTTGATCAGATAGCCTTCCGAACCCATGATCTCGACGCCGTCGTAGCCGGCCTCTTGCGCGAGTTGCGCGCAACGCACGAAATCGCGGATGGTGCGTTCCACGCCAGCACTGGACAGCGCGCGCGGCGTGAACGGCGTGATCGGAGACTTGATTTTCGACGGCGCCACCGACAGCGGCTGATAGGCGTAGCGGCCCGCATGCAGGATCTGCAGGCAGAGGCGTCCGCCCTCGGCATGCACGGCGCGCGTGACTTGCCGGTGCGGCGCGACGTGCCACGGCATCGACAGGCGACTGGCGAAAGGCTTGAGCCAACCGGCGATGTTCGGCGAAAAACCGCCGGTGACCATGAGGCCGACACCGCCGCGCGCACGCTCGGCGAAATATGCAGCGAGTTTGGGAAAGTCGCGCGCGTGATCTTCCAGCCCGGTGTGCATCGAGCCCATCAACACGCGGTTGGGCAGGGTGCAGAAACCCAAATCCAGCGGGGCGAGCAAGTGCGGATACGTCGCGTCGGTCATGGCATCGAACGTGCGTTTGAAAGCGTGCACGATGCCCGGAATCCAGCGCCCCCGCAAGATGGCTCCGGAAAACGGTCGCTGAATGTCACGTTGAGCCGCGTCAACTCGGCGCGCATTGCGGCGTTTCCCGATACAACCGCCGCAATCGTGCGGCCGGGGGCAAACGGAGAACGATCATGTTCATGCGCAAGCTGGCTTTGGCTGCGGCCCTGGGCGTCGCGGGACTCGGTGCGGCATACACACCTACAGCCTCGGCGGGGGTCGCCGTCGGCGTCTCGATACGCGCGCCATGGTTTGCGCCGCCGGCGCCCATCGTCGAGCGCGTCGGTGTGCGCCCGGGGTATGTGTGGATACCGGGCTACTATCGTTGGGGCGGCGTTCGCTACGCCTGGGTCGGCGGTTACTGGGTGCATGCGCGCCCGGGCTACCGCTGGTATCCATCTCGCTGGGAAACCTGCGGCAGGCACTGGTGCTATCGCGGCGGTCGCTGGGTTCGCTAACTTGCGGAAAGCGCGGCGGCGGGCTCGCTCTCGCCGCCGCGCAGCAGGAACGATTTGGCCTTCCATTCGAGCGCCGCGTCCATGGCTTGCAGCGCGGTGAATTCTCCGGAAACCAGGGTCGCGATGGGCGCGCCGTCGCGGTAGAGAATGCGCGATCCGGTCAGTGCCGGGACTTTGTCGCCGGCGACGATGGCGCCGACGAGATTCAGCGGATCGGCGCCGCATACACAGGCGAGCGATCCGTCGTGCGGCTGGCGACGCACCGTGCGCAGAAGCGCCACGGCCTCGGGCAGCGCGAATTGCTCGCCGGAAAGCCCGGCGATGAAGCGACCGCCGCGGACTTCGCCGCGCGCCTCCAGGCGCTGGTACACGCGCAACAACTCGCGCCACGGCGGCAGCCAGTCCGCCTCGCGCGCGAGCAGGCGCCAGCACACCACGCCGTAGCGGCGCAGCAGGGTGTGGGCGATGTGTTCGATCGCCGGAGCGGAATCTCCGGCAACGCTCGCGCGTCGCAGCGGCGACCAGCGGCCCGCATCGGCAATGCCGAGCAGGGCAGTGCGGCGACCACGGCGTCGCCCTGGCGAAGGGCGTTTGGACTGCGGCACCAGCAGCGCACGCAGGCCGGCGAAACTGTCGGAGTTGATGCGACCCGTTGCGACGAGTTCGGCGAGCGCTTCCTCGAGTTCCACGTGCAGCAGTTGGGTGCTGGCGAGCAGCTCGTCGAAAAATGATGCACCGTGATCGTGCAGATAGTCAGCGACTTTTTGCGCGCGCGAGGACAACGGGGCATTGGGATCATCAGTCGTTGCACCCAGCGCATTCCAGACTGGCAGGTTGCGCCGCTGCAGCAGGACGATGGGTGTAGCCTTGACCGGTCCCGCGCCGTGCTCGCCGGAATTGCCTGTGCGCGGACGCAGTCGTGACCACACGATGCGGCCGGCGAGGCACAGGTCGTCCAGCCAGGAAATCTCGTAGCCGGAAATGCGCGCGGGCAGGATTTCGGATTCCCATGCGGCGGCCGGCGCTTCGAAGCCTTCGAGTTGTGCGAGCACGGCGGCGAGTGCATCCGGGCCTTCGACCTTGGCGCCCGCCGACACTTTCTGCCAGTCGAACAGAAAGCGGAGGAAATCGCGCGGTTCGACCGGCTCGACCTCGCGGCGCAGGCGCTGCACGGTGTAGCGGTGGATGCGCGCGAGAAGGCTTCGCTCGCACCATTCGGTTTCAACGATCTCCGGAGTGAACTTGCCTCGCATCGCCGTGCCTTCGCGTTCGAGCGCGAGCAGGGCAATGTCAATGTCGGATTGTGGAAGGTGCACGGACGCGGCCAGATCGGCAGCGTGCATGGGACCAAGGCCGGTCAGCCGCGTGCGCAGGATGTCGGCCAGAGCGGACTCTCGCGTCCATTCGCGTTCCGCAAATTCCGCTGGAGCGACGACGGGCGGATTGGCTTTCGCGCCGGGGAAAATCGCCTGAAACTGCGGCAGGCGTTCGGCGGGAAGGATCAGGTCGTTGAGGTGTGTTGCTCGGTGCTGCACGATCAATTCTTCGAGCAAGGCAGACCACGCATTCGCGGCAATCTCGGCGGCGGTCAGAAATCCCAACCCCGTCAGCGCTTCGTGCAACTCGTCGGCGTTGCGCGCCTCGGGCCAGGCTTGTTCGCGCACTGCCGCAATCGCTTCGGCATCAAGCTTGCCGAAATCCTGCGTCGATTCGAAATCGCCCCAGCGCCGCGCCAGCACCGCCTGCGTGCGACGTTCCTCCAGCGGTGCGTCGTCGAGGAAGGCATAAGGCCGCGCCCCCAGCACTTCGGCGGCAAGCGGCGAGGGCGCAGTCAGGTCGCGGCACACAAAGTGGATTTGTCCACTTTCCAGTTCTTTCAGCAGGGCTTCCAGACCGCTGATGTCCATCGCCCCATTCAGGCAATCGTGCAGGGTCTGCGCGACGAGGGGATGATCGGGAATCCGGCGCTCGCCGACGATGTTCTCCAGGCACGCGACCTGATCGGGGAACACCGCCGCGAGCAGGTCTTCGGACCTCATGCGCTGGATTTGCGCTGGCACCTTCGAGCCACCGGCGAAGCGCGGCAGGGCCAGCGCCGTGGTCGCATTCCAGCGCCAGCGCACGCCGAACATCGGCGCGTCGAGCAAGGCCTGGATGAGCACGTGGCGCACCGTGTTCGAGTGCAGGTAGCGCGTGACGTCGTCAAGCGGAAAACTGTGGCTGGTCGACAGCGACAGGATGATCGCGTCCTCGGTCGCCGCGGCCTGCAATTCGAAATTGAAGGTGCGGCAAAAGCGCTTGCGCAGGGCCAGGCCCCAGGCGCGATTGATGCGGCTGCCGAACGGTGTGTGGATGATGAGCTGGGTGCCGCCGGATTCGTCGAAAAAACGTTCCATCGCCAACTTCGTTCGTGTCGGCAGCATGCCGAAAGCCGCCAGCGCGCCGCCGAGATATTCCACGAGTTGCTGCGCAGCGCTCGGGTTCAATCCAACTTCGTTGAGCAGCCAGGGCGTTGCTTCGCCGTTCGCGAGCCGCGTTGCGATTTCCCCGCGCAAGCGCGACACCGCGAACGACAACTCGTCGCTGCGCCCCGGCGCCTCGCCGAGCCAGAACGGAATGTCGGGTGGCGCGCCATGCGCGTCCTCCACGCGCACGGCGCCGCGCTCGATGCGCAGGATCCGGTAGGAGGTGTTGCCGAGCTGGAAAATATCGCCGGCGATGGATTCGACGGCGAAATCCTCGTGCACCGTGCCCACGCGTTGCGCCTGCGGCTCCAGCACGACCTCGTAGTCGGCGGTGTCGGGGATCGCACCGCCACTGGTCAACGCGGTCAGGCGCGCGCCGCGCCGCGCGCGCACGACGCCGTTGACCGCGTCGCGGTGGATGTAGGCAGCGCGCGGTCCGCGCCGCGTGGTATAGCCGTCGGCCAGCGTGCGCACGATGTCGGTGAAATCCTTGCGCGGCAGCGTGGCGAACGGATAGGCGCGGGTGATGAGTGCATGGAGTTCCGCCTCGTTCCATTCGCGGCAGGCGACCTCGGCGACGATCTGCTGGGCGAGCACGTCGAGCGCATTGGTTTCGACATGCAAGGTGTCGAGCTCGCCACGGCGCACCGCCTCGAGGAGCGCCGCGCACTCGACCAGATCGTCGCGCGAGAGCGGGAACAGTCGCGCTTTGGGTTTGCCGTCAACGGCATGGTTCGCGCGCCCCGCGCGCTGCAAAAAAGTGGAGATGGAGCGCGGCGAGGCGAGCTGGCAAACCAGGTCCACGTCGCCAATGTCGATGCCCAGTTCCAGTGATGCAGTCGCGATGAGCGCGCGCAGCTCGCCGCGTTTCAGGCGCTGCTCGGCGGCAAGGCGCTGCTCGCGCGCGAGCGATCCGTGGTGCGATGTCACCGCGTCCTTGCCGAGCAGGTCGGACAGGTGCCGCGCCACGCGCTCGGCCATGCGCCGCGTGTTGACGAAAATCAGCGTGGTGCGGTGTTGCTCGATCAATTGCGCGAGGCGCGCGTAGACCTGTTGCCAGACATCGCCGGACATCACCGCCGACAGCGGCGATTCCGGCAGTTCAATGGCGAGGTCGCGCTCGCGCGTGTGGCCGACGTCGACGATTGCGCAGGCGCCTGTTGCGCCCGCAAGGAATCGCGCGACTTCCGCGAGGGGTTTCTGCGTCGCCGACAAACCGATGCGCACCAGGGGTCGCGCACACAGCGCTTGCAGGCGCTCCAGCGACAAGGCCAGATGCGCGCCGCGCTTGCTTGGCACCAGCGCATGGATTTCGTCCACGATCACGCTGCGCGTGGAGGCGAGCAGCGCGCGACCGGATGCTGAGCCGAGCAGGATGTACAGCGATTCGGGGGTCGTCACCATGATATGCGGCGGCAGGCGTTTCATGGCCGCGCGCTCGCCTTGCGGCGTATCGCCGGTGCGGACGCTGGCGCGGATTTCCACGTCGGGCAAACCGAGTTCGAAGAGCCGGTCGCGGATGCCGGCCAACGGCGCCTCCAGGTTGATGCGCACGTCGTTCGACAAGGCTTTCAACGGCGAGACGTAGACGATGCGGGTTTCGTCGGCGAGATGGCCGGCGACGCCGTCGCGCACCAGCGCATCGATGGTGGCGAGGAAGGCAGCGAGGGTCTTGCCGGATCCGGTCGGCGCGGCAATCAACGCATTGCGGCCGGACTGGATGGCCGGCCAGGCGCGCTCCTGCGCCGGCGTCGGGGCCGCAAACCTGCCGCGAAACCAGGCAGCGACGGCCGGGTGGAAATTGTCGAGTGGCATGGTCTGGATTCTGCGCCGAAGGCGCTGGCGACGCTATGCCAGCGCAATCTCAGGCCGTGAGATCGCGGCGAAATCTGGCAAAATGCGCCTCTTTCCTCCGATCTCCGGAACCTTCCATGAGCCATCACGACATTCGCTCCGCCGCACGCCCGCAACCCGATCAGCCGATGGTCGACATCGCCGACTACGTCGCCGGCTACCGGATCGATTCGAAAGAGGCCTACGACACGGCGCGCTACATGCTGATGGACTCGCTCGGCTGCGCCATGCTGGCGATGAGGTTTCCGGAGATGGTCAAGCACCTCGGTCCGCTGGTGCCGGGCGCGACCTTGGCCGGCGGTGCGCGCGTGCCGGGCACGAGTTGGGAACTGGATCCGGCGCAGGCGGCCTACAACATCGGCGTGCAAGTGCGCTGGCTGGATTTCAACGACACCTGGCTCGCGGCCGAATGGGGCCACCCCTCGGACAACCTCGGCGCGATCCTGGCCGTGGCCGATTACGTCTCGCGCCGGAATATCCGCGAGGGCCAGTTGCCGCTGACCATCCGCGACGTGCTCACCGCGGCGATCAAGGCGCATGAAATCCAGGGTTGCTATGCGCTGAAAAACTCCTTCAATCGCGTTGGCATGGATCACGTGATCCTCGTGCGCCTGGCTTCCACCGCCGTGGCGACGCACATGCTCGGCGGCAGCAAGGCCGACATCGTCAACGCGGTTTCGCATTCGTGGATCGACAACGGCGCACTGCGAACCTATCGCCACGCGCCGAACACCGGCCCGCGCAAGAGCTGGGCGGCGGGCGACGCCTGCCGACGCGCGGTGACCCATGCGCTCAACGCGGTCAAGGGTTGCGAGGGCTATCCGTCCGCGCTGACCGCGAAGACCTGGGGCTTCTACGACGTCGCGTTCAAGGGCAAGGCGTTCGAGTTCGAGCGGGGCTTCGGCAGCTACGTGATGGAGAATGTCCTGTTCAAGATCAGTTACCCGGCGGAATTCCACGCCCAGACGGCGGTGGAATGCGCGATGAAGCTGCACCCGCAGGTTGCCGGCAAGCTCGATTCCATCGAGCGCATCCAGATCGAAACCCAGGAAGCCGGGGTGCGCATCATCGACAAGACCGGCCCCTTGGCCAATTACGCCGACCGCGACCATTGCATCCAGTACATGGTCGCCGTGCCGCTGATCTTCGGTCGCCTGACCGCCGAGGATTACAACGACGCCATTGCCGCCGATCCGCGCATCGACGCCCTGCGCGCCAGGATGACGGTCAAGGAAAATCCCCGGTTCACGAAGGATTATTTCGATCCGGGCAAACGCTTTATCGGCAACTCCGTGCAGGTGTTCTTTGCCGATGGCAGCAAGACGGAAAAGGTATCCATCGACTACCCGATCGGCCACCGCAAGCGCCGCGCCGAGGGTATCCCGGTGTTGCTGCGGAAGTTCGAAGCTGCGCTCGCCGGCCATTTGTCCGCGCGTCAGGTGCAGCGGATTCTTGCGGCCAGCAGGGATCCCGCGTCATTCGAGGCGATGCCGGTGCCGCAACTCATGGGTTTCTTTGCCGCCTGAAGCTTCCGGGAATGCGGGTCCAGCCAAGCACTTGGTGGAGAAGTGCCCCGGCACTGCCTGACTGCATCCTGAATCGGCCGGGCTGGAGTCATGCGCTTGATTTTGCTAGACTCGCAGGGCGCGCGTTGCCGATGTGCTAACGTATAATTAACGCGACGCAGACGCCGCAGGGTTTCGCGGCGAAGTCGCGGGCCGCGTGAGCGGAGCGGACGCCAAAAAAATCTAGCTAGAGGAGACTCTCCGATGAAACGTAATACCCTGTTTGTCCTCATCGCCCTGGGACTGGGCGGCGTGGGTGTCGCCAACGCCCAGGATGCCAGCAGCTGGTATCTGGCTCCGCGCCTCGGCGTGGTTGCACCGGACAGCGCGCGCACCACGAAGACCTCGGCCTTCTTCGGCCTGGGCGCCGGCGTATGGGTCAATCCGAACCTGGCCGTCGATTTCGAATACGGCATCAACAATGCCGATTTCAAGACCAATTCTCCGCGCAACGGTCACCAGTGGGAAAGCGTGCAGCTCGACGTCGCCGCGCGCTGGTTCTTCGGCGAAATCGGTTCGGGCTGGCGCCCGTACCTGATGGGTGGCGTGGGTGCAATGCGCCACAAGGCATTCTCCGGCTCCCTGCTCGGAAACACGGTGCAGTTCGGCGGCCAGTCGCAGGGCCAGTTTGCGCGAGAGGGTGGCTGGGATCCAATGGCCACCGCGGGAATCGGCATGCAGTACAACATGTCCGATCGCGTCGCATTCCGCGGCGAAATCGCCGCGCGTTACGACCGCGACAACAATTCGCTCAATTCCACGCTGGCTGCTTCGGAAGGCTTCAAGCATCACTCCGGTTTCACCGATGCCGTCGCCACGGTCGGCCTGACCTACAGCTTCGGCGGCGGTTCGGCCCCGGCCCCGGCCCCCAAGCATGAGGAAGCGGCTCCGCCGCCGGCGGCACCGCCGGCTCGCGAAGAAGCCACTCCGCCGGCCGCGGTCTCCATCGACCTGCGTGGCGTCGAATTCAAGTTCGACCACCCGCGCGTCGGCGAGAAGCTGGTGCCTTCGCTGAAAGCCCCGACCTCCGCTTCCGTGCAGATCCTCGACGAAGCCGTCGATACGCTCAAGCGCTATCCGAACGTGCACGTTTCGGTGGACGGCTACACCGACTCCGTCGGCAGCGATGCGTACAACCAGAAACTGTCGGAGCGTCGCGCCAAGGGCGTGTACGAGTACCTGACCGAGCATGGCGTCGACGCCAGCCGTCTGGATGGTCCGAAGGGTTTCGGCAAGTCGAACCCGATCGATACCAACAAGACCGCCGAGGGTCGGCAGCGCAATCGTCGCGTCGAGCTGAAGGTGCAGCAGTAAACGCGTAGCGGCGTCAAACGCGAAACGGGAAGGCCCGGAGCGATCCGGGCCTTTTTTTGTCAGCGCTTTGCGAAGCGCAGGTGCGCCACCAACCACTCGTTGCCGTCGCGATAGCCGAACAGCTCCGCGCAGGCCATCCAGAACATGCGCCAGCGCTGGTGCCATAGCGGCGCCTGATTGGCATAGGTCGTTTCCAGCACCCGCATGACGGCGTCGCGGTTGGCGTCATGCCTGGCGAGCCAGGCATTGGCGGTTTTTTCGTAGTGCGTCCCGGACAGCCGCCATTGTTGTTCGATCGCGAGGTCGCGCTGGAACCACAGCAGGGTATCGGCACACGGCATCAGGCCGCCGGTGAAGAAATGGCGTCCCATCCAGTTGTCCTCGCCCTGCGTCTCGAACGGATACATCAGTTCGCGATGACAGAAGATGTGCACGAACAGCTTGCCCTGCGGACGCAGCCACGTCGCGATCTTGCCGAGCAGCGTGTCGTAGTTGCGCATGTGCTCGAACATCTCGATCGAAACACAGCGATCGAAGCGTGCGGGTTCCAGGTCCAGCCGATTGACGTCCTGGGTGATGACCTCGACGTTCGCCAGCCCGAGCGCGCCACAGCGCGCGAGGATGAATTCACGCTGCGGCCGAGAGTTGGATACGGCGGTGATGCGGCTGCGCGGAAAATTCTGCGCCAGCCACAGGGTCAGCGAACCCCAGCCGCAGCCCAATTCCAGAATGGCCTGGCCATCGGCGAGTTGTGCGCGCTCGCCGTACAGCGCGAGCATGGCGTCCTCGGCCTGATCGAGCGTTTCGTGGCCGGTCGGAAAATAGCCGCTCGAATACTTCAGGCGCTTGCCCAGGCACAACTCGAAGAAGCCCGGCGGCAGTTCGTAGTGCTGCGCGTTGGCGGCATCGGTGTGGATGGCGACGGGACTGTCGTGCAAGGCGTCCAGGCAGTGCTGGAAGCGCGCCCATGCGGCCGTGGCATCGCCGGCGCGCTCTTCGCGCAGGCGCAGCGCGCACAGGCGGCGGATGCCAACGCGAATCAGCCAGTCGGGCAAAAGGCCGCGTTCTGCCATGCCCAGCAGGCCGCGCGGAGCATCCGATTCCTCGGGCGGGGTTGCGATGTTCACGGCGTCGTTCCTGCGGACTTCTTCGGAAACCAGGGAATCAACCGGCTGGTCGTGCGCTGGTAGTCGCGGTAGTCGTCGCCGCGCGAACGCAGGGCCTGCGCTTCGGTGAACGGAATGCCGCTGATCCACACCAGCGACAGCAGCATCAGCACCGGCCCGACCAGACTGAGCAACCAGGCCGGGAAGGGAGTCCCGACCGACAGGAACACGTACGCGAACCAGTGCAGCCACTCGAAGAAATAATTCGGATGGCGCGAAGTGCGCCACAAGCCGACGCGGCAGGTCTTGCCGCGGTTTTGCGGATCCTTGCGGAACGCGGTCAACTGGGCGTCGGCGGTGGACTCGCCGGCCAGGCTCACCAGCCACACGGCGATTCCCAATGCGCACCAGACCGACAGGCTTTCGCGCGGATTCTCCGCGACGGCATAGAATGGCAGCGAGAACAGCGCGATCAACAGTGCTTGGGCCATGAAGAAACCAAGGAACTTGCGCTGGTCGCCCTGCCAGTATTCGCGCAGGTAGCGATAGCGGCCGTCTTCGGCCTCATTGAGCACGCGCGCAAGAATGTGCAGGCACAAGCGGAATCCCCACAGGCTGCCGAGCAGGGCGACGGCCAGGCGCGAGGCGAGTCCGCCGCTGCCGACCGAGGCGTAGAACAAGGCGCTGGCGCCCATGCCCATCGCCCAGATCGCATCGACGATGCCGGCATTGCGTGTGCGCCGCTGGATCAGCCAGCCGACAAACATGGCGACGCTGGCGACGATCCAAACGTACACGATGTTGATCGGGTTCATGACGCAATCTCCGCAACGGGCGCTGTGCCGACAGCGATGCGAGTGCGCCGGCCGGCAAGCCAGAACAGGGCCGGCGACACGATGGCCCAGACCACGGCCAGTGCGCCGAGCGCGAGGCTTGGCGATGCGACAAACACGATGGCACCCCAACCTCGCGCGGCGGCAAGGTAGGCGAGCGGCGCACCGATGGCGCCGAGCAGCGCGGCCCGGAACAGATGCGATTTCAGATACGCCAGCGCATGATTCAACGTCAACGCGAAGCTGATCCACAGGGCCAGGATCCAGACCGGGGCCAGCGTCGCAAACGGCACGGTGGTGGCGTATTGCAGCAATCCGCAACGCACGAACGCCGAATCGACGATGAAACCGGCGCTTGCCGCGACCAGCATCAGTTCGGTGTCCGCGCGACGTTGTGCGGAGGTCGCCAGTTGCCAGCTGGCAAATACGGCGAGCAGTGCCGGTCCGGCCCACCACCAACCGCGCGCGGCGCCAATGACTGCTGCGAGCCAGGTCGCCTGATAGAACGCGGCATTGATCCAGAGGTTCATCGCGGTGCATCCAACGCCGCGGCGTCCGCTTCGCGCCGGCAACCGGGCTTGACCAGCAACATTTGCACGTCGCCGGTGGCGCGTTCGCGGAAACCCGCCTCGCAATACGCGAGATAAAAATCCCACATGCGAATGAAGCGCTCATCGTAACCTTGCGCGCGTACCTCGGCGATGCGGCGATGGAAACGCTCGCGCCACGCCGCCAGCGTGCGTGCGTAGCTGGGGCCGATGTCCTCGAGGTGAAACAGCTTCAGGTCGCTCGTGCGCGCGGCCGCGGCCAGCATCACGCTGACGCTGGGAATGAAACTTCCGGGAAAGATGTGGCGCTTGATGAAATCGACCGCACGCAAGGCTTGCGCATAGCGGTGATCTTCGATGGTGATGGCCTGGATCAGGGCCATGCCATCGGGTTTCAGCAGTGCACCGACCTTGCCGAAATACGCGTCCAGGTATTGATGCCCGATGGCCTCGATCATCTCGATGCACACGAGCTTGTCGAAGCGGCCATCCAGGTCGCGGTAATCGCGCAACAGGACTTCGACGCGGTCCCGCAGCCCCGCCTCGCGCACACGCGCGCAAGCCAGCTCATGTTGCTCACGCGAGATCGTCGTTGTCGTGACGTGGCAGCCGTAGTGGCGCGCGGCGTGCAGGGCGAAACCGCCCCAGCCCGAGCCGATTTCGACCACGCGATCGTTGGCGGTCAACGCCAGCTTTTGGCAGATGCAGTCGAGCTTGCGCCTCGAGGCCACGTCAAGCGTATCGTCGTCGCGGGCGTAAATCGCCGACGAATACATCAAATCATCGTCGAGGAACAGGCGGAAGAAATCGTTGCCCAGGTCATAGTGAGCGGCGATATTGCGGCGGCTGCCATCGCGCGTATTGCGGCGCAGGGCGTGCCACGAACGCATGGCCCAGCCACCGAGGCGCGCCAGCCCGGTTTCCATCGCGTCGAGCAGGTCGCGGTTGCGCACCAGCATGCGCATCAGCGCAACCGGGTCATCGCACGTCCACGCGCCATCCATCCAGGCCTCGCCGGCGCCGACGCTGCCGTTGCCGGCGACCTGGCGATAGAACGCCGCATCGTGCACGCGCACGGTCGCATGCAAGGTCGTGCGCGGATCGGCCGCCTGCGTGCCGAGCGTGGCCTCACCCAGGGCATCGACGATGCGCAGGCGGCTGTCGCGCAGCCTGAGCATCTGCCCGATCAGGCGATTGCGCAGCGCGCGGTCGAGCGCGCTCCATGGCACGGCAATACCGGATTCGATGGTGCGGGTCGCATCGTCGCTCATGCGTCGCTCTTGTTGGATCCGGGGTGATCGTGCGCGGGATGATCATAGACGGGGTTGCGTCGAAGAAAGATCAAGAGCGCCTGCCAATGGATGGCGGCGACCACCTTCAGGGTCATGGCCGGAAAACGCAGCAGTACGCGCGCCAGGCTGGCGCCCGTCAGTGGCCGGCGGTCAAGCACGAGCGTGGCGTCGAATTCGTTCTGGCCGGCCTTGAGCACATCCATGTGCACGCGCAAAGCAGCATCGGGCGCGGTGAAGCGCCAGGCGTAGTCGCGTTGCATCGGCAGGAACGGCGAGACGTGGAAGGTCTTGGCAAAATCCCAGCGCAACGCGCTGGCGTGTCGTTGCGCGCCGGCCACCGGCAGCACATAGCTGTGGCGTTCCTTCCAAGGCGTATTGGTGATTTCGGCGACGATGGTGTCCAGCGTCGTGCCATCCGGTGCGTAGCAGTAGTAGAAGCTGACCGGGTTGAAGCAATGGCCGAAATAGCGCAGGTGCGTGAGCAGGCGGATCGGTCCTTGCGGGGTGCGACCGAGTATTTCCCGTACGCGCGCGCGCACCGCCTGCGCGAGCGGCACGTTCGGATCGCCCAGGTAATCGCTGCGCCGGAACTGGGCGAGGTTGCGGCGATTCACCGACCACAGCCAGCGCCCGGCAAACACGCGATCGAGCTCGTCCAGGTCCAGGTACAGCATCGCCATGCGATAGCGAAACGCATGCGGATGCGGTGCGTGGCGACGATGGCGCACCCAGCCTTCGTAGATGCAGCTCGCGAGTGGGGCTGTCACGGCCAACGCACTCCCAAGCCATTCGCAACCTCGACCGCGCTGCGCATGCCGTCTTCGTGGAAGCCCCAGCCCCAATACGCACCGGCGAACCAGGTGCGGTTGACGCCCTGGATTTGCGCTTTGCGCCGTTGTGCGGCGACGCTGGCCTGGGTGTATTCGGGATGATGGTAGGTGATGCGCTTGTGGATTTTCTGCGGCGGGATTTGCGCTGTGCGGTTGAGGGTAACGACGATGGGCTGTGCGCAGTCCAGCGATTGCAGCCGATTCATGCAGTAGCTGACCGTGCATTGCTCACTCGGCTCGCTCGGCACGATGGCGTTCCACGCCGCCCAGGCGCGGCGGCGCCTGGGAAGTTGGCTGGCATCGGTGTGCAGCGCAATCTCGTTCTTGCGGAATGTGATGGCGCCGAGGACCTCGCGCTCGTTTGCACTGGCATCCGCAAGCAGTCCCAACGCCTGATCGGCATGGCAGGCCAGCACGGCCTGATCGAAGCGTTCTTCGCCGAGATGACTCGCCACGGTCACGCTGTTCGCGTCGCGGCGAACGCGCCGCACGGCATTGCCGATGCGCTCGTTCACGTTCCAGGATTTGCGCAGCGCACGCACGTAGGTTTGCGAGCCGCCCTTGACCACGCGCCACTGCGGTCGCCCGCGCACTTGCAGCATCTGGTGATTGGCCATGAACTGCGCCAGATACTTCGCCGGGAATTTCAGGATCTGCGCCGTCGGCGAGGACCACAACGCGCAGGCCATCGGCACGAGGTGATCGTCGCGGAAGGCGTTGGAATATCCGTGCTCAGCCAGATACTCGCCCAGCTCCGGACCGGCGCCAGCGCCTTCGAGCAGGGCGGGAGCCTCGCGATAGAAGCGCTTGATGTCGCCGAGCATGCGCCAGAAGCGCGGCGAGAAGAGATTGCGCGGCTGGCAGAACAGTCCGGGCAGGTCGGTGGCATTGTATTCCAGGCCGTTGCGCTCG
This sequence comes from Pseudomonadota bacterium, assembly GCA_018240545.1. Classification (GTDB taxonomy): domain Bacteria; phylum Pseudomonadota; class Gammaproteobacteria; order Xanthomonadales; family Rhodanobacteraceae; genus Rudaea. The sequence continues at coordinate 537 of JAFEFP010000031.1, read as the reverse complement.
TTCTTCACCGCAAAGCTCATCGTGCTCGGCTGCGAAGTCACGCCGAGTTCATCGAACAGTTTGTGCAAAAGTGGATAATGCGGCGGATTGAACACGATAAAGCCTGTGTCTACGGCATAATTTCGGCCTGCCACTTCGACGTCGTGCGTGTGCGTATGTCCGCCCAGATAATCGTTCGCTTCGAACAAGGTCACTTCGTGTTGGCGCGACAGCAGCCACGCGCTGGCCAGTCCCGCGATGCCCGAGCCGATCACGGCGATCCTCATGTGCCGCCGGTCCGGCGCAGTCCGGCGGGAACGGGTTTCAGGTCCCACACCAGCCCGCACGCGGCGAGCGCGCGCAGCAGATAAAAGGTGACATCCAGCTCCCACCAGCGAAAACCCTGGCGCGCGGACCCGGGGAAGTGATGGTGGTTGTTGTGCCAGCCTTCGCCAAACGTGATCACGGCGAGCAGCCAGTTGTTGCGCGAATGGTCGCGCGTGGCGAAGCGACGCGAGCCGAAGCGATGGGCGAGCGAATTGATCGTCACCGTGGCGT
>JAFEFP010000319.1 GCA_018240545.1 Pseudomonadota bacterium | reverse complement strand
CTCCTCGCCGCTGGTCGCCGGCGCGCAGACCCCGCCGTGGGACCTGTTCGCAACCATCGACCAAGGCGCGCTGCCCACCCTGGCCATTCCCGCGCTGCAATGGGCCGACATCCGCGATGCCGGTATCCGCGCGCAAGGACGCTGGCACTGGAATGACGAGCACAGTGTGGATGTTGGCGCCGCGTTGAGCCGCCTGCAATTTTCGCTGCCGGGCAGCACCCTGATGCCGGCGCTGAACCAGGCCGCGTTGAGCTTTGGCGTGCACAGCGGCAATTTCAGCGGCACCCTGACTGGCCGTGTTCTCGGCCCGGCCGACCCGCTCGGCAATGGTCCGAACTGGACCAGCCTCGATCTCGGCTTTTCCTGGCGTGCCCCATGGCGCGGCGTGTTCAGTATCGGCGCGCAGAACCTGTGGTCGAGCGGCACGCCGCCCCTGCTTGCCGACCCGGCGCACGAACCCGACCCGAGCCAGGCGCGCGTGCCGTACGTGCAGTACCATCAAGACTTGTAAGTCCCTTGTTGCGCGACGACTTCCGCCGTGCCTGCGCCAATGCGGGCGCGATGATCCGGCATGACCGCGCCCGCTTCCGACCGCCACTGGATACGGGCCCGGCGTTACCTGGAGGAAGGCAACTTCGACGCCGCGCGGATCAGCCTGGAATCCGTGCTCACCCGCCATCCCGAAGACGCCGAGGCGCACTTGCGCCTGAGCGACGTCGCCTGGGAAGACGATCGCGTCCGTGATTCGGCGCGCCATGCGCATGCCGCCGCGCGCTTCATGTCTGCCGAACCGGATCTCATCGTCGCGGTGGGCGAAGCGTTGCTGCGCGCCGGCGAGGTTGTCGCCACGCGCGCTTGCCTGGAGCACCCGGCACTCGCCGCCACACGTTCGATTCCCGCCTTGTTGCACATGGCCGGCCAACGCTCGGCCCTGAATGAAAACGCCGAGGCGCTGGCCCTGAGCGACCGTGCCATTGCTGCCGGTGCGCGCGGCCCGGAAATGCATTTCCAGCGCGGCGTGCATTTGCTGTTCAACGACCGGATACGCGAAGCCGAAGCGGAATTGCGCGAATGCGTGCGGCTGGATCCCGGCTTCGGCCGGGCCTGGCAGGAACTGGCCCGGCTGCGCCCGCAAACCGAGTCCGACAATCACCTGGCGCCGTTGGAGCAGGCACTGGGTCGCGTCGCGCCGGGCAGCTACGAGCACGCCGCGATCGAATTCGCGCGCTACAAGGAACTGGAAGACCTGGGGCGCTACGCCGAGGCCTGGGCCGCTCTCGCGCGCGGCAACGCGCTCATGTACGCGCGGCATCGCCATGATCCGCAGGTCACCGTGCGCCTGTTCGCGGACCTCGCGCGCGTATGCACGACGCAGTTCCTGCATCCGGCCGCTGCGAACACCGATGGCGCGCAACCGATCTTCATCATCGGCATGCCGCGCTCGGGCACCACCTTGCTCGATCGCGTGCTCGGCAACCATTCACAGGTCGCGGCTGTCGGCGAACTCGATGATTTCGCCCGCCAGATGCGTTGGTGTGCCGATCATCGCTCCACCCTCGACGACACCGTCATTGCGCGCCTGCCGGGCATGGACTTCGCCGAACTGGGCCGGCGTTACCTTGAACAAACCCGCTGGCGCGCCGGAGCCAAGCCATTGTATACGGACAAACTGCCGCGCAACTGGATGGTGGCCGGGCTGATCCGCAAGGCCCTGCCCGGCGCGCGCCTGCTGCATCTGGTGCGCGATCCGATGGATGTGTGCTTTTCCAACTTCCGCGCCCTGTTCGCCGACGCCTTCGCCCACATCTACGACCTGGAAGCCCTGGCTTCGCATTACCGCGTCTACCGGCGCACCATGGCGCACTGGCATGCGGCCATGCCCGGGCAGATCCTGGATGTGGCCTATGCCGACCTGGTGGCGGACCCCGAAGGCACCCTGCGCAAGGTTCTTGCCTTCTGTGGCCTCGACTGGGAACCGGGCTGCACCGACATCACCCGCAACCGCAGCGCGGTTTCCACCCTGAGCGCAGCCCAGGTCCGCGAGCCGGTCCATACCCGCTTCGTCGACGCCTGGCGGCGCTACGAACAGCACCTGGCGCCCTTGGCGCGCGCCCTCGCCGGCGGAGCGGAAAACCCGGCTTGATGCCTTTCTGCCGGTTTTTGCTTTTCCCGTAGCGTTTCAGAGGGTTGCAAAGCGCCCGCCACGGGGATTCCCATGTTAAGCAATTGTTGCTACTATCGGCCGCTGCCAAGGCCTTGGCTGTGCCGTTCTTTGGCTGTTTTCCAGGAAGGAATTTGTCCCGAAACTGTTTTATACAACCCTGACGTTGGAGAGTGTAATGAGACTCGACGTGAACAAGCTTTCATCGGCGGTCCGCCTGGCGTTGACGCTGGGCACGGTGGCCGCCGCCGGCAGCCTGAGCGCCTTTGCCCAGGATACCGGCACTACCACCAGTACCAATACCAATCAGAAGAGCCAGGCCCTCGAAACCATCGTGGTCACCGGTTCGAACATCCGCCGCGTGGACATCGAAACGTCCAACCCGGTCATCACCATCGACAGTGCGGCCATCCAGAACACCGGCAAGCTGACCCTCGGCGACATCGTGCAGAGCCTGCCGACCGCGGTGAACGGCACCAACCCGCAGGTCAACAACGGCGGCGGCAGCGGTTCGGCCACCGTCAGCCTGCGCGGCCTCGGCAGCCAGCGCACCCTGATCCTGGTCGACGGCCACCACGTGCTCAACCGCGACATCGACGCGATTCCGATCGCGGCGGTGGAGCGCATCGAGATACTGACCTCCGGCGCATCGGCGATCTACGGTTCGGACGCCATCGGCGGCGTCGTCAACGTGATCCTCAAGAAGAACTACCAGGGCGCGCAGTTCAGCGCCGATTACGGTATTTCCGACCACGACGACGGCCAGCGCCAGGGCTACCACTTCATCTTCGGCCAGACCTCCGACAAGGGCAGCATCATGGCCGGCGTCGATTACAACAAGACCGACAGCGTGCTGCAGGGCAACCGCAAGTTCTCGCAGAACGCGGTCTCGCTCTATGGCAACACCACCAGTCCCCCGGCCTCGTACGTCGGCGGTTCCAGCTTCGGCGCCAACGGCAACATCCAGCTGCCGCCGGGCGCGATCAAGACCCAATACGGTTGCAGCCGCGTGGCCCATACGCCGGGCACCAGCGGCGCCAACGCGCTGACCGACTACCATTGCTTCGTCAGCAGCGACAAATACAACTACGCCACGGTCAACCTGCTGATGACCCCGCAGGAGCGTACTGCCGGCTTCATCAGCGGCACGTACCACCTGACCGACAGCATCGACGTCTATTTCAACGGCGTGCACAACAAGACCTCGTCGGGCTTCCAGCTCGCCCCGGCCCTGTTCGGCTCGTTGTACGGCGGCACCGTTTCCAAAGACAACATGTACAATCCGTTCGGCGTGGACTACGGCCCGGGTGCCTACGACTTCCGCCTGCGCCTTGCCCCCGCCGGCAATCGCGCCGCGAAGACGAACAACACCACCGACCAGTACAGCACCGGCTTCAAGGGCGTGTTCAGCCTGCTCGGCCAGGACTGGAACTGGGAGGCCGGCGTCGACTACGGCCACATCTCGACCGTCGCCACGACCCTCGGCTTGCCGAACCTGAACATACTGAACCAGGCAGCCGGTCCGTCGATGCTGGTCAACGGCGTGCCGACCTGCGTCGCCACCCCGGGCGATCCGACCACCGCGATCGCCGGCTGCACGCCGTTCAATCCGTTCAATCCGTACACGCCGGACCAGGTGGCGCTGCTCAAGACGATCGCCGCGCCGGCCCTGACAAACGTGTACGCGCAAGAAAAAGTCCAGCATGTCGGTTTCAGCGGCGGTCTGTTCGACCTGCCGGCCGGTACCGCCCAGCTCGCCGTCGGCGGCAGCTACCGCAAGGAATACACCAACAGCGTCGTCGATCCGGTCCTGCAGATCAATCCGGCAACCGGCAACTGCACGCTCGGCAGCCAGTGCTCCTCGGCGCTGCAAGGCGGCTACAACGTGAAGGAAGCCTACGGCGAATTGTTCCTGCCCGTGCTCAAGGACCTGCCGTTCGTCAATTCGCTGAACGTGACCCTGAGCGACCGCTGGTCCAAGTACAATACCTTCGGCAGCACCAACAATTACGCCATCGGCGTGGAGTGGAAGCCGATCGCCGACCTGCTCCTGCGCGCAAACTACAACAAGGTGTTCCGGGCGCCGCAGATCGGCGACCTGTTCGGCAACCCGGTCAGCGACGCGCCCAAGCTCAGTTCCGATCCGTGCACCGGCTTCACGGGTGCAGCGGCCGGCACCGGCCCGGCGCTGGCTTGCGTCGGCGTGCCGACGGACGGATCGTTCCAGAACACCGACGTCAACCTCGGCCAGCAGATCAAGGCCGTCGCCTCCGGCTCCGAATACGCGCACTTCCCGCTCGGTCCGGAAAGCGGCTCCACGTTCAACTACGGCTTCGTCTACTCGCCGTCCTGGCTTGACGGGCTGTCGGTATCGGCCGACATCTGGCGCGTATACCTGATCAACACGATCGTCTCGGTCGGCGCGCAGGCGGTGCTGAACAACTGCTACGCGGGTCAGTTGCAGTACTGCCCGCTGATCACGCGTTTCAGCGCCACCAGCACGCAGCCCGGCCAGATCGCGCAGATCCTGGAGCCGACCGCCAACCTCGGTCGTCTCGACACCAAGGGCGCGGATTTCTCGGTCAAGTACCGTCTGCCGCAGTTCAGCTTCGGCCAGTTCATGGTCGGCCTGGATGCCACCTACCTTGCCCAGTACAACCAGAATTCGGCGGATACGGTGTACCACAATGCCGGACACGTGCTGAACTTCGGCTCCGGCGCGCAAGCAGCGTGCGCGGATCTGGGCGGTGGCGTCTGCCTGTTCCCGCGCTGGCGCGCACTGGGTTCGGTCAACTGGAACCTGGGTCCGTGGGATGCCTCGTGGCGCATGCGCTACGTTGGCAAGTTCCGCATGGGTTCCAAGGCGCCGTCGCAGGACACGTTCCCGGCCGGCACCTGCTACTACGGTTCGTATTGCACGCTCAAGGGCTACGAGCTCTTCTACGGCGCGCGTACGTACAACGACGTGCAGGTGGGTTACAACATCGAGCAGATCAACACCCGCCTGGACGTGGGCGTGGACAACGTCGGCGACATCCAGCCGCCGTTCCTGTACGCCAACAACTCGCTCAACGCCAATACCGACCCGGGCAACTTCGACATGATGGGTCGCTATTACTGGGCGCGCGTGACGGTGAAGTTCTGATCCGGTAGTTTCGATTACCGGTTCCAACCTTGTGAGCCGCGCGAGTCTCTCGCGCGGCTTTTTTTTGGCCATGCACGAAACCACCATTCCCGCCATTGTCGCGCTGCAACGCGGCGGCAACTTCGTCGAGGCCGAACGCCAATGCCGAGTCGCGCTGGCGCGCGATCCCGACGCGGCCGACCTGCTGCTGTTGCTCGCGATGAGCCTGCACTTCCAGGGGCGCGTCGACGACGCCCTGCCGTTTTACCGGCGCCTGGCGGACCTTGTGCCGCCAAGCCCGATCCACTGGAGCAATTACGCCACCGCCCTGGCCGAGGCCGGGCGCCTGGGCGATGCCGAAGCGGCCTGGCACCGGGTCATCGACCTCGATCCGCGCAATGTCGATGCGCGTATCCGTGCCGGATTGTTGCTGATCGCACGCAAGGACTATCTTGCCGCACGTGAGATGCTGCTGGACGCGTTCGAACTCGACCGCCACTCCGCAACGGTGCGCATCCACGCCGCGCGCGCCTGCGCTCTCGCCCACGATTTTCGCGGCGCGGAGGACCTGATCGGACCCTGGCGCCAGTGGTTGCCCTTGCACGACGATCCGCTGCAGCTGGAGTTGGCCCAACAGTTGATGCCGCTGGGACGCACACCCGACGCCCGCGATCTGCTGGCGGAGATGGTCGCGCGCAATCCGGGCTATCTCGAAGCGCGCGTGCTGCTGGCCAAGGTCGAAGAACGCTACAACCGTCTGGACGCTGCCGAGCGCCTGCTGCAGGCAATCGATCTGACCAGCGCAACGCAATCCCTGCGCCAGGAAATCCTGCAGCTTCAGGCCACGTTGCTGCTGCGCCGTGGCAACGGCGAAGCCGCGCGCGCCATCCTGGAACAAAACCCTCCCGTGCAAGCGGGCGACTATGCCTACTATTACGAACTGGCCCGCGCCTGCGACAAGGCCAACGATGCGGACGCGGCCATGGCGGCGCTTGCCCTGGCGCATGCGCGCCACGCCGATGAACTGCGCCACGCCGCACCGCGCAGCTTCGGGCCCGCCGCCCCGGCCATGCCCGGCGACATCCACACGGTCAGT
>JAFEFP010000318.1 GCA_018240545.1 Pseudomonadota bacterium | reverse complement strand
ACCGCCTGATCCTGCAACTCGTGCCGGTGGCGGTTACGGTGCTGGCGTTGATGTGCCGCGGGCAAGAACCTGCCGATACAGGTCAGATACCCGTGGCGTCACCCGCTCCAGGGTGAATTCACGCTGGAAGCGTCGGCGGCCCGTTTCGCCGTAGCGTTGCCTGAGCTTCGCATCCGCGGCAAGGCGCCGCAGCGCCGTGGCCAGCGCAGAGGCGTCGTTCGGTGGAACGAGCGTCCCGGTTTCGCCATCTTGCACGACGAATCCCGCGCCCGATCCGGGAATGTCGCTGGCGACTACCGGCAATCCCGCGCGCATGGCTTCGAGCAGCACGATGCCGAACGCTTCGGCGCGCTCGGTCGATGGCAGGCAGAACACATCGGCATTCGCATAAGCCGATACGAGAAGCGCCTGTCCGGTTGCATCCATGTCCAGCCGCCCCGTGAATCGAACGCGCGCGGCGACGTCCAGCTCGCGCGCCAGGGCACGCAGAGACATGTCGCATTCGCCGCCGCCGATCAGCACGAGGCTCGCTTCCGGAACCTGCTTGAGCGCGCGCAACAGCACGTCGAAGCCCTTGAAATAACTCAGTCGGCCCACGGCCAGCAGGCGCAGGCCGGCTGCGGGCCAATCGATAGAAGGTGCGGCCTCTCCGGTTGGCGCAGCGGGGAGTCCGATCGGAACCACGCGGACCTTGTCCCGCCACGGCGCCAGCGCCGCGCTGGAATCCGCATAGGCTTGCGACGTGGCGATCACCGCGCGCGCACGCCGCAGCAGCGCCTGTTCCCAGGGTTTGTACAGGCGATAGGCCATGCGCAGTGCACGGCGGCGCGAATCCAGAGGGATATCCGCGTGCCAATGCACGATCCACGGGATACGCCGCGCGGCAGGCGAGAGCATGGCCCAGAACGCGGACGTATTCGGCACGTGGATGTGCAGCACATCCGGCTGGAATTCGCGGATCGCGCGCGCGAGCAGGCGCGGGAAAGCCGGGCTCACCGGCGCGTAGACGAATTGCCCGTGGCAGGCCGCGAGATCGACGTCGACGTCGCCCGCGCGCAAATGTTGGCTGCGCCAGCTTCCCGGTTCCGCATGCGCGAGCACGCGCACGGACATGCCCTGCGCCGCCTGCGCAGCGGCGAGATCGGCCACGAAACGCTCGATGCCGCCGGGGTGCGGCGGGAAGAATTTGCCGAGGTGGAGGATGCGCATGGGCGTTGCCACCGCAACCTATCTCGTCATTCCGGCAGGGACTGCCGGAATCCAGTTGCCGGGGATGGTGAGGCCAGATTCGTCATGGCTCGTCATTCCGGCAGGGACTGCCGGAATCCAGTTGCCGGGGATGGTGACACCAAACCTTGCCATAGATCCAACCAGGCGGGATTCTGCTTCTCGATCAACTGGATTTTTGCCGCGCGCGGCCATTTTTTGATCTGCTTCTCACGCAGGATGGCGGCTGCCATGCACCGGTGCAATTCGAACCATACCAGCGCATGCACACGGAATCTTTTCGTGAAGCCCTCGACTGCATCGCTCCGATGTTCGTGGATGCGCTTGATGAGATCGGAAGTGACGCCGACATACAGCGTGCCATTCTGGCGGCTTGCCAGCAAATACACGCACGGCTGCTTTTCATTCATGGCCGAGACTTTGCGTCCCTGCAAACTGGATTCCGGCAGTCCCTGCCGGAATGACGAACACAAGGACATTTCATCGATTTTCGCAGGCCCAATGATGCGTCCTGCGTCCTGGATTCCGGCAATCCCTGCCGGAATGACGAGAAGGAATGATTGCCTTCGTCATCCGCGCCTCACCCATCGCCGGATTTCGGCAGCGGGATCACCTTGGCGCCCTTGGCGGAGAGCTTGCGTGGCTTGTCGCGGCGCAGTTGCGTGAGTTCCTGTTCCAGGATCGCGAGCTTTTGCGTCAACCGCCGCAGTTGCCGTTCCGAGCGCGAGCGGTCGATGTCCATCTTCAGCAGGCGCACCAGGATCATGCCGATGCCGATGATGATCGGGATCACCGGCGGGTAGTGGATGCCGGTAAGCCGGCCGACCCCGTCGATCACCGGCGGGAACACGCCCAGCAGCAGGATCGCGCCGGCCACCGCCAGCCACCACAGCGCATGGCTGCCGTGCAGGTGCGTGCGTCGCACCAGCAGCAGGATCGTGCCGGCCAGCAGGATACCCACGACGGCAGCGGTAACCTGCACGCTGTTCATGCGCGTGCCGCCTGTCGTGCCGTGCCGATTTGCGCGAAGCACAGCACCGTGGTGTGCAGCAGGTAACGCAGCACGGTGGGCCAGGACGAAAACACGCGCGAGCCGCCGTTGCGCCGCTGCGACATCGGCGTGGGCACCTCGCACAGGCGCAGGCCGCGCTGGCGCAGCAGCATGAGCACGCCCAGGTCCTGGTAATCGAGCAGGCTGGCCTCGCGCGCGGCCAGCGCGCGGATCGCACGGCGGTCGTACACGCGCAGGCCCGAGGTGAAATCCTGCACGCCGATGCCGGTGATGAGATGAAAGTAGCGCCAAGCCAGCCGCTTCGCCTTCGACAGGCGCTGCGGAAACGTGCCGATCGCCACGTTCGCGCCGCTGGCGAGCCACGCGGCGACGAGGCGCGGCAGCTCTTCGGGATGGTGCTGGCCGTCGGCGTCCAGCGTCAGCGCCACGGCGTAGCGGTTGCGCCGCGCGTAGCGCAAGCCGGTTTGCGCCGCGCCCCAGGCGCCCAGGCGCAGCGGCAGGTCGACGACCACCGCGCCCGCCTGCCGCGCCCGCGCGCAGGTGTCGTCGTCGCTGGCATCGTTGACCACGAGCACGTCGCCGCCGACCGCCGCGCGCACGCGGCGCACGATCTCGCCGACCGTCGCCGCCTCGTTGCGCGCGGGGATGATGGTGAGCAGGTTGGGGTTGGCGTCGACCAAGGCATTGTCCAGATGTATACGGATATTGTCCGCAGTGGTTGGCGGGGCGTCAATGCGGTGACGTTGCACGATGCGTCCGCACGATCTAAAATCCTTACCTGGTATTACTTTATCGGGAGCGGGCCATGGGCGACCTTTCGGTCACCAGCAAGGGCCAGGTCACCATCCCGCGGGATGTGCGGCAGAAACTCGGCATTCGCTCCGGCACCAAAGTGCGTTTCCGCCTTGCCGGCGACCATGCCGAACTCGTGCGCGTGAGCGCTCCGGCCACGGTGACGGCCAGCGGCTTCGGCCTGCTCAAGAGCAAGCGCCGCAGCGTGCCTGCGGATTTCGACGCCGCGGCCGTGCTTGCCGGCAAATGAACGCGACCGGTCTGGATACCAATATCCTGGCGCGGTACTACGTCGAGGATGCTGCCGATGCGGCGACGGCGCGGCAACGCGAACAGGCGCGACGATTGCTGGAATCCGGCGCGCCGCTGGCCGTCTGCCGCAGCGTGGTACTCGAACTGGAATGGGTACTGCGCGGCTACTATCGTTTTTCGCGCGCGCAGGTGCAGGTCGTGCTGCGGCACCTTCTGGCGCAACCGCACATCCGCTTCGACGACCGGCAGGTGCTCGAACGGGCGATCGAGAGTCACGCGGCGGGTCTGGATTTCGCAGACGCCCTGCACCATGCCAGCTACGCGGATTGCGAGTCCGTCGCCAGTTTCGACGACCGCGGGTTTGCGCAGCGCAGCGGCAAGCTCGGCCTGCGGCCGCCCGTGCGGTTGCCGAGAGGGTGGGCCTGACTGCGGCAGCCGCAGAGCCGTTGCGATTGCCGAATACCCGAGTTGAAGGCGCCTGCGTGAAAGCGGTATAATTTCTATACCATGTTCGAATATGACGAAACCAAGAACCGGTCGAACAAGGCGAAGCACGGCATCGACTTTGTCCAGGCGCAGGGACTTTGGGACGATCCCGGTCTTCTGGAGGTCCCGGCCAAGACCGTGGATGGACCGCGCTATCTCGTGATCGGTATCTTGGGCGGCAAGCATTGGTCGGCGGTCACCACGTACCGCGGGGCGAACATTCGCATGAGTTGGGTCCGCAGGGCGCGGCCCGAGGAGGCAGCACTTTATGAAGGCCAGTGAGTTCGATCGCAAATTCGAGTCAGGCAAGAGCGTGCTCAAGCACCTGGATCTCGCCAAGGGGCGCAGGCCGCAGCAAGAACAAAAGCGGGTCAATGTCGACTTTCCGGCATGGATGGTCGAGCAACTCGACCGGGAAGCCAGTCATCGGGGCGTTACCCGGCAGTCGCTCATCAAGCTGTGGCTGGCGGAGAAGGTTGCTGAGTCTGGGCGGTGAGTAACCTGTCCGCTTTCCCCGCCTTTCGCGGTGTTATCATCGACTCATGAACGCACGCGCGATTGAAAAAGAAGCCTTGGAACTTCCCGTCGCCCGGCGCGCAAGGCTCGCCCAGAAGCTTCTGGAAAGTCTCGACGCGCTTTCGGCGGTCGAAGCCGACGCATTGTGGCTGCAAACAGCCGCCCGACGCGCCCGCGACATCGACGCAGGCGCGGTTCGCCTTGTCGAACCTGAACAACTGGAGCGCCGGATTCGGGCTCGGCTCAAGTGAAGTATTTCCTGCATCCAGAGGCGGCTCTGGAGCACGAAGAACAAGTGGCATGGTACGAATCGCGCACGGCTGGCCTTGGCCGGCGCTACCACGCCGTCTTTCTTGCGGCGATTGAAAAAGTCTGTGAGGGCCCGCGCCGCTACAAGGTAGTGCAGGTGCCGGGTATTCGCCGAGTGGCGCTGACGGGGTTTCCTTTCAGCATTCTGTTCCGCGAAGTCGATGGCGTCGTCCAGGTACTCGCCGTCGCGCCCTGGCGCAGGCGCCCGGGGTATTGGGCGCCGCGGCTGTAACCTGTCCGCTTTCCCCGCCCTTTTGCGTTCTGGTAGACGAGCCCCGAAACGGGGTGAAATTCGGGTTCCGATTGATCTGCGTCACGGAATGCCTCAACAATCCGGTCCAAGCTATTGACCGGACACGGGCAATCCGCTAGATTCGGCGCATTCGGGCGTGCTGCAACGCGGGGCAGGGGCCAAGGCCATCCCCGATCGAGACTGGGAGACAACAGTATGAAATCGTTCAAGATGAAGGCGCTGGCTCTGGCGACGCTCGGCTTGGGTGGGTTGGTGATGGCCAGCGGCGCGTTCGCGGCGTGCCCGACCTTGTCGACCAACACCGGCAATTCGACGCCGGGCGGTGGCGGCGCGTGGAGTTCGCAATCCGTCGGCGGCGGCGGCTACATGAATATCTTTGGGGGGAGTCCGGGGCAAGGCTTGGCGGGCACCAGTTGCGTGCTGCAAGTCAACGTTGGTGCGACCCCCGCCCCTAACGTCAAGGCTTACGTTTCCGATACTAGCCCACAGAATGAACCACGTTACCGCGCGCGCTTCTATTTTGATATTTCGGCACTCACTTTAACTTCTCCTAACTTCCAAGTTAGGGTTCTGAATTCTTTTTCGAATACTGCTCCGGGTTCGTTCAATACCGATGAAGTCCGAATAACTCTTGTTGGTGGCGGGGCACCGGCGATACGATTCAATGTTGCGGATGCCGGACAGTCAAGTGGATTCAAGACAATCACGCAGACATTGCCCGCCAGCGGCAGCGGCCATTACTACGCCGAGTTTGATCTGACGACCGGAGCCGGCAGCAGT
>JAFEFP010000317.1 GCA_018240545.1 Pseudomonadota bacterium | reverse complement strand
GGAGCTTCGCCGACAAGGAAACCGAGCGGCTGTTCATAACTGGAACGACGCGACGTCTTCCGCAGAGCATCGTGCGGCGTGCGTTGAGCAGACTCAAATATCTGCATCTGGCAGTCAGTCCGGAAGATTTGCGCGAGCCGTGGTCGAATCACCTGGAAGCGTTGAGCGGTGCCCGGGCCGGACAATGGAGCGTCCGCATCAACGACCAATGGCGGCTGTGCTTCCGCTTCGAAGATGGCCACGCATTCGACGTCGAGATCGTCGACTACCACTGAGGAATTCGCATCATGTCCATCACCGTCACTAAAAACGGCCTGCCGCCCATCCACCCCGGCGAGTTGCTTGAAGAAATCCTGCGCGATCGCGGCATGAGTCAGGCAGCCTTCGCGCGCGCGATCGGGGTTTCGCCGATGCGTATTTCGCACGTCGTTCGCGAGGAACGCCCGGTTTCGGCCGAACTTGCGCTGCGATTCGGGCGTGCGTTCGGACAAAGCCCGCAGTTCTGGCTGAACCTGCAAACGGATTACGATCTCAAGATCGCCGAACGCGAACTCGGGGCGCATCTGCGCAAGTTGCGCCGACTCGCCGCCTGATTCCCGCGCGCTCACTTGCCCGGCTCCGCCACGTCCTGCACGACTTCGGCCTCGAAGCCGAACACGTCGACCGCGCGCACGCACACGCGGCGCCCGCCCGCCTTGCGCGGCGCGATGAAATTCGCGGTCGCGACCACGCGCAATGGATCGTCGTCGTTCGCCGTGTTGCCGCGATAGTCCTGCCAGACCGAGCGGAACACCTTGCCGTCGTAATCCGGATCGACCGCCCAGTATTCGATCAGCGCGAGCGGCTCGGCATTCATCACCTTGAGCAGCTTGGCGCGGTTGGCCTCGTCGAGGTTGATCGCCTCAGGCGAGAGCAGCACATAGTTCTTGAGCTGCACCTCGATACGCTCGCCGTCGTCGGTGCGCTTGCGCATGACCGGATTCACGGTGAGATATTGCAGGCTCGAAAAACGCACCTGCACACGCAGTTTTTCGATGCCACCTTTTTTCTTCAGCCGGTCGATCAGGTCGGGCGGAATCACCAGCACTTCGAGGCGGTCGTCCTTCAACGTCGCGATGCTTTCGCCGATGCCGGGTTCGAAATTCCAGCCGAGCACGACCACGCGATCCCAACCGCCGAGCAGGTTATTGCGCTGCGCGATCGCACGCTTCAGTGTTGCCGCGCCGGTCAGCTTGCTCGGCGAATCGACGAGCACGAGCGTCTTTTTGCCGCCGAAGATCACCTTGCCAAGATTGCGCAGCGGATTGTCGTCTGGATCGAGCGGCTGCGCGCCGTACAGCGACAGCACGATCGAGGACAGATCGCCGATACGCATGCCGCGACCGAAATGGCTTTTCGCCGTTTCGACCTGATAATCCCCAATCGCTTGATACAGAAATGGTTTCGCGCCGAGATCGATCAGGCGCTTGCGCATGATCATGCAGGCGGGCTTGCCGAGGTCGGTCGTGATCCAGCGACGACCAAGTTTTTCGGCGGTGGTGGCGGTGGTGCCTGAGCCACCAAAACAATCAACCACGAGACCACCCTCTGGGCACGAAGCATTGATGATTCTGCGTAACAGCTTTTCGGGCTTTTGTGTCGAATAGCCCAAGTACTCGGATGACGTAGCGTCTTGCTGGAATGACTTTATATCTGACCACACATCCGAAACCGCTACTCCTTTCAGTTCATCGAGATATTGTTTGGCTCCACTACCACGATCATCACGATACAGCCGACCATCGGAATCCTTCTTCTTAAATCGTTTGAGATACTCGTCGTCGTAAGGGAGATACTCTTTTGTGAAGCTAACTAATGACTTATTTTTTGCCCAGTAAAAAATCGAGTCGTGACTACGGATCCAATTGTTCACTGCACTCTTGTAGCCAGACTTGGTATCGAAGCTCCAAATCACTTCACGCAGGAAATTGCCGCCGCCGAAAACTTCATCGAGCGCTAATTTGACGTAATGCCCCACGTGCCAGTCCAAATGCACGTATATCGCTCCAGTATCGGCGAGTAGTTCTCGCATCAGTACCAGTCGCGGCGTGATCATCGCGAGATACGACGCTGTACCATCCGACCAAGTATCAGAGTAGGCAAACTGCTCGATCACCGTCGGCCGCTGCTCGATCTCGACGTTTGGCAGCGTAACCTTGGTGCGGTAATCAGCCTTGGAGTCGAACGGCGGATCGATATAGATCAGATCGACCTTGCCGCGCAGGCTTGGCGTGTTCTCGTCGCCGGCCAGCAGCGCGGCCATCGCGAGCAGGTTGTCACCGTAGATCAGGCGGTTGTGCCAGTCGCCGCCATCGCTGGCTCGCAGGCGCACCGCGCGCTCGTTCGCGGCAATCCAGTCGGTTTCGGCGGTGTCCTTGGACGGCAGCACCCATTCGCGCGTCTGCAGGCCGACGCGGTGCCGGCTTTCCAGCCCTTCGAGAATCTTTTCGGCCTGCGCCTTTCCGTTGGCAACGATGCGCGGCAGTTCTTCCAGCAGCGATTTGGACATGGCAGTCCGCAATGGGGGAATGGATCGCCAATGTAAGCAAAACGCTCATAAAAGTGAACGTTATTCTTTCAAATAGGCGCACGTGCGGGCCGTATGGTCTGCGCCATGAGAAACGAACGAGCGATCTTTGCGCGGCGCCTGCGCGAGGAGCTGAAGCGGCAGAATTTCGATTCGCGGCCGGTCGCACTGGTGAAATCATTGGCGCGCGAGGGTGATGTTTCTGTTGCGCAGCAGACGATTTCGCACTGGCTGCACGCGAAGCATTTGCCCAGGCCGGAGGCAATGCATGGGCTTTCCCGCATGCTCGGCATGGATGCGTACAGCTTGATGCGCGAGGCCGCCGCAGCCGGTGTGCGCGAGCCGCGCGCACTTTGGCCGGATCACGTGACCGGCCCGGATCGCCTTACGTTCGAGGCGTTTCTTGCGCTGCCGATCAAGGACCAGAAAGTAGTTCGCGAGTTGATCGCATCGTTGGCGTCTTCAGCGATCGCGCGCAAGCGGCGCGAAGACTGATCAGCGCTCAATCACATCTACAGTATTGCTCATGTGGTCACGACAGTTCCGGATGATTGCGCGTGAGCCACGCGTTCACGTCGTCGAGCAGGGCCTGTGCGGACGCGATGGCATGCGCGGCCTCGCTCGGTTCGGCGTCCTCGCCCGAGTAGTCGATGACGTTGCGCTTGTGGCGTATGTTGTCGAGCACTTTCATGCGCACCGGGTCCAGGCCGATCGTGTGCACAAGGCTTTGCACCATGGTCATGTGATGGCCGCCTTCGCTCTTGCTCGGCCGGTAGCCATTCGCGAACAGGGCCGCCTGTGCGGCTTCCATGATCGCCGTGTAGGCAAGAGTGAAGCGCGCAGCGTCGGAAATGCCGGGATTGCGGGCGTCTTTCAGACTGCGCGCTGCGCCCGCGAGCAACTTGCGAATTTCCTCGCGCGCGGGCGTGTGCGGCTGCAGGCGGTTGATGCGCGCCAGATTCTCAAGCGTCATGTGCGCTCCCAAACAATGCAATGCGCGGCCCGCTCAGCACGCGCTGGATGAAGCCTGCTTCGCGCGCGCGCTTGCGAAACTCGCCCGGCGTCATGACGATCGGGTTGATTTCGCGATTGAGGATCTCGTGCAGAGGGTGGACCGCGCCGATCACGTCCTCATAGGTGGCGTTGCCGACGACCATCAGGTCCACGTCGCTTCGCGGGCCCTGCTCGCCGCGCGCGATGGAGCCGAACACAAAGGCCTGTTCGATGCGGGCGATCAGTGGTTGCAGCGCATCGCGTAGCACGTCGGCCAGGCCCATGGTCTTGCGCACGATGCCTTGCAGTTCGGTGAAAATCGGGTTTTCCGGGTTGGCCTGATATCGACGCTGGTTGCCAATTCGTTCCGCCTTGACCAGCCCTGCCTGTTCGAGCTTGCGCAGCGCGCGATGCGCATTGCCGGCATCGGCGCCGGTCAGGCGCGCAATCTCGCGCACATGGAAGCTCTCGTCAGGGCGCATGTACAGCAGCCCCAGCAGGCGGCGATGATCGGCACCAAAAAGTACCTTGGCGGGATCGTGTCGGTGAGTGTTTTTCGTTGTCATTATGACAATGATTGTTGTTTATTTAACAACAAAAAACAAGCGGTTAATGACTGGAAATCCCGGAAAACCGCAGCCAGCCCCGCAAAGTCGATATCCGGCGATATCAGCACTCGATCACATTCACCGCCAATCCGCCGCGCGAGGTTTCCTTGTATTTGTCCTGCATGTCGCGGCCGGTGTCGCGCATGGTCTTGATGACCTTGTCCAGCG
>JAFEFP010000316.1 GCA_018240545.1 Pseudomonadota bacterium | reverse complement strand
TGAACAGGGCCGAGCCGTGCGTGCGCGGCAGCACGCCCACGCGCACCGTGATCGGGCGGATGCCGTCGAGCGCGCGGCCGTCGATGCGCACCTTGGTGTCGAGCACCGAATCGCGCAGGGTGCGGTATTCGAGTTCGCCGAATTCCTTGGCGAGGTCGGCGGCGACCCAGCCCGCGGCCTCGGCCTGACCGGAGAGGGTCGTCAGGGTTTCCTGCCTGATTGCGGCGATCGCGTCGCGGCGTTGCAGCTTGTCGCGCACCTTGAACGCGTCGGCGAGCTTGTTGCCGACGGCTTGCTTGAGCGCGCCGATCAGTGCGTCGTTCTTGGCCGGCGCTGTCCATGCCGACGGCTTCGTACCGGCTTCGACCGTGAATTCATTGATCGCGTTGATGACCTTCTGCAGCTCGCGATGGCCGAACGTGACCGCGCCGAGCATGACCTCTTCGCTGAGCAGTTTGGCCTCGGACTCGACCATCAGCACGGCGTTGGCGGTGCCGGCCACGACGAGATCGAGGTCGGAGGTCTGCAGTTCGGTCGAGGTCGGGTTGAGCAGGTACCTGCCGTTCGCATAACCGACGCGCGCGGCGCCGATCGGACCCTTGAACGGAATGCCTGCGAGCGCCAGCGCCGCCGAGGCGCCGATCATGGCCGGGATGTCGCCGTCCACTTCGGGATTCAAGGACACGACCTGGGCGATGACCTGCACTTCGTTCTTGTATTCCTCGGGGAACAGCGGGCGCACCGGGCGGTCGATCAGGCGGCTGGTCAATGTTTCCTTCTCGGTCGGACGGCCTTCGCGCTTGAAGAAGCCGCCGGGAATGCGGCCGGCCGAGTAGAATTTCTCGACGTAGTCGACGGTGAGCGGGAAGAAGTCCTGGCCTTCCTTCGCCTTCGCCGCGGCGACCGCGGTGACGAGGACGACGGTGCCGTCGATCGACACCATGACGGCGCCGGACGCCTGGCGGGCGATTTCGCCCGTCTCCAGCGTGACTGTGTGATTTCCGTACTGAAACTTCTTTGTGACCTTGGCCATCGTGTTTGCCCTTGCTGCGGTCGTTTCCGTGCGCGGAACCGCCGGTTTCGGTTGAAAGGTTGACGGGTAAAACAAATCCCCGCCGCAGCGGGGATTGGTGTGCTTGTTTACCTACGCAGGCCCAGGCGCTCGATCAGCGTCTGGTAACGCCCGGCATCGGACTTCTTCAGGTAGGCCAGCAGGCTGCGGCGCTGGTTGACCATCTTGAGCAGGCCGCGGCGCGAGTGGTGGTCCTTGTCGTGCTCGGCGAAATGCTTGGACAGGTGCTCGATGCGCGCCGAGAGCAGCGCCACTTGCACTTCCGGCGAGCCGGTATCGTTGGGGGCGCGGCGATAGTCCGCGATAACCTTGCCGGTTTGTTCGGTGGAAAGCGACATGATGTTGTTTACCTTTGCTGGTGCATACGGCGCCGACCAGCCCTGTCCGATGGAAGAGCGCGGCCTGCGTCAGGGTCCGGGACGGAGCCCGGGCTGGAAAAGCCCCTTATTATAACCCGATTTCGCAGCCATCGGAAAACCCGCGTACGACCCGGATCGCGCCGCCGGCTTCCACCCGGACCAGCGCCACCAGCCGGCCCGCCGGATCGCAGGCGCGCGCCCGCGGACAGGCCGGTGCGTCGGGCATGGCCAGGGCTTGCCCGTGACGCAGGCGTGTCGCCTGCACATCGTCCAGCGCGATGAGCGGCAACGCGCTCAGCCCGGCTTCGAGTGGCAAGAGCAAACGATCCAGGGCAGCGAATCCTCCGTCGGCATGCGCCTGTTCCAGGGCTTGCAGCGCATGCATGTGCGGCTCGCGGAACGGATCCACCCACAAGCGCCGCAACGCCGTCAGGTGCGCTCCGCAACCCAGCGTTTCACCCATGTCGCGGACTAGGCTGCGCACATAGGTACCAGAGCCGCATTCGACGTGCAGATCGAGCACCTCGTCCGCGCGAGCCAGCAATTCCAGCCGATGCACCTCGACCTCACGCGACGGCACCTGCACGTCCTCGCCGCGGCGAGCACGCCGGTACAAGGGCACGCCGCCCTGCTTGATCGCCGAATAGGCCGGCGGGACCTGCACGATGCGACCGCGCAGGGTCGCCAGTGCGGCGTCGATGCGGGCGTCGTCCAGCGTCGGCACGGGCCGGGTCCGGACGATTGCGCCTTCACTGTCGTCCGTCGTCGTCGTCACCCCAAGCCGGCATCGCGCCGCATAGGCCTTGTGCGATCCGAGCAGGTGACCGGCGATCTTGGTCGCCTCGCCGAAGCAGATCGGCAACAGCCCGGTGGCCAGCGGATCGAGACTGCCGGTGTGCCCGGCCTTGGCCGCGCCGTAAAGGCGTTTTGCCAGTTGCAGCGCGCGGTTGGAGCTGATTCCTGCGGGTTTGTCGAGGAGCAGGATGCCGGTGACGGCCCGCAAAGCGGGTTTCATTTTTCCCCGCGCAGCAAGGATTCGATGCGCTCGCCACGATCGACCGAATCGTCATACTTGAAGCGCAGTTCCGGCACGCGGCGCACGCGCATGATCTTCGACAACTGCCTGCGCAAGTCCCTGGCCATCGCCTTGAGCGCCTTGACGCCCTCCGGCGCCTGATCCGGCAACAACGCGGTGACGTAGATGGTGGCGACGTCGAAATCCTTGCTGCACTCGACGTCGGACACGCTCATCGACGGCAACGCGTGCTCGCGCACCGCCGCGTGCACCAGAGTGCCGACGAGGCGGCGCAGCTCGGCGGAAAGACGGTCGGAGCGGGTGAAGGAATGCGACGGCATTACAGCGTCCGCGCGACCTCGATGCGCTCATAACACTCGATCTGGTCGCCCGGCTTGACGTCGTTGTACTGCTTGACGCCAATGCCACATTCCATGCCGTTACGTACCTCGTCGACGTTTTCCTTGAAGCGACGCAGCGATTCGAGTTCGCCCTGGAAGATGACGGTGTTGTCGCGCAGCACCCGGATCGGCTTGTGGCGCTTGACCACGCCTTCGACGACCATGCAGCCGGCAATGGCGCCGAACTTGGACGAGCGGAACACGTCGCGCACCTGCGCGGTACCGATGATTTCCTCGCGGACCTCCATGCCGAGCAGGCCGGTCGCGGCCTGTTTCACCTGGTCGATCACGTCGTAGATGATGGAGAAGTAGCGCAGGTCGACCCCGTTGGTTTCCAGCAGCTTGCGCGCGGCCGCGTCCGCGCGCACGTTGAAGCCGATGACGATGGCCCTGGAGGCCACGGCCAGCGTCGCGTCCGACTCGGTGATGCCGCCGACGCCCGAGGCAATCACATTGACCTTGACCCGATCATTGCCGATCGCGGTCAGCGCGTCGCGCAATGCTTCGGCGGAGCCTTGCACGTCGGTCTTGACGACGAGGTTGAGCACGGCCTGTTCGTCGCCCTGGCCCATCTGCGAAATCACGTCTTCCAGGCGCACCGCCTGTTTGGTCAGGCGCGATTCGCGCAGTTTGGCGGCACGCTCGGCCGCCACCTGCTTGGCGAGGCGTTCGTCCTCGACCACGACGAAATCATCCCCGGCGTTCGGCACACCCGACAAACCGAGCAACTGCACCGGGATCGACGGACCCGCCGTTTCGGTCGGCTGGCCCGATTCGTCGAACATCGCGCGCACACGGCCGAACTCGACGCCGCAAACCAGGAAATCGCCCTTCTTCAGCGTACCCTGCTGCACCAGCACGGTCGCCACCGGACCGCGACCCTTGTCCAGGCTCGCCTCGACCACGACGCCGGTGGCGATGCTGTCGGTCACGGCCTTGAGGTCCATGACTTCAGCCTGCAACAGGATCGCGTCGAGCAGGTTGTCCACGCCCTGCCCGGTCTTCGCGGAAACCGGCACGATTTGCGTGTCGCCGCCGAATTCCTCGGACACCACCTCGTGCTGGATCATGTCCTGCTTGATCCGGTCGGCATTCGCTTCGGGCTTGTCGATCTTGTTCACCGCCACGATCAGCGGCACATTGCCGGCCTTGGCATGCTGGATCGCCTCGATCGTCTGCGGCATGACGCCATCATCGGCCGCGACGACGAGCACGACGATGTCGGTGAGCTTGGCGCCGCGCGCGCGCATCGCGGTGAACGCGGCATGGCCCGGTGTGTCGAGGAAGCTGATCGTGCCCTTGCCGGTTTTGACGTGATACGCGCCGATGTGCTGGGTGATGCCGCCGGCCTCGCCAGCCGCCACTTTCGCGCGGCGGATGTAGTCGAGCAGGGAGGTCTTGCCGTGATCGACGTGGCCCATGATCGTGACCACCGGCGGGCGCACGGTTTTCATGCCCTGCACCTCGACCTTGGCCAGCGTCGTCTCGGCGGTCTTCTGCTCGGCCTTGACGGCGGTGTGGCCGAGTTCCTCGATCACCAGCACGGCAGTATCGTGGTCGATGGCCTGATTGATGGTCGCCATCACGCCCATCTTGAACAATGCCTTGACCACGTCCGCACCCTTGACCGCCATTTTCTGGGCCAGGTCCGAAACGAGAATGGACTCACCCACCGGCACCTCGCGCACCATCGGTGCGACGGGCTTGGAGAAGCCATGCTGGGCTGATGCGCCACGCACCGGTTCGACCATGCGGCGCGGCTTCTTCTTCGCCGCGCCACGGCGCGCATGGCCTTCGTCCGACAAATGCAATTCGGCTCC
Organism: Pseudomonadota bacterium; assembly: GCA_018240545.1. Taxonomy (GTDB): domain Bacteria; phylum Pseudomonadota; class Gammaproteobacteria; order Xanthomonadales; family Rhodanobacteraceae; genus Rudaea. The sequence goes on along the minus strand of JAFEFP010000316.1, from coordinate 3,091 downwards.
GAACAGGCGATTCGCGCCATCGCTGTCATCGCCATCGTCGCGCATGCGATGCGAACCGTGTTTCGGCTTGTGCTTGCCGTGTGGGGCGGCTTCCGCGTCGGTGCGTCCGCGACGGTCATCCGCGGCGTGTGGCTTGCGCACCGGCACGGCGCGCTCTTCCCGGGTCGTCGTTTCGGTGCGCGGCGCCGGTTCGCTCGCCTTGGCCCTGGCCTCGGCCTCCGCGCGCAGGCGTGCCTCCTCGGCACGGCGCGCCTCTTCGGCCGCGCGCAGCTTGGATTCTTCTTCGGCGCGACGCTGGTCCTGCGCCTTCAACGCGGCCTGTTCGGCCTGATTCCGGGCCTGCGATTCCTGCAATTTCTTCAACGCGTCTTCGCGTTCGGGATCGACTTCCTGCGCCTCGACCACCGTGCTGCGCTTGACGTAGGTGCGCTTCTGGCGCACCTCGACCGCAACGGTCTTGCCGCGCGCCGCGCCCTGATTCACGGTCAGCTCGCTCACCGACTTGCGCTTGAGCGTAATCTGGCGTGGCGACGTATCTTCCTCGACGACCTTCTCGCCCTTGCCGTGCGTGCGTCGCAGGAAACCCAGCAGCTTGACCTTCTGCGTGCTCGACACGACCTGATCGGGGCCGGAGAACTTCATGCCCGCCTCGTCGAGCTGCACGAGCAGCTTGTCCACGCTCATGCCGAGCACGCCAGCGAGTTGTTTGATGGTTACATCCGACATGGTGATGGTTCTCCGTGAGCGTATCGCGCCGGGGTGTTCCGGCTCAGGCCGCCTGCTCGGCGCGCGCCGCCATGATCAATTCACCCGCGCGCAGCTCGTCCATGCCGTCGATCGCCAACTCCATGAGTTCGTCGGTGGCCAGATCCGCGAGATTCTCGCGTGTAACGACGCCGTGCTCGGCCAGGGCGAACGCCGTGGTTTCATCCATGCCATCCACAGCCAGCAAATCCTCGGCCGGCTTGTTGTCCTCGATGTCCTCTTCGACCGCAAGTGCCTCGGTGAGCAATGCGTCGCGCGCACGCGCGCGCAGCTCTTCGACGATGTTCTCGTCGAAGCCCTCGATTGCGATCAATTCGGCAGTCGGCACGTAGGCGATTTCCTCGACGGTGGAAAACCCTTCCTGCACGAGAATGCCGGCGATTTCCGCATCGACTTCGAGCTTGTCCTGGAACAGTTTGCGCGCGGTCTCCTGCTCGGCCTCGGATTTCTGGGCAACCTGGTCCTGCGTCATCACGTTGAGCTGCCAGCCGGTGAGTTTGCTGGCGAGGCGCACGTTCTGGCCGCCGCGCCCGATCGCCTGCGAGAGCTTGTCCTCGGCGACCGCGATGTCCATGGAATGTTTTTCCTCGTCCATGATGATCGACTGCACCTCGGCCGGCGCCATCGCGTTGATCACGAATTGCGCCGGATTGTCGTTCCACAGCACGATGTCGATGCGCTCGCCGTTGAGCTCGTTCGACACCGCCTGCACGCGCGAACCGCGCATGCCGATGCACGCGCCGATCGGATCGGTGCGATTGTCGTGCGCGAGCACGGCGATCTTGGCGCGGTCACCCGGGTCGCGCGCGGCACCCTTGATCTCGACCAGTCCCTGGCCGACCTCGGGCACCTCGAGCTTGAACAGCTCCATCATGAATTCCGGCGCCGTGCGCGAGACAAACAACTGCGGTCCGCGTGGTTCCGGACGCACCTCGAAAAGATAGCCGCGCACGCGGTCGCCGGCGCGCACCGCTTCGCGCGGAATCGCCTTGTCGCGCGGGATGTACGCCTCGGCGTTGCCACCGAGATCGAGGTAGACGCTGCCGCGCTCGACGCGCTTGACCACGCCGGTGAGCAGTTCGCCGACGCGATCCTTGTAGGCATCCACGACCTGCGCGCGTTCCGCCTCGCGCACGCGCTGCACGATCACCTGCTTGGCGGCCTGCGCGGCGATGCGGCCGAACTCGGGATTGTCGATCGGCTCCTCGATGAATTCGCCGACCTGGATCTCCGGATGCGTATCGACGGCGTCCATCAGGCGCAATTGCCGGTCCGGCGATTCCATGACCACGTCGTCGGCCACAACTTCCCAGCGGCGAAACGTCTCGTAATCGCCACTGTGCTGGTCGATGGCGACGCGCGTGGCGACGTCCTCGTTCGGGTAGCGCTTCTTCGCTGCGGAAGCGAGCGCCGCTTCCATCGCTTCGAAAATCACGTTCTTGTCGACGCCCTTCTCGTTGGCGACGGCGTCCACGACCAACAACAGATCTTTGCTCATTGCGGCACTCTCACTCCAATTTCATCAGCCGTCATTCCGGCAGGGAATGCCGGAATCCAGTTGCCAAGGATGGCTTCCCTGCGGTCTGGATGCCGGCAATCCATGCCGGCATGGCGAATGGGTCATTTTCCCGATTTTCCTTGTTTGCCCGGTTTCCCGGCCGGTTCGTCGTACTGCGGGACCAGCTTGGCCTTGTGCACGTTTGCATGCGCAATGCGCACCGGCGTTCCATCCTGTTCCAGCACCACGTCCTCGCCTTCCACCGCGAGAATCGGTCCCTGGAAGCGGCGCCGTCCCGCGATTGCCAGGATCACTTCCACCTTCGCCGCCTGACCGACGACGCGCGCGAACTGCTCCGGCGTGTACAGCGGCCGGTCCAGCCCGGGCGACGATACTTCCAGCGTGTAGCGACCCTGGATGGGGTCATCCACGTCGAGCGTGGCCGATACCTGCCGGCTCACTGCCTCGCAATCGTCCACCGTGACCGCACGCCCGCGCGCGTCGATGTACACCCGCACCAGACTGTTGCCGTGCGAGGGGCTGTATTCGACGCCGAGGCATTCCAGGCCCAGATCGGCCACCACCGGCGTCAGCAATTGGGTCAATTCCTTGTTGAACATGGGTTTATCACGGGTACAAAAAAAGGCCACGAGGGCCTTTCCTGGTCCGCCGTTGTCTCGCGTCCAAACATCGGCAACGCGCATCCTGCGCATGGTAGCGGGGGCAGGATTTGAACCTGCGACCTTCGGGTTATGAGCCCGACGAGCTGCCAGACTGCTCCACCCCGCACCGGGGAACGCGCATTCTAGCCGAGTGCGGGAGTTTACC
>JAFEFP010000315.1 GCA_018240545.1 Pseudomonadota bacterium | reverse complement strand
GAAATTTCCCGGAAACTGCGCATCCAATCCATTCGCGGATGCGCGCACGATGAATGGCCCGCCACCTTCGATGCGGTACAGGCCGGCAGTGGCGCGCAGCTCGTCCGGCGGTGGCGGCGAGGGTGGCGGCGGCGGCAGCGGCGGCGGCAGGCGCGCTTCGAGCCAGGCGATGCCGAGCGCACTCAAGTCGGCATCGGCGTTGCCGAGCAGGACCAGGCCTTGTTGCTTGTCGGTGCGAAACCCGAGGAACATCGAAAAGCCGGCCGTGCGGCTGGCACGCCAGATCAGTGGCCAAGTCTGGCCATCTTGGGTGGTCTGTACGGTGTTCCAGCCGAGGCCCACGCTTTGCGCCGAATCGCCCACGGGCTGCCGCGCCAGCAGCAGTGCCGCGCGCAGCGGGGATTGCTGGGGCGTGAGGTTGGCTTGCACGAAGCGCAGCAGGTCGGCCAATGTCGAACGCAGCCCCGCCGCGCCGGCAAGCGCCCCGAAATGCCAGTGCGGAACGGGTTGCCCGTGACCGAACCCCGGCAGCAGTCGCGGGCCATCGCCGACCCCGGTATGCGCCATGCCCAACGGGTCGAGAATCCGCGAGACCAGCACGACCGGAAAACGCTGCCCGTAGGCGCGACCCAGCAGGTCGCCGAGCAGACCCGCATCGAGCGGAGAATAGGCGGCGGCGGTATTGCCCGGGGCGAGCCGGTAGTTGGCAAGAAAAGTGAGCAGGGCCGCCTCGTCGAAGCCGGCATAGGCATCGTCCGGGTTGATCGGAAACAGGTTGGGCGGAATCTGCGGCAATCGCGAATTGCGCTTGGCCAGCTGACGCAACGTGGTCGCGCCGAGTGCGGAATCGGCGAAGCGAAAATCCTGCGGCAACAGGTCCCGCAGCGGCGCATCCAGGCGCACCTTGCCCTCCAGCGCGGATTGCGCCAGCAGCAGACCGGTGAAAATCTCGCTCGCCGCGCCAATCTCGAATTCGCTGTCGGCACCGGGCTTGGCAGCTCGGCCGAAAAACCAGGTTTGCGGCGGACCCGGACCAACCTGCGTGCCGTCGATCCAGCCCACGGCCAATTGCCGGTACAAGCCGGAATCGACGCCTTGCTGCAAGCTTGCCAGATAGGTGTCGAGCGGGATCGGCTGCGCGCAAGCCACGGCCGGAAGCAGCGCCACGAGCAGGAAGAATCGAATCTTGATCGGATCACCGCTGGGCAGGAGGCACCTGCCAAGGATAGCCGATGCGTCCAGCGGGGGTAGGCCACGTCCCTGTGGCGGCGTCCTGTGGGAGCGTAGCCAATTGGATCGCGCGCCGCACCAGAAGTTCCGGAATCAGGGGCATTTTTCGGCAATCACGCGCCAGATGACCGGATCCCAATAGGCGCCGTGCGCGAATTCGGAGGCCTTGTCGGTATTCAAACGTGCTGCCAGCAAGGATGTGGTATCCGGCTGAACCGTCACGATCAGCGTCTTGCTGGTATCCCGGCGGCTGCGCAGGCTGGCGATGCTGCCCACGCCCATCTGCTCGGTCGGGATATTCTCGGCGACCAGCAGTTTGTGCGTCCCGGCGGACACCCGGAACGAAGGCGTGCCAGTGGGCCCGGGCGTCGTGCCGTCGAGCAGAAGGATCTTGGCGCGGTAAAGGTGCTGGTTGCGCGGCGCGACATCGAAGGTGCTGATGCGGCCGCAGCCACCCGTGGCCGGAGTCGCAGGCGCTGCCTCGGCGACGTCGGTCGGCGCAGTGGAAGCCGCCGTGCGCGACGGCGAATTCAGGGCCAGGGTCACGCCGTCGCGCAAGATGCGCAGGCGCAGGGGCGAGGCCTGCGGAAGCTCGGCGAGCGCGGCATTGAACGTGGCCGCGGCCAGCGCACGGCCATTGGCGTCGGCGCCGAGGTTGGCCAAGGCGGTGCCATTGACATCCACGATCAGATCCCCCGGGCGCAGGCCGAGCTGGTCGGCGACGCTGCCGGGGGTGGCGCCGAGCACGCGCAAGCCATCGTGCGCGGCCTGCGCACTGGCAGAATCCACGAGCAGGCCAAGCGCGGTGGCGGGCGTCACGGCGGCCGCCGTCGCGGACCACAGGGCGAAGAGCAGGACAAGGCAAAAACGCGATTTCATGGCGAAGCCTCAAATCCGGACGGGAAGCGTTTGCTGCCGACGCACCAGCAAGAGCGCATCGAGCAGTTCGCTGCGGCGTTGCCACAGCGGATCCAGATCGAGCCGCGAGGCGCCGCGATCGTAGGCGGTCTGCAGGCGCTGGTCCAGACGTGCCAGCTCGGATTCAGCCAGTTGCGCCATGGGTTCGCTCGTTGCCGGCAATGGCAGGGCATCCAGCTGCATTTCCAATGCCTGTGCGCGCGCCTGCCAGTCGATCGCGGGCGTGGTCGCGCGCTGCCGCAGGGTGACGGCGAGCGCCAGCGCAACCGCAAGTGCGCCGATGCCAACCGACGCGGCCACGCGGCGCCAGCGCCTTTGCCGGCGGCGCGACATGTGCGTCGCGGCGATGCGTGGCCACAAATCGGGCGGCGGCACATGCGTGGCCGGGGACGCCGGCAGCTGCGCGGCAATATCGCGGAAATGCAATGGTTGTTCGTTCATAGGGCCACCTGAGATGCGGATGTCGCGTTTGCGGCCAAGCCGTGCAGCCGCTTGAGCGCGCGCGCCAGAATCGACTTGGAATAACTCTCGCTTTGCCCGAACAGCGCGGCCAATTCGGCATGCGTGTAGCCTTCCAGTTCGTGCAGCACGACAACCGCGCGCGCGTGGGGCGGCAGGCGTGCGAGCAAGGCATCGGCATCGACGATGCCGGCGAGGTCGCTCGCGGCGGCGGTCATGTTCTCCAGCAGCACATCGGCGTCGGCATTGACGCGATGCCATTGCCGGCGCATCGCGTCGATGCCGGCATTGGCGGTCAGGCGCCTGAACCAGGCGCCAAAGGGCGCCTCGCCGCGGTAGCTGCCAATGGTGTCCATCATTTTCAGGAATGCCTCATGTACCAGGTCCTCGGCGGACTGGCGTTGTCCGGTCAGGCGCAGCGCCAGCTGGAAGCAGGCGCGCGAATAGCGGCGGTAGATTTCCTCGAATGCCACCATCTCGCCGCGTTGCGCGCGCGCCAAGGTCATCGCATCGATGTCCTGGGCGAATCCGCTGGCCAGCCTGTCGTTCACTGCAATCTGGACGTTTGCCGCCGCCGGGCCGTCGCAGCCGCTACCAATGCAGGAGCTGGACCTGGGTGATGGTGGTGCGATCGATCGCGATCAGCGCACTGCCACCGCCGCGTTCGATGCGCAATTGCAGGCGCTGGCCGTCGGCGGATGCCACGAAACCCTCGATCTGCTTGCCGCCGAGCGTGATCAGGCGTACGTGCCGGCCGGACAACTGCGGCAGGCTCGCGAAATCGACGACGCTGTAATCCTTCTTCGCCGGCGCGGCATCCGGCAGTTGCTCGATCACGCCCGGTTTCCAGATCAGGGCCTGCGTGGAATTGACAGGCGCCGGCGCCGAGGCGATGACGGGTTCGATCGGCGCCGCGAGGTTCTCGGGCGGCGCCACGGGTGGGGCGATGAGGCTTGGCGGGACGAGCGTGGCCTCGGCGCGATCGAGAAAGTCACCGGGTGCGGTTTTCGGGGCGATGACAGCCGGCTTTTCCGGCTCGGGTTTGGGTGCGCCGACCGTGACTGGCGCGGTTGCCGCCGCAGGTGCGGTCGCGGGAGTTGCCGGTGCCGGAGGCGCTGGTGTCGGCGCTTTGTGCTCCGGGACGATCGCCTTTGGCGTTGGCGGCGAAGCGGGTGGCGTCGTCGCCGGCGGGAACGCTGCCGGCGCGGCGGTGGTGTTGGCCGGCATGGTTGCGGGTGCTGCGGTCGCTGCCGGCTCGATCGGCGCCGGCGGGGTGGCCGGTTCCTGTGGCGCCGTGAATTCGAGCCGGAGCATGATCGGGGGTTTTTCCTCGTAGCGAGCCGTGACGTTGAGCTGGCGCAGCAGGTCATCGCGCGAAGTCGCGTTCCAGGCATTCACCGAAAAAACCGCGTTCGGCAGGCTCAGCAGGCGCGCCTTGCCACCTTGCAAGACCAGCGTCCGGTACAGCCGGACCACCTCGTCCACGGGTTGGATGCCGGCGGTTCCGAGCAGGGCCAGCACCGCGGCGACGTGGCGATCGACGAACTGCGCAACCGGCAGATGCGCTTGTGCCGCGCAGTAGCGATTGCGCTGCTGCAGGAAGCCGCCGTCGGCATAGGTGGCCGAGAGCTGATCGATGCGGGTCACGGCCCAGAAGCCCGGCTTCATCAGCCGGGCCGGATCGAAGCGGCTCAGGTCCGCTTCCAGGGCCAGCATCGCGAATCCCGGGGTGGACAGATTCAACGTGGCGACAAGGGCCTGCTGGCTGGCGTCGTAGCGATAGTCCAGTCGCACCCGGGAAGTTACCGGCGTGTCGATTCCCATGCGTCGGAAATCGCTGGCGCCCAGCCGTGATTCACAGCCTGCCGACGGAAACAGCGTGAAGGTCGCCGGGTCCAGCCATTGCGCATCCAGCCACGGCTCCGGTGGCAGGCCCAGGCCGGCGATCGTCAGGCCGAACTGCGTGGGCAAGGCGTTCTCGTGCAGCAAGGCGTGCTTGAGCAGCCAGACCAGGCCCGGCGAGTCGAACGCCACGCTGTCGGCGCGATAGATGCGGTGCGCACCCGTGGGCGCGACACGCACGGCGCTCAGGGTGACGCTGCCGTCCAGGCCGGCTGCCAGCCCGTCGTACTTGATCTCGGCATACGGTGCGAGCGCAGCCACCACGCGCTGCGCATCGTGGGTGACCGCATACCACGCCGCGAGCTTGAGCGCTCCGGCGAGGACGATCACCAGCAAAACGATGTTGCGCAGCCACTTCCACATCGCGGACGGCCCGTACGTGCAGTCGTTGAAACTTAGCCTGATTGGCCGTACAGGGCAATGCCCGGATCAGCCCCGGGCGACGAACGCGCGCAGCCGGGCGACCGGCTCGCCATGGGCGAGTGCGCCGAGGTAGGCGGGCGCCGGGGCCAGTGGCACGACCTGCCACCCATTGGTGGCCGCCGGCGTGACCGCACCGGCGTCGTCGACCACGAATTCAAAGCGATCCAGACCGTGGCCGATGCCGCGCCCGTGTGCCTTGAGCACGGCTTCCTTGGCGCACCACAGGCGCAGGAAGGCGTCTTGCTGGCGCGCTTGCGGCACCCGGGCGAGTGCCTGCGCCTCGGCGCGGGTGAAAAAGCGCCGTGCCAGTTCGATGGCGGGCCGGGTCCGGCGCCGCGCGACTTCCAGATCCACGCCAAGCCCGATCGTGCGGCTGACGCCAAGCAGCAAGGCATCGCGTGCATGCGACAGGTTGAATTCAAGCTCCACGCCGGCCAGGCGCGGCTTGCCGTGCTCGCCACGCTCGATGCGGACCGTTGTCACAGGGCAATCCAGATAGGCCGCCAGCAACGCACGCACGGGGTCCGACTCCGCCGCCGGGTGCCGATTTTCCCATTGTGGAAAAAACCACAAATGGATCTCGCGCGGCGGCAACGGCGGCGGGGCGGATGCCGGAACGAAAGGCGGGGGTGCCGGCACGGCTGTCGTTCACTTCACCAGCCGCGTGTCCACCAGGTGCTGCACGACGCTCGGATCGGCCAGCGTGGAAATGTCGCCGAGCGCATCAGGCTGGTTCTCGGCGATCTTGCGCAGGATGCGGCGCATGATCTTGCCCGAGCGCGTTTTCGGCAAAGCCGGCGCCCAGTGCAGGTGATCCGGCGTTGCGATCGGGCCAATCTCCTTGCGCACCTGGGCGACCAATTCCTTGCGCAGCTCCTCGGTATGCTCCACGCCGGCCTTGAGCGTGACGTAGGCGTAGATGCCCTGGCCCTTGATGTCGTGCGGAAAACCCACCACCGCGGCCTCGGCAACCTTGGTGTGCGCGACCAGCGCGCTCTCGACTTCCGCCGTGCCCAGGCGATGGCCGGAAACGTTGATGACATCGTCGACGCGACCGGTGATCCAGTAATAACCGTCCGCGTCGCGGCGCGCGCCGTCGCCGGTGAAATACATGCCGGGATAGGTCTTGAAATACGTGTCGATGAAGCGTTGGTGATCGCCGTAGACGGTGCGCATCTGGCCGGGCCAGGAATCGGTGAGCACGAGATTGCCTTCGCAGGCACCGTCGAGGAGAGTACCGTTGGCATCCACGATGGCGGGACGCACGCCGAAAAACGGCTTCGTCGCCGAACCCGGCTTCTGGTCGATCGCACCGGGCAGCGGAGAGATCAGGATCCCGCCGGTCTCGGTCTGCCACCAGGTGTCCACGATCGGGCAGCGGCCGTCGCCGACCACGCGCCAGTACCACTCCCACGCTTCCGGATTGATCGGCTCGCCGACCGAGCCGAGCAGGCGCAACGACGTGCGCTTGCATTTCTTCACCGGCGCCTCGCCCTCGCGCATCAACGCGCGGATCGCGGTCGGCGCGGTATAGAACAAGGTCACCCGGTGCTTGTCGATGACCTGCCAGAAACGGCCCGAGTCGGGATGGTTCGGCACGCCTTCGAACATCAGCGAGGTGGCGCCGTTGGCGAGCGGTCCGTACACGATGTAACTGTGCCCGGTCACCCAACCCACATCCGCCGTGCACCAGTAGACGTCGTCTTCGCGCAGGTCGAACACGCACTCGTGGGTGTAGGCGCAGAACACGCCGTAGCCGCCGGTCGTGTGCAGCACACCCTTGGGCTTGCCGGTCGAACCCGAGGTATACAGAATGAACAACGGGTCCTCGGCACCGACCGGTTCGGGCGCGCACTCGGCGCTTTGCACGGTGACGAGCGCATCCCAGGAGCGGTCGCGCGGTGCCTGCATCGGCACCGGCGCACCCGTGCGCCTGACCACGAGCACGGTCTCCACGCTGGTCGTGCCCGGCCGCGTGAGCGCCTCGTCGACGTTGACCTTGAGCGGTACGTGCTTGCCGCCACGCAGGCCCTCGTCGGCGGTGATGACCACCCGCGATTGCGAATCGGCGATGCGCCCGGCCAGCGAGTCCGGCGAGAAACCGCCGAAGACGACGGTGTGGATGGCGCCGATGCGCGCGCAGGCGAGCATCGCCACGGCGGCTTCCGGAATCATCGGCAGGTAGATGCAGACGCGATCGCCCTTCTTCACGCCGAGGTTCTTGAGCAGGTTCGCCGCACGGCAGACCTGGGCATGCAGCTCGCGGTAACTGATCGCGCGCGAAGCGGATGGATCATCGCCTTCCCACAGGATGGCAGTCTTGTCGCCGCGCTTGTCCAGATGCCGGTCAAGGCAGTTGGCGGCGAGGTTGAGCATGCCGTCGGCGTACCAGCGTATGTGCAGGTCCGCGGCGTCGAAGGAAACATCGCGCACCTGCGTGAAGGGGACGATCCAGTCCAGGCGCTTGCCGATGCGGCGCCAGAAACCCTCCGGATTGCGCCGGGATTCGGTGTAGAGCTTTTCGTAGTCCATCGCGCCGATGCGCGTGCGCGCGGCGAAATCGGCCGGAACCGGATGCAGGCTGGGCATGGCGGCGTCTCCCGAAGGCAAGGCCGCACTTTAGTCCGAATCCGTGACGCGGGAAACCCGCGGCGCGCGTGCTCAGGCCGGATTCACCGGTGGTGCGCCGGTTGGCGGCGACTTGCGCACGCTCGCGCGCAGGGCGGCGAGGTCCTTGTCGGCGAGCAGGGCAGAGTCCGGACGCGTGGTCGCCGCGACGCGTGCGGCAGCGAAGGCGAAGAATGCCCCGATCAGGCCCACGAAACCGAAGATCAGACCCAGCCCCATCAGGCCCGGAGTCCGTGCCGCGAAGCCCAACGCAAAACCGAATACCGCCAGCAGCAGCATGATCCAGCGCATGACGCATCCCCATGACGAACCTGGCGCATGCTGCCACAGACGCGGATCTGGCGCGAGCGCTCGCCGAAGGAACGCCGGAGTTTGCCGATGGGCGGCATTCAGGCAATCTGCGTAGTATCGTCGCGTACGCGCCTGCCTTGGAGACGGCGATGGAAAACCTGCAATCACTGGCGCTCGCGGCGGGTCTGGCCTGGGCCAGCGGAATCCGCCTGTATGCGGCCATTTTCATCGTCGGCCTGCTCGGGCGCCTGGGATACGTGCAACTGCCCGAACATTTGCAACTGTTGGAGCACGACTGGGTGCTCGGCGCTTCCGGCTTCATGCTGGTAGCGGAATTTGTGGCGGACAAGATTCCGGCCTTCGATTCGGTCTGGGACGCGATCCACACCTTCATCCGCATTCCGATTGGCGCGATGCTGGCCTGGGGCGCGATGGGCAGCGCCGCACCGGACGTGCAACTGGCCGCGGCGATCGTTGGTGGCGCGATCGCCGGCGGCACGCATGCGCTGAAAATGGGCACGCGCGCCGCGATCAACACCTCGCCGGAACCGTTCAGCAACTGGACACTGAGTTTTTCCGAGGACGGTATCCTGCTTGCTGGCCTGTGGTTCGTGTTCCATCACCCGCGCGCATTCCTGTTTCTGCTTGCCGCGTTCCTTGTCCTCGCGATCTGGCTGCTCCCGAAGCTGTACCGCTTCGTTGCCCGCCTCTGGCGCCGGCTTGCCGGCGGCGCGTCACGCGCGCTGCCGGCGAAGTAGGCAGGCGCCCTATTGCTTGGTGGCGTCGGGCGTCGTCTCTTCCGGCTTGCCGGCGGATGATGCCTTCGCCTTGTCCGCCGCGGTGCCGACGTCGTTGAGCGCCCCGACGCTGACCGTAGCCTTCCAGTGGGCGTCACGCACGGCGAAATAGGTCTTCGGGTCCCAGCGCCACTTGGCGTAGATGCCGCCACCGCAGCCGGCTTGCGGCACGGCCTCGTCGCCAACCATGATCGAGGGGCCGGAGCAATTTTTCGTGTTCAACTGACTGGTGCCGAAATCGAAACCGGTGTGCGAGCCGGTCATCTTCATTCGGCCCTGGTTCAACTGCAGGACAAGCCGGTGCTTGGCCACCTTGTCGCCATACTCGGAGTCAACGGCGGCGCGGAGTCTTTCCGCCTGCGCGAGCTGGTCCGGGGAGAGCTGCGCCTTGACGCTGTCGCGCGTAGCCTCGAATTCCGGATACTTGCGCTCGGCGGCGACCGCGAGCCAGGCGTAAGCGGTCGGCAGGTCCTTCGTCACGCCTTCGCCGTTCATGTACATCAGGCCGATGCTCAACTGCGAGAGCTTGTCCGAGTAATACGCTCCGACCTTGAAGTACTTCAGTGCGCCAGCGTAGTCGTGGTGCGCGTAATGGCGCATGCCGGCGAACTCGCCGAACAGATCCGGGTGGTACCAGGTGCTGGCGTCGGCCATCGCGCGCAACGCTTTTTGCACGTCGGGATCGTTCAGCGGGTCCTGGTCCGCGGCCTTGGCCATCGACGTGACGGTGGCAAGGCAGGCCACCAGGAAAATTGTCCAGAGAATTGCTTTGTTCATGACAGGTCTCTCGGCGAAAGCGCGCAGGTCAATGATGCGGCGGGTTGTTGTATACAATTCCTGACGCGGCAGCATGTGCCATTCGGCAGGAGTGGGCAATGATATCCGTATCATCCTTGCCGGCCTGTCATCGCAGGCACTGAGACGCCGACGGCGTAGCATGGCGGCATGCAAGAAACCGCTCGCATCAAGGGTCGTGGCGCGGCATCCAATCCCGAAGGCCGCTTCGAGACGATCGCGCGCGAAGCGGAGGACGACGGCTGGGAACGCGAAGCGGAGCCTGCGCCGCATCCGGCCACCACGGTCACCGAGGAACGCGCGCGTTCCATCATCAGCCGCAACGAGTCGCCCGACATCCCGTTCGAGCAGAGCATCAATCCGTATCGCGGCTGCGAGCACGGTTGCGTCTACTGCTACGCGCGACCCTCGCACGGGTATTTGAATTTGTCCGCGGGCCTGGATTTCGAAACGAAGCTGTTCGCGAAAGCCAATGCCGTGGAAGTGCTGCGTGCCGAATGGGCCAAGCCCGGCTACCATGTCCGTCCGATCAACCTCGGCGCCAATACCGATCCCTACCAGCCGATCGAACGGCGCTACCGCATCACCCGGCAGCTCCTCGAAGCGATGCTCGAACACCGCCATCCGGTCAGCATCGTCACCAAGAATGCACTGGTCGAGCGCGATCTGGATCTGCTCGCGCCACTCGCGCAACAAAACCTGGTCTACGTCTTCGTGTCGGTGACCTCGCTCGACAACCAGCTTGCGTCAAAGCTCGAACCACGTGCCAGCGCGCCGCACCGACGTATCGCGGCCATCAAGGCATTGAGCAACGCCGGCGTGCCCTGCGGCGTGCTGGTCGCGCCGATCATCCCCATGCTCACCGACCGCTGGATGGAACAAATCCTCGACCGCGCGCACGAGGCCGGTGCGCGCATGGCCGGCTACACCATCCTGCGCCTGCCGTGGGAAATCAAAACCCTCGTGCGCGAATGGCTGGAGCTGCACTTTCCCGAGCGCGCCGAACACGTGCTCAGCCTCGTGCGCCAGATGCGCGGCGGTCGCGACAACGATCCGCGCTTCGGCAAGCGCATGCGCGGCGAGGGTGAATTCGCCGAACTGATCCGCCAGCGCTTCCAGGTGACCTCGCGAAAACTCGGGCTCGCGCGCGGACGCGACCTCACCCTCGACGGCGCGCACTTCGTCGCGCCGTGCAAGGCGACGCCGCAGGGCGAGTTGTTCTAAACCTTTGCTTCGCGGTGATAGCGCGTCACGCGATCGATTTCGTTCTTCGAGCCGAGGAACACCGGCACGCGCTGGTGCAGGGACTTGGGCACGATCTCGAGGATGCGCCCGTGACCATCGGTGGCCATGCCGCCGGCTTGCTCGACGATCATGGCCATGGGATTGGCCTCGTACATCAGGCGCAACTTGCCGCCCTTGTCCGCGATCTTGGCGTCGATGGGATAGATGAAAATGCCGCCGCGCGTGATGATGCGGTGCACGTCGGCAACCATGGACGCCACCCAGCGCATGTTGAAATCCGCACCACGCGGTCCGGTTTTTCCCGCCAGCAATTCGTCGATGTAGCGCCGCATCGGCGCTTGCCAATGGCGCAGGTTCGACATGTTGATGGCGAACTCGCGCGTGTCTTCGGGAATCGTCAAGTCGCTGCCGGTCAGCACGAAGCTGCCGATTTCGCGATCCAGCGTGAATGCATGCACGCCGTCGCCGAGGGTGAGCACGAGCATGGTGCTCGAGCCGTACACCGCGTAGCCGGCGGCCACCTGTTTGACGCCCGCCTGCAGGAACGCCTTCTCATCCGGATCCTTGACGCCGGCCGGGCAACGCAGCACCGAGAAGATCGTGCCGACGGAAATGTTCACGTCGATGTTGGATGATCCATCCAGCGGATCGAATACCAGCAGGTATTCGCCCTTGGGATAGCGGTGCGGAATCGGATGCGGATCGTCCATTTCTTCGGACGCGAGCGCCGCGAGGTGTCCACCCCATTCGTTGGCTTCGAGCAGGATCTCGTTCGACAGCACGTCGAGCTTCTTCTGCACTTCGCCCTGCACATTCTCGGTGCCCGCGCTGCCGAGCACGCCGCCGAGCGCCCCGCGGCCGACGGAAATGGCAATGCGCTTGCACGCGCGTGCGACCACCTCGATGAGCAGGCGCAGATCGGAGTTGATGTGGCCCTTGTCGCGCTGTTCCTCGATCAAAAAGCGCGTCAACGAGATCGGCTTGCGAGGGCTCTTGGCGGTCATGGCGCAGGAATGTTGGAAGGAATGCGGATTGTCGCATGCCAGGCGGATTGCGCGCCGGCTTCACCCGGTTCTACAATCGCCGCCGCCAAGGCTTCTGCCTTGATCACGAAAGGGGACGACCATGAAACTGGTTCGCGGGTTCTTCTGCCTGCTTTGCGGCAGCTTGTTGTACGCCGGTTCCGTTGGAGCACAGAACCTGCTGGTCAACGGCTCGTTCGAAACCCCGGCCTTCGCGCCCAATACCGTAAACGGACCTGCATCGATCCCGGGTTGGGCCAGCACGGGCGGGTTCGAGGTATGGAACCAGTTCCAGGGGCCGGGCGCAAATGGCAACCAGTACCTGGAACTCGACGTCA
>JAFEFP010000314.1 GCA_018240545.1 Pseudomonadota bacterium | reverse complement strand
TCGCCGCACGCAACACTTGGCGTGCGTAGTCGTCGAGATCGCCGTCGTAGGGCGCGACGCGTCCGCCGCCGACATGCAGCAGCGTGTCGCAGCAGGCACGAATCAGGGCGCGGTCGTGCGCGACCAGCACCACGGCGCCGGCGAAATCGTTCAGCGCCTCGGTCAGCGCCTCGCGCATGTCGAGGTCGAGGTGGTTGGTCGGTTCGTCCAGCAGCAGCAGGTTGGGCCGCTGGAAAACCGTCAGGGCGAGGCACAGGCGCGCCTTCTCGCCGCCGGAAAATGGCGCCACCGGTTCCAGCGCGCGTTCGCCGGCAAAGCCGAATCCGCCGAGGAAATCGCGCGCGGCCTTTTCGCCAAGAGCGGGATCCAGGCGCAGCAGATGTGCCACCGCGCTTGCGGACGGGTCGAGTTGTTCGAGCTGATGCTGGGCGAAATATCCGATGGCGAGGTCCTTCGCGGCGATGCGCTCGCCGGCCAGCGGCGCGATTTGTCCGGCCAGCAGTTTCACCAGCGTGGATTTGCCCGCGCCGTTCGCACCGAGCAGGGCGATGCGATCGCCGGGGGCGAGAATCAGTGTGATGTCGTCGAGGACGCGGCGTTCGCCGTAACCGGCGGCGGCATCATCGAGCTTGAGCAGGGGCGCGGGCAGGCGCGCCGGCTCGCGGAATTCGAACTGGATCGTCGAGGCGGCGCGCACCGGCGCGATCTCGACCATGCGCTCGAGCGCCTTGATGCGGCTCTGCGCCTGCCGCGCCTTGGTTGCCTTGGCGCGGAAGCGGTCGACGAAGTGCTGCAGGTGGGCGCGTTCGCGTTGCTGTTTCTCGAATGCCGCGGACTGTTGCGCCAGTTGCTCGGCGCGCTTGCGTTCGTAGCCGGTCAGGTCGCCCGTGAACAATTCCGCGCGTCGTTCGGCGATGGCCAGCACATGGGTGACGACCGCATCGAGGAACTCGCGGTCGTGCGAGATCAGCAGCAAGGTGCCCGGATACCGCGCCAGCCAGTCCTGCAGCCAGAGCACGGCATCCAGGTCGAGGTGATTCGTCGGTTCGTCGAGCAGGAGCAGGTCGGAGCGGCACATCAGCGCCTGTGCCAGGTTCAAGCGCATGCGCCAGCCACCGGAAAATTCGGCGACGCGGCGGGTTTCGTCGCCGGGCGCGAAGCCGAGGCCATGCAGCAAGGCACCTGCGCGCGCGCGTGCCGCATAGCCGCCGATCGTGTGCAGGCGCTCATGCAGGTGCGCGATGCGCATGCCGTCGTGGGCGTCTTCGGCATTGACCAAGTCGCGTTCGATGGTGCGCAGTTCGGCATCGCCGTCGAGCACGTAATCCAGCGCGGTGGATTCCAGTGCCGGCACCTCCTGCCGCACCCAGGCCATCGACCAGTTGGCCGGACGCTCGAAATGCCCGGAATCCGGCGCCAACTCGCCGGCAACCAGGGCCAGGAGGCTGGATTTTCCGGCGCCGTTGCGGCCGGTGATGCCCACGCGCCAGCCGGCGTGCAGGGCCAGGTCGAGGTTTTCGAGCAGGACCTGCGGTCCGCGGCGCAAGGTAAGGTGGTCGAAGCGGATCATCCGGGCATTTTAGCGGTTCTGGCAGGGAACCCGGCGCGCCGGACACAGTCCAAGCCGGACGCGTTTGCCTTCCGCGGCCGGCGACCGCACAATACGCGGCCCGATACAGTTGCATCGCAAGCCGGATGCCGGCATCCCCATCAATCCAGGAGCACACATGACGAAGTTCTTGCGCAAATCCCTGACCGCCGCGGCCATCGCGGCAGCGCTGGTTGCCGGATCCGCAACCGCGGCCGACACCAAGGCCGCGGCCAAGCCGGAAGCGCATCCGGCACCTGCCGCCGCCGCGCCGGCGGTCGACAAGGCGGCCATCGACGCCAAGTTCAAGGGCGACAAGAAGGCCGAGTACAGCTACATGGTCGGCATGGACGTCGGCCGTGGCCTGGGTTCGATCAAGGACGACATCGACGTCAAGATCGTGGTCCAGGCGCTGGAAGCCACGCTCAAGGGCGAAAAGACCACGCTGACCGAGCCGGAAGCCCTGGCCGTGCGTCAGGAATTCATGGAAAAGCTGCGCGGCGAACAGCAGGCCAAGATGAAGGCCGAGGCCGAGAAGAACCAGAAGGAAGGTGAAGAGTTCCTGGCCAAGAACAAGGCCAAGAAAGGCGTGAAGACGACTGCCTCCGGTTTGCAGTATGAAGTGGTCAAGGAAGGCACGGGCCCGAAGCCGGCGAAGACCGACACCGTCACCGTGAACTATGTCGGCACCAAGATCGACGGCACCGAGTTCGACAGCTCGATCAAGCGCGGCCAGCCGGCCAAGTTCCCGCTCGCGAACGTGATCCCGGGTTGGACCGAAGGCCTGCAGCTGATGCCGGTCGGTTCGGAGTACAAGTTCTTCATTCCGGCCAAGCTTGCCTATGGCGAGCACGGCCCGCCGCAGATCGGTCCGGACGCGACGTTGATCTTCGACGTCACCCTGATCAGCATCGACAAGGCCGAGGCGGCCAAGCCGGCCGTCCCGGCGCCGAAGAAGGACTGATCGAAGTCGACAACCGCAGCGAAAAGGCGCGGGCAACCGCGCCTTTTTCGTTGGTGCGGCTTGGTACAATGCGCGGTCTGCCAAGTACGCCCGGAAAATGCAATGCGGATAACCCTGTTCGGCACCGGTTACGTCGGTCTGGTTACCGGAACCTGCCTCGCCGAAGTCGGCAACGACGTCGTTTGCGTGGACGTGGACGCGGCCAAGATCGCGGACCTGGAACGTGGCAGGATGCCGATCTTCGAGCCGGGCCTGGCCGAACTCGTCGCTGCCAACCGTGCCGCCGGACGCCTGAAATTCACCACCGACGCCGCGCACGGCATCGCCCACGGCCAGATCCTGTTCATCGCGGTGGGGACACCACCGGACGAGGACGGCAGCGCGGACCTGTCGCACGTGCTCACCGTCGCGCGCACGATCGGCGCGCACCTGGATGGCTATCGTGTCGTCGTGAACAAGTCCACGGTGCCGGTCGGCACGGCCGACCGCGTGCGCGAAACGGTGGCGGCGGAACTCGCGCGGCGCGGAACCAGGCATGAGTTCGATGTCGCCTCCAATCCGGAATTCCTGAAGGAAGGCGACGCGGTGAAGGATTGCATGCGTCCGGACCGCATCGTCATCGGTTCGCACAGTGCACGGGCAATCGAATCGCTGAAGGCGCTGTACGCGCCGTTCAACCGCAACCACGAACGCATCGTGCTGATGGACACGCGCTCGGCCGAATTGACCAAGTACGCGGCCAACGCGATGCTGGCCACCAAGATCAGCTTCATGAACGAGATGGCGAACATCGCCGAGCGCGTGGGCGCCGACATCGAACTGGTGCGCCACGGCATCGGCTCGGATCCGCGCATCGGCTATTCCTTCATCTATCCGGGCGCCGGTTACGGCGGCTCGTGTTTCCCCAAGGACGTGCAGGCGCTGGAGCGCATCGCGCGCAGCCACGGCTACGAGGCGCGCGTGCTGGACGCGGTGGAAACCGTCAACCGCAACCAGAAGGAAAAACTGTTCGAACTGCTGGGCCGGCATTTCGGGGAAAGGCTTTCCGGCAAGGCCATCGCGCTGTGGGGCCTGGCGTTCAAGCCGAATACGGACGACATGCGCGAGGCGCCGAGCCGACGATTGCTCGAGCAGCTCTGGGCGGCGGGTGCGAAGGTACGGGCCTTCGACCCGGAAGCGCGCGACGAAGCGCAGCGCCTCTACGGGCAGCGCGCGGATCTCGTCTTGTGCGACGAGATGTACGCGGCGCTGGAGGGCGCCGATGCGCTGATCGTCGTCACCGAATGGAAGGCCTTCTGGAGTCCCGATTTTTCCCGCATCCGCTCGATGTTGCGCAGTGCAGCCGTCTTCGACGGGCGCAACATCTACGAGCCCGCCGCAGTGGAAGCGGCGGGGATCGCCTACTACGGCATCGGTCGCGGTCGCAGCGTGCGCCATGTGGGCGATCGCGCATGACCTTCTCCTTGCGCCTGGAAAATGCGCGCATCGGCGTGGTCGGCCTGGGCTACGTCGGTTTGCCGTTGGCGGTCGCGCTCGGGCGCGAGTTCCCGGTCTTGGGCTTCGATCGCAATCCGGCGCGCGTGACGGACCTGCAAGCCCGTCGGGATGCCACCGGCGAGGTCGATGCAGCGGAGCTCGCATCCGCGAAGCAGTTGCGCTTCAGCGTCGATGCCGGGGCACTGAAGGATTGCAACGTCTTCATCGTCGCGGTGCCGACGCCGGTGACGCCGCACAAGATGCCGGACCTGTCGCCGCTGGTGTCCGCGAGTGAAACGATCGGCGCGGCGCTCAAGCGCGGCGACGTGGTGATCTACGAGTCCACCGTGTATCCGGGCGCGACGGAGGAAGTCTGCGTGCCGGTGCTCGAGCGGGTATCCGGCCTGCGTTGCAATGCGGACTTTTTCGCCGGCTACAGCCCGGAGCGCATCAATCCGGGCGACAAGCAGCGGCGCCTGGCCGACATCGTCAAGGTGACTTCGGGCTCGACGCCCGAAGCGGCGGAGTTCGTCGATGCGCTGTACCGGCGCATCGTGCGCGCCGGCACGCATCACGCGCCGAGCATCCGCGTGGCCGAGGCGGCCAAGGCCATCGAGAACACGCAGCGCGACGTCAACATCGCGCTGGTCAACGAGCTTGCCCTGATCTTCGGCAAACTCGGCATCGATACCGAGGCCGTGCTCGATGCCGCCGGCACGAAGTGGAATTTCCTGAAATTCCGCCCCGGCCTCGTCGGCGGCCATTGCATCGGCGTCGATCCGTATTACCTGATCCACAAGGCCAGCGAGGCTCGCCACTACCCGGAATTGATCAGCGCCGCACGGCGCATCAACGAGGGCATGAGCGCGCACGTGGTTGCGCAGATCCTGCGCCTGATGGCGCTCAAGCGCATCGACGTGGTCGGCAGCCGCATCCTCGTGCTCGGCATCACGTTCAAGGAAGACTGCCCGGACCTGCGCAACACGCGCGTGCGCGAGATCATCGACGAGTTGCGCGCCTGCCATGCGCAGGTAGACGTGTTCGATCCGCGGGCGGACAAGGACGAATGCGAACGCGAATGCGGCATCCGCCCGGTCGATGCGCCGGCGCGGGAGGCCTATGACGCCATTGTCATTGCCGTGGCCCATGACGAGTTCCGCAAACTGGGCATTGCGGGCATCCGCGCGTTCGCCAAACCCGCCGCGGTGCTCTACGACGTCAAGTACCTGCTGCCTTCCGGTGCCGCCGACGGGCGCCTGTGACGCGATGGACCCGACGCTTGAACAACGCCTGACCGAGCTGGAAACGCGTATCGCGTTCCTGGACCAGGCCGTGCAATCGCTGGATGCGACCGTGGCTGCGCAAGATCGCATCCTGCAGGACTTGCAGCGCGAGATCGCGCTGTTCCGCGGAGAGCTCGGGCGCGTGAACGCGGTGCTGGCGCAGGATGCGCAGGACGAACCTCCGCCACCGCACTACTGATGCAGAGAACTAGGTTGCTCGTCATTCCGGCATGGATTGCCGGAATCCAGATGCCAGGGACGGCTTCCATGCAGTCTGGATGCCGGCAGTCCCTGCCGGCATGACGTATCGAATTTTGGGATTTTCACCTCATGTCAGAGTCACTCCGCGACCAATTGCTGAAGGCCGGATTCGCCAAGAAGCCCGTCGAAAAGCCGAAGCCGGGCGTTGCCGGCAAGCCGAGGGCACATGTGCACGCCAAGCCAGCGCCGTCGCAACGCAAGGAAGCGGAAATCGACCTCGCGCGCGCGTACGCGCAGCGCGCCAATGTCGAGCGCAACGAGCGCGACCAGGCACAGCGCGAAGCCGAGCGCATCGCACGCGAGAAAAAGGAGCGCAAGCAGAAATTGGCGGCGCTGCTGGCGGACAAATCCTTGAATGCCGAAGCCGCCGACCTGCCACGACACTTCCCGCACGGCAACAAGATTCGCCGCATTTATTGCACGCAGGACCAGATCGGCAAGCTCAACTGCGGCGAGCTGGCGGTGGTGCAGCTTGCCGGGCGCTATCTGCTGGTTACGCGCGAGATCGCCATGCAGGCGCAAGGGATCCAGGCCGAAGCCTTGGTTCTGCTGTGCGATCCGAACGCGCCGGCCGAGGACGACGTGCCGGCGGATTTGATGTGGTAGTGGCGCTGTGCGCCGCCGCACATTGTCGGCACGCGAAACCGAGTAGAGTAATTGTATCGGGTTTGCGGGGGGGACTTCCGTGCGACACATGCGCTTGCTGTTGGTCTCGCTCGTTACGCTGGCGTCTTTCACGGTTGGCGCCACGACGCTGCCGAAATTTCCTCCCAATGCGGTATGGAACCGGGACGTCAGTGCACCGTCATTGAAGCATCCGAATTCGGACAACATGATTGCCCATCTGTCGTCCTTGGGCGGATGGGGAACGGGGGCCACGAATTTCAAGATCGATTTTTCGTTTTACGTTTTGCACGCCGGCAACGGCATCGCGACGACGCCGGTTACTCCGTTCGGTGGCGCGGACAGCTATTACTATCCCGATTGCGGCGATTTCCACACGAGTCCATCGTATGGACCGACGCCCCTGCCGATTCCCTTGCCGGTGGGCGGGGGAATAGAAGGTACCGGGCCTGCCAATTACCCACCGGATCCGGGCCCGCCGAGCTATACGTGCGACAATTCCAGCAACGACTGCCATATGCTGATCGTGCAGGGAAATACCTTGTTCGAATCCGGCAATACCAACGTCACCGGCGGCGCGGTTGAGTCCGAGTGCGCGTTGACCTGGGATCTGACCAAGATCTACCCCCCGCAGGGACGTGGCAACCAGTGCACAAGCACGGACGCAGCCGGTTTTCCGGTGGCGCCGCTATTGTTCAACGCCGACGAGTTGTACGCGGCCGAGCAGGTTGCGAACGGCGATCTGGGTCACGCGATACGCTTCATCCTGCCGAATGCGCGCATGAAGAATGGCGCCTTTGTCCACCCGGCGAGCCATGGCACAAAACCTCCCGGCGGTGCGAGCGATAACGATCCGAATGCGATCCCTTACGGCTCGCGCCTGCGCTTGAAATCGACTTTCAACGTTGCCGGGTTCACGGCGGGCAATCACGTTGACGGCGGCGGCGCCGCGGATGTTGCGGCGCGTGTGATCCTGCGTACATTGCAGAAGTACGGGATGGTGCTGGCCGACGGCGGAAATGTACCGCTTACGGCAGAATGGGACTGGTACACGATGCACAAGTGGAGTGAGTTCGGCATGGACCCCAACAATCAGAGTGGCAGTCAACTCCTGTACGGGATAGCCGTCACCGATTTCGAAGTTGTTTATACGGGACCGACCATTGCGTTGACGTACGATTGCGACAGCAATGGAAACCACATGACCCCGGCGGACTTCATCTTCATCGACGGGTTCGATTACTAGGATTCCATGCGATTGCGCCGCCCCGGCGCAATCAGAAATCCATGAAGTAGCCACCATTCACCGGAATGTTCGCGCCGGTGATGAAGCCGGATTCGTCGGCGCACAGGAAATCGACGACGCGCGCGATTTCGCTCGGCTCGCCCAGGCGCCCGACCGGGATGTTGGCGATGATCTGGTTGCGCACGTTTTCCGCTATCGCCGCGACCATCGCGGTTCGGCAGTAGCCCGGAGAGACGCTATTCACGGTCACACCCTTGCGCGCGACCTCGCGTGCCAGCGCCATGGTGAAGCCGTGCATCCCGGCCTTGGCGGCCGAATAGTTGGTCTGGCCGAACTGGCCGGTCTGGCCGTTCACCGACGAGATGTTGACGATGCGGCCGAAGCCGCGCTCGCTCATGCCCTCGACCACCGCGCGGCAGGTGTTGAACACGCCGCCGAGGTTGATCGCGAGCACGTCGGACCACTGTTGCGGACTCATCTTGCGCAGGGTCGTGTCGCGCGTGATGCCGGCCGCATTGACGAGGATATCGACCGCACCGTATTTGCCTTCAATGGACTTGATGGCTTGCGTGCAAGCGTCGAAATCGCCGACATCGATCGCATGAAAGGTGATGGTCCCGCCGAATGCGGCGACTTCCTTTTCGAATTCCGCTTCGCGTTCCGCGCGGCTGGCCAAGTCCGCCGCCACGACCTGACGGCCGGATCGGGCGAGGTGTTTGCAGATTTCCGTACCGAGGCCACCGATGCCGCCGGTCACGAGCGCCACACGTTGAGTCATGGTCATTCCTTAAGCGAGGGATTTGCGCACCGCGAGGCATGTTGCGGTGCAACAGGCGCGCGATGGTAGGTGGCTGGCGCGGCGCTGTCAAACGCGCCGGATCACGACTTGGAGGTCTTGCCGGCCGTGGCGTTGCCGTGGGCCTGACTGGCGGCGGCGTTGAGGAAGCCTTCCTGCACCGATTTCCACAGATCCAGGTTGCGTTCGGTCATGTCGTTGAGCATGGACCAGGGCGTCTGGCCGAGGATGTTGTTGAGCTGGCTGCGGAACTTGCCCTGCTGATCAAGGAAGATCTGCAAGCTCTTTTCCAGGTACGAGCCCATGAAGCCCTGCATCGAGTCGCCGTAAAAACGGATGATCTGCGACAGCAGCTGGGTGGTGAACATCGGCTGCCCGGTTTCCTCGTGCTCGGCGATGATCTGCAGCAGCACCGAGCGGGTCAGATCCTCGCCGGTCTTGGCATCGCGGACCTCGAATTCCTCGCCGTCGATCACGAGCTGACGCACTTCCTCGAGCGTGATGTAGCTCGAAATCTCGGTGTCGTAGAGCCGGCGGTTAGGATATTTTTTTATAACGCGGACTTGTGCCATGCCGCAAAGTTAGCAGATTTTGCCGCGGCGCGGTAGGGTTTTTGCTGCGCAGCAAATTCCGGGCACGCCTGCGCAATCCATCCCTGGTGCGTTGCCGTTCGGCATCCTGCCTCACCAGATTTTCGCTGCGCGCAATGCCATTCAAGGCATTGCGCCAGCGCAGCGAAAATCTACCAACCCATATATTGCCCGCCGTTAATGGCCAGATTCGCGCCCGTGACCCAGCGTGCCTCGTCATTGACGAAGAAGGCGACGGCGTAGGCGATTTCGTCCGGTTCGCCCAGGCGCCCGACCGGGATCTGCGCGGCAATCTTGTTGCGCACGTCTTCGGGCACGGCCATCACCATTTCGGTCGCGACGTAGCCGGGTGATACCGTGTTCACGGTGATGCCGAACTTGGCGTTTTCCTGCGCCAGCGAAATGGTGAATCCGTGCATGCCGGCCTTGGAGGCGGCGTAGTTGGCCTGTCCGTACTGGCCCTTCTGGCCGTTGATCGAGCTGATCTGGATGATGCGGCCCCATTTGCGGTTGCGCATGCCGTCGA
>JAFEFP010000313.1 GCA_018240545.1 Pseudomonadota bacterium | reverse complement strand
CGTGCAATCGCCACGTTCGAAGCGCAGGTTCGCGCGTGCGCCGTAACGCGAGCGCGCATGCGCGACGGCGTCCGCGGCAATGTCGACGCCAAGCACGCTGGCCGCGGCGCCCGCCAGCATGGCGCTGCCGTAGCCCTCGCCGCAGGCGGCGTCGAGCACGCGCTTGCCGCGCGCCAGGCCGTGAGCAAACGCGTACCGCGCCCAGTGTTCGTAGCGGATCTCGCGCACGCATTCGGGCGTGAAGCGCTCGCCGGTGAATTCCAGGTCCCCGCTCATGGCGCCGCGCCCCGCTGCGATCCGGCGTCCACGCATTCGCGCCAGGCATGCGCCAGGCGCACCATGCCGAGCTCGCGCGATTCGCCGCGCACGGTCAAGCCACGTTCGACCGTGCAGAACAGGCGCATGGCTTCCGAATCCATGGCATGCGCCCGGATCAGGTAACTGCCCGGCAGCAGCGGCAGCGCGTCGAAGACAATTTCCACCGCGTAACGGTTTTCGTCGATGCGTCGTGGATGGCGGCCATCCATGTCCGACGCAAGGCCATAGACCGTGGTGCCGTCGGCACGGCTGAGACCGAGCGCGATCACCGGTTCGCGGCCAAAACGCGAGGTCACTTCGATGCGCGCGACCAGACTGCCGCCTTGCTCGATCAGCGCCGGCACGTCGGCCGACTCGCCGTTCAACGCGAATTCGACGAGCTCGAACTCGGTTCCCGTTCCGGTGGCATTGGCGTGTGCCACTTCCTGGGCGGCGGTCTTGCGTTCGTGGTACGCGAGGTACGCCTGGGTCACCTCGAAGACGCCGCCGCTGGCCTCGATGCGCCCGTGTCGCAGCCAGATCGCCTGGCGGCAGAGCTTCTGGATGTGGTACATGCTGTGCGAAACCAGGATCAGCGTGCCGCCGTCGGACAGGTATTGCTCCATCCAGCGCACGCATTTTTTCTGGAACGACTCGTCGCCAACGGCGAGCACCTCGTCGGTAATCAGCAGGTCCGGGCGCAGCGCGGCGACAATGGCGAAACCCAGGCGCACCGACATGCCGGACGAGTAATGCTTCACCGGCTCGTCGATGTAGTCGCCGATGTCGGCAAACTCGACGATTTCCGCCAGTTTGGCGCGCGTTTCCTCGGCGGACAAGCCGTACAACGCAGCCGACAAGGCGATGTTGTCGCGGCCGGAATATTCCGGGTGGAATCCGGCGCCCAACTCCAGCAACGCGCCGACGCGGCCGTTGACGAGCACGCTGCCGGCACTTGGCGTGAGCACGCCGGTGAGCAGTTTCAGCAAGGTAGATTTGCCTGCGCCGTTTTCGCCGATCAAGCCGAGCGACTGGCCACGCTCCACGCGCAGGTCGACGCCTTCGAGCACGCGCACCGCGTCCGCGCCGCGGCGTCCGACGAGCAAACGCCCCAGCGCGCGCAGACGGTCGCGGCGATGGAAAACCTTCGGGTAGGCCTTGCCCAATCCGGACGTGCGGACCAGTACCTGCGTTTCCGATTGCGCGCGCGCGGCCACGGCAGCGTCAGAACTCGACAGCCATGGCGTTGTGGAAGGTCGGCCCCTCGTTGCCGAGCGGACCCATCTCGCACTGTCCGCAGATCGACATGCCGGCGCGATTTTCCTGCATCTGGCGCTTGAAGCGCGCGCGCAACTCGCCGCGCAGGATGTCGCTGTATTTCTGGCGCATCAGGTTGCCGAATTCGCCTGCCTTCGGATGGATGCAGCACGGCACCACCGTGCCGTCGGCATCCATGTACAGCACGCGGATCTCGCCGCGCCAGGGATGTGCGGTGTACTCCTCCGGCTCGGCCAGGAACACGCAGGCGCCCTGCGGCACCCGGATCGCCCGGTGCGTCATGTTCTGCGCCGATTCGGGCAAGGCCATCCAGCTGCGGAATTCCGGCGTCCAGCCGCGCGGTTCGAGCACCTCGCGCCAGCGCGCCATCGCTTGCGGATTCTCGACCACCGAGCGCGTGATGAGCTGCAGGCGCGGCGACCAGCGATCGCGCAACTCGCGCGTGCGCTCGAGGAATTCGATGAACTTTTCCCACTGCGAGGGCGGACGCAGGCGTTCGTACTCGGCCGGACTGCCGTCGCCATCGCAACTGACGGCAAGGCGCGTGATCACGTTCAGCTTGAGCACGTGTTCGAAGTCGTCCCAATACACCTGCTGGGCGTTCGTGGAAATTTCCACGATCTCGGTTTTCCAGCGCTGTTCCGGGATGGCCGCGACGATCTGCGACAGCTGCTTGTGCAGCAGCGGTTCGCCGAAGTTGAACAGGCGCAGCAGGTGGATGCGTTCGACGTCGATATTGCCAAGGCAGGTGCGGAAGTCGGCCACCGAAATGCGCTTGATCTTCGGCAGCAGCGTGGAATTCGGGCACCCCAGGCAACGCAACTGGCAACCATGCACGATATCCAAGTGCGCGCAATAGATGTCTTTCGGCTGCACCAGCGCGGCGGCAGCGGGTGTGGTCGAATGCATCAGAGAAAATCCTCGAAGTGCGGATTCAGGCGCCGGAACACGAACAATCCGACCGCCAGAATGCCGAACGCGACCGCCACGGCGGTCAGGTCGCCGCCGATCGTCTGCGCCGGGGAACCGAGCAAGGCGCCGCGGAACGCTTCAGTATAGTGAGCGAAGGGATTCCAGTCCACGAACCGCCAGTAGCGCTCGGGCAGCGATTCGCGCGCGTAGAACACCGGCGAGGCGAACATCCACAGCATCAGCAACTGCGGCAGCGCGGCGGCAAGGTCGCGCACGAACACCTGCACGGCCGCGAACAGGAACGCGTAGCCGAGCGCCAGCACGGACAGCAGCGCATACGTCGCCGCCGCCCACGGCAGCGCGGACAGGTGCACCGGCACACCAAAGGCGCGCAGCGCGAGAAGGATGGCAAGAAACCCGATACCCTGGATCAGGAAGCTGGATGCGACCGCGGCAAACACGAGCACTTCGCGCGGCATTGCCACCTTGCGGATCAGCGCGGCGTTGTCCTGGATCGCGGTTGTGGCGCGGCTCAAGCCCTCGGAAAATGCCGTCCACGGCCAAAGCGCAAGGGCCAGAAACGGCACATACCCGGGTGCGTCGGCACCGGGCGCCTTGGCCTTGAACACATAGACGAAAACGAAGCTGTAGACCGCCAGTTGTGCCAGCGGTTGCAGCAGCGCCCACAGTCCCCCGCTGAAACTGCCGAGATAGCGGTTGCGGATGTCGCGGTGGATGAAATGGAGCGCAAGTCGCAGCGCGGGCATGGCAGCCTGCATGGAAAACCGAGACGGCAATTATCGCAGAGCGGTGCGCTGCTGTCCCCCGCAACGGCCGCGCGCGGTCCTGACCGGGGCCAGCGCGCGGTTTGTCCGCTACTGCTTCGCTTCAGGCTCCGGCTTGAGCGATTGGGCGCCGGCCGATTCGGGCGGATCCTGCACGGGCGTGCCGGTTCCCGTGAAATAGCGCGCATGCAGGGCAGCGATCGCGTCTGGATACGGCGTCATTTCCTGGCCGGCCAGGTGATTCAGGAAATCCTTTTTTTGGTCGGCAATGTACTGCTTGTCCAAGCCTTCGACGAGCTGAGATTTGACTTCATCAAATGTCTGTTGCCTCGGCGGAACGCTCGCTACCAGTTTCAAGACATGGTAGCCGTACTTCGTTTTGATCACGGGCGAAATCGGCATCGCGACGCTGAGCTCGCCGGCGGCATTGGCGATCGGAGACATCAACTTGGATGAAGTGGCGTCCTTGATCAGACCCTTCTTCGCATCTTTCGACGGATCGTCCGAATACTGTTCAACCAAGGCGTCGAAGTGGTCGGGATCGGCAGCCGCCGCAATGCGCACGGTCTCCGCCAGTTTGCGGGCATTGTCATCGGTGCGCCCGTCCGTGGAAATGAGGATTTGCTGCACGGTAACGTTCGCTGGAACGAGGTATTGATCCTTGTGCGACAGATACTCTTCCTTCGCCAGCTGGCTCAGATCCGGCACCTTGATCGAATCCACAAACGCCTTGAAACGCAGTTTTGCCAGCACTTCGTCCTCGGAGTACGCGATCTGTGCTTTCACCGACGGGCTTTGGTCGAGCTTCAAATCGCGCGCTTGCTGGGCGAGTTGTTTGGTGCGGAGAATGTCCTTGAGCATGCTCTCGATTCGCTCCGCGCTACTCACGAAACCAGCCCACTTGTCCGCAGGAATTCGCGCCATATACGCATCAACATCGCCAAGCGTCACGGTTGCGCCACTTTGACTGACCACCGCAGACGAAACCGGCAAGGTCGTTGTACGCGCCCAAACCTGGATGGCAAGCGTGACGAGGCTCAGGCTCAGCAGTAACTTTGGGCTACGCATAATCGCATTCTTTTGCATATTCGGATCAGTCGAGCAGGCGCTCGCCAACGGCGACCGAACAAGGCGCCTTGGCGCACTGCGTAAAGGTTCCGTTGAGGAGGAAAGTTGGCATCATGTTCAACCAATACGTCTGGTTCGGGTTCATGTTGCATGCTGCGCCCGACAAACCATCCGATGTCGTTGTAATGCTTGGTGTGGAGCCTCCCATCACGCACAAGACCGTTGTTCCGTTGGCTACGCCGTTGTTGAACAATCCAGGGGACGTGCTGACGGAAAGTGTGGCCTTGTTCGACGGCATGAAGGTCGGGTTGATGGAGAAAGAAACGGACCTGCCCGGCGTTGGCTGGATCGGAATCGAAACGAACTGGTTGGGGTTCATGGTGAAGATGCTTACGTATCCGGTATATGCTCCCGGCCAAACCCCTCCGAAAACAAACGGAAAGGTATATGCGGCTGGACCCACCGTGTGTTTGCTGCCATCGTAGAACACGTAATTCCCAAAGCACAGTGCGGAGTAACCGGACATGTCACCCGCTTGGCCGGTAGTGCAAGAAGTGGCCCCCGTGAGCGTAACCGTTACGGGCTTTGCAATCGAATCCTGTGCGCCGCTGACGCTGTCGGTCACGGTTTCGGTGACGTTGTAGGTGCCCGCCGCGGTGTAGCTGTAAATCGGGTTCTTCGCGGTCGACGTGCCGCCGCCGGAAACCTGGGTGTCGCCGAAATTCCAGGAATAGACCAGATTGCCCAGGGAACCGGTCGATGTCGAGGTATCGGTGAAGGACACCGTCAAGGCATTCGGGGAGAAGGTGAAGTTCGCGGTCGGCGTGCCGCCGGTTGCCGTGCTGCCGGTCACGGCGAGGATTTTGGTGGTGGACACGGTCGTGACACCGTCCGTGCACTGCAGGCCGAACGTGTAGTTGCCGTTGGCGCCATTGACGATCGGGGTCAACGTGACTGTATTCGGGCTGCCCGCGCACTTGTTTGACGTGCCCCCGCAGGCGACGGTCGTGCCAAGCCACTGGTTCGGGAACTCGGTGGCCACGCCGGCGTCGCTGCCGGTGATGTTGCAACTGCTGACATTGTTGGCCGACCAGGTCAGCGTCGACTGGTTGCCGGGCGCGGCCGCGCCGGCATTGACCGACGTCGGCGAAATTCCCAGGGATACGACCGGTGCGGAGCCTGAGCCCGTGCCACAGTTGACGAACGCCAGCGGCGACGCGGCGGTGGCGACCAGATTCACGCTCCCGATCGTGGACGACTGCACGCCGCTGACGTTGTCGATATGGCAACTGCTGGTGGCCTCGGTGTAATCGTTGAAGAAAATCGAGTAGGTGCCGGCGACCGCGATACGCGGCAGGGCAACCAATGCGGCGAGTGCAAGCAGGGCAAAACGTGCGTTCATCGAGGGACTCTGGTCACGCGTACGGGGAATGCGGCGGATTGTACCCGCATTGGCAAGGCCACCGTGTAAAAAAAAAGTCAGTGGCGGGAGGTCCGGGTAAAAAAAGAAGGGGCTCTTGCGAGCCCCTTCCAGCAAACACCTCGTCCCAACGAGCGTCTTACGAGCAGGGATTCTGGCCGCTCAGGCACACGCGATTGTACTTGTGGCCATACAATGCCGTGTAGTTGGCAAGAACGCCAGCCGTGACGTTGGAATTGACGGTTTCCTGCACCGCAAAGCCCGTCGCCGGCAAACCGCTGAAGACATTGCCGTTTCCTGACGTCAAGCGATGCTTGGTTGGGGTCACGCCCACATCGAAGTCCAGATTCACCCAACCCGTGGTGAACCCGGAAGGCAGCGGCACGTTGGCGCCGACATTCGAACCGAAGATCGCGGTGGGTCCGCTCGGTGTAGTGAAGCTCTGGTTGAACGCAATGACGTTGGCTTCCCAGCAAAGCGCAGTGCCCGCCTGAGTCGGAGGCGGCGAAAAGTCAAGCGGGGTCGTCGATGTCCTTTCCTCGCGGTCATACGGGGTCACGGTCACGGGCGAGCAAGAGGTGCCCGCATAACCGATGCCCCAGCCACTTCCGAATGTGATGTCGAAAGGATTGCTTGCCAGCTGCAAGGAATTCTTCGGGAACGTACCCTCCACGTAAAAACGCTTGGTCGGGAAGGTGACTACCCACTCGGTTGCCTGACCATAGGCCGGGTCGACCACGTATTCATTGTAGATATTGTCGGTCATGAATACCGCGGATACCGCGTCGATGGATGCCGTGAAATTCGACGTGGCGAGGGAGACATTTCCGCTACCACTGGTGTTGAAAGTATAAGCGGTGGTATTACCGCCTTCGGAAATGTTCGGATCCAGGCTTCCCGGTGCCGTATTCTGGCCGGTGGCGGTTGTCCAGAACCCTTCGATTGCGTCGGCGTTATAGCCTTCGACCGTACCCGCAGCGACATTAACGATCGTGCCCGAGCCGAACAGGCCGCCATCGGGAACGCCAATATCGGTCTGCGGATTGCCCGCTCCCGTCCAGTAACCACCCGTGCTCCATGCGCCGACCACCTGACTGCATTTGGCAGGAACGCCATTGACGTGCGTGATGGCCGTCAACGTCTTCTTGGTGGCGTCATTCACCGTGCCCATTTCGATAAGTTCGATGTAACCTTCCGCCGTGCGGGAAAGGCCGGTCGGACCCGTATCGGAATTGATGCCGGCGTAATAATTGTTACGGAACGGGACCGTCGTGCCAACGAAGCTCGGGACCGTGCAGCTGTTGTCGTTGGTGGTGACGCCTGCTCCGACGCCAACCGGATCCACTTCGGCGGTCCACACGTCGAACGGCGACATGTAGAGGTTGAAGTCAAGCACTTCGCGGCTGTTGAGCGCTTCGAGGAAACGCACCTTCACCGCCTTGCCCTCGCTCGTGGTGTTGACCACGGAGAGCAGAGTCACGTTGTTGTTGTTGACCGTGTAATACGGGTAGATGAGCACGGAGCCGGTACCGTCGGTACTCAGGTTCACCGCACCCGCCATGTTGGCAATGCCAGCCACACCGGCCAAGCCGGCGATGACGGCAGTCGTCAGACTGGTTCTTTTCATCGCTACACTCCTAAGAATGAAACCACAGGGCTTTGTATCAAACCGGCCCGCCCCGCGCCGACACGGCGGTATACCCCGCCTTGAGCCGACCGAGCCGAGCAACAGCGTTTCAATCCTACGACAAAGAACAAGCCAAAGCAATCCCCATGCATGTAATTTGTCGATGGCGCCGAAAATGTCCGGCCGCCAATGACTTACTCCTTGACTGCAGGCGCTTTGTACCGGCTGTCTGGAAGAAAATACCAACGTCCGGATTCCTTGATCCAGCGTTCCGTGAGCGGGCTGTCGCCCTGAATGTTCCGAATGCCGTGCAGATTGACAAGAACCTTGTATTTGAGTTTCAAGTGCACCGTGCACAGGTCGGCATCGCAATTCTGATCGGCAAACTGCACTGCTTCCCACGTTACCGGACGATTGTTCATACCGGCTGCGTAGTTCTCGCGCGTGATCGTTGTTCGATAGCCGGGCGACAGGAAATCGTAGGCCTTGTCCGCCTTCTTCGCGATGAGGTAATCCCAGCGCTGCACGGCCTTTTCCCTGATGACGGAAGCGTCTTCGTCCTTCCTGACCATGCCGGCGCAGCCGGCCACGGCCAATGCGGCGGCGGCGAGCACGCTCCGGACAAAATATACTTGTTTACTTTTCACCTTGTGGGTTCTCCTGGGATGGCGATGGCGCCGGATGGGGCGGTTCGGTCCGGGCGGGCACGGGTGGCGGCGCTGCCGGCGGTTGCGCGGCCGCCCCCGCCCGCAGCGGTGCAAGCGACTGGAACCTCTGTTCGTACTCGGACGTCATTTGCTGCGCCTCGTCGGAATTGCTGACCACGCGCGGGGTGATCAGCACGATCAGCTCGGTGCGCTGGTGGCTCCGGTTGTTGCTGCCGAACAGGTTGCCGAGCAGGGGAATGTCGCTGAGCAGCGGCACCCCGGACCTGCTGTCGATGATCTGGTCCTGGATCATGCCGCCGAGCAACACGGTCTGCCCGCTCTGCACCGCCACCTGGGTGCTCAGGTTGCGCTGGCTGATCGGCGGGTTCTGCCCCGGCTGCGCCGTGCCCGGGATGCTGTCCTGCTGCTGCACGTCCATGTAGACCAGGCCACCCGGGTTCACGCGCGGGGTGATGTCCAGCGAAATGCCGGTACTGATGTAACTGGCCTGGCCGATTCCGGTGTTGGTGTAGTTCGAGCCCGTGCCGGTACCGGTCCCGGTGACGCTGCCGTAGCCGATGATCGACTGCGAGATCACCGGCACCTGCGTGCCCACGTTGATCTGCGCTTGCTGGTTGTTCATCACGACCAGCGAGGGCGTCGACAGGGTCTTGCTCTGGCCGGACGTCTGCAAGGCGTTCAGTGCCACCTGGAAGTCCCGGTTGAGGAAGGAATAGAACAACCCGGACCCGCCATTCACCGAGGGCGGAGACGAACCGCCCAGCGACGCGCGGTGGCGGTCGGACGGGTTGCCCTGGAAATCCGGCCCATACTGGAATCCGGTGGAGGAACCGCCGCCGGAGGTGCCGGTGTTGATCAGGCCCGAAAGCCACCATTGCACCCCGAACTGCAGATTGCCGGTGAGCGTGACTTCGAGGATCTTCGCCTCGATCTGCACCTGCAGCGGCGCAATGTCCAGGCGGTGGATCGCGGCGCGGATCGAATCCCACTCGCCGGGCGTGGCCATCACCAGCAGCTGGTTGTTCTCCTCGATCGGCGTGATGCGGATGTCGGTCTGCTTGCTGCCGGAGGACGCGGGCACACCGGTGCCGGTGGTCGTCAGGTTCGTCGCGCTGGCGGCGGTGGTGCGCCCGCGCTCATTCGGGCGGTTCATCGCCGTGTTGTTGTAGGCGCCGCCGGCACCGCCGGTGGCGCCGGAGTTGAATTGACCGATGCTGACGGCGCGCATGCCCGGCGCGACGTTGCCCTGGTTGCTCGAGCGCTGGCTGACCTGGCCGGTGAAAATGGCGTTGAGGTGGTCGGAAAGATCCGCCGCCTTGACGTTCTTCACGTCGTAGACATAGAGCTGGGTACCGTTTTCGCCGACGCCCTGGTCGAGCTTGTACAGCCAGCTTTCGGCCTTTTCCAGGTAGTCCTTCTGCGGCGTGATCACGACGATGGAATTGGTCGTTTCCATCGGGATGAAGCGGAACATGCCGGCCAGCGGCGACTCGCCGGACGCGCCGAAGATCTTGTCCAGTTCCGGCAGGACCTTGGCCACGTCCATGTTGCGCAGGCCGTAGACGCCGACCGACATGCCCTTGAGCCAGTCGACGTCGAAGATCTGGATCGTGCGCTGGTAATTGGCCAGTTCCGACGCCGTGCCGGCCATGACCAGCAGGTTGCGCGCATCGTCCGCCGAGACCACGGCATCGGCTTTCGCATACGGCTTGAGCAATTTCTGCATCTGCGTGGCGGCAATGTATTGCAGCGGATAGGCGCGCACCTCGTAACCCTTGGCCGCGGCGGCCGGTGCGATGCGCGGCGTCAGATTGCCGGGAATCGCCTCTTTCACCGGCACCACCGCGTAACGGCCTTCCTTGAAGACCAGCGCGTTGTTGGTCCAGCCGAGCAGCATTTGCAGGATCGGCATGGCCTGCTCGGGGGTGATCGGTTTGGCGGTGGAAAACGTCACGTTGCCGGTGACGTTCGGCGCAATCGTGTAGTTCTCGTGCAGCAGCGCGCCGAGGATCGCCTGGACCACGGCCTGGATGGGCTGGTTCTCGAAGTTGAACGTGATCTGTCCTTCCGGCGCGACCTTCGAATCGACGGCCTCGCGCGCGAGCGCCTCGTCGATGAAATGGCCGCTGCCCGGTTCGATGTGCGCCTCGGCTTTCCGATGCGCCTTGTCTTCGGTCTCGATGTGGATCGGCGCCTCGTCGTTGATCTTGCTCATCGGCAACGCCGCGTGCGCGGTGCCGGGCGAAGCCATTTCGCGGTCGAACTGGCGGTCCGCCTGCAGCGTGGCGCAACCGGCCAGCACGGTGGTCAGCAGCGTAACGAGGAATAGCGATGGGCGTAGGGACACGTGGAGCACTCCGTAGGATTACTGCTGCTTCTGTTCGGCTTTTTGCTGGCGCAAGCGTTCGGCTTCTTCGCGCATCTGCGCGCGCCGTTCCTCGATGCGTCGCTGCAGCGCCTGCGCCTGTTCGTTTTGTGCGGGTGGCGCCACGACCGGTGGCTGGCCGGGAACGAATCCGCCGTTGACCGGCTGCGGCGGTGGCGCGACCGCAACCGGACGACCCACCGCCGTCGCGTTCGGCCTTGGACCGGCAACGGCCGTGGACAGTTCCACCTCGACCTCGTCGCCGGAGGTCTCGCGGAAAATCGCGCTGCGCGGATTGATCCGGGTCAACGTCCAGCCGCCCTGGTCGCCTGCCATGGGCATGCCGACCTTGAGCGCCAGATCCTTGTTGCCGAGCTTGTCGTGTACCAGCGCCAGATGCAGTTGCGGGGTCAGGATGATGCCGGTCAGGGCGATGTTGAGCGGAACCTTGGTCGGCGGCGGGGTATCCGGCGCGTCGGGGGAATCCGGCGTCGGCTTGCGATCATCGTTGAACAGCGGCCGCGCCGTGGTGTCGGCAAACTGTGCCTCGGGCGGCAGCTTGAACGACGTGCGGTCGATGGCGACCTTGGCCACGCCGGCGGCGTCCCGGTCGGCCGGCAGCCAGGCGTAGCCGCGGCCGAAGCCCAGTTCCAGGGCCAGGGCGAGCAGCAGCAACACGGCGCACACGCCGGCAAGGATGGCGCTGAGCAACTTGGCGGCCTGTGTGTTCATGCGCCCTTCTTGCCCGCCTTGCGCAAATAGCCCGACACGTTGAAGCGGATGTCGAGCGCGGTCTGCGGGTGTGTCTTCTGGCCGGGCGGCACGTAGCCGTATTGCTGGCGATAGATCAGCAGTTGATCCACGAACAGGTAGGGATTGCTGTTTTCCAGTTCGTACAGGATTTGCGCGAAGGGCTCCAGCGCGCAACGCATGCGCACCTGGATGGTCACGCGCTCGTAGAGTTCTTCCTCGCCGCCCTTGAAATTGGAATTGCTCACGATCGCGCACTGGTTTTCGTTCTTGACGCGCGCGGAAATCGCCTGCTTCAGGCGCTGCGTCAGGTCGGAAAACGCGCTGTTCGCATCCGCGTCGGCGAGAAATGCCTGGTTGCCCTGCTCGAACACGCGCACCTGGGCGAGGCGTTCTTCGATGATCGGACGCTGCGCGACGATGCCGGCAAACCGCTGCTGCTGCTCGCGCAGATCCCGCATCTGCGCCGCGATGGCCAGGTCCGGTGCCACGAACCACCAGTGCACCAGCAGCACATAGCCGAGCAGCACGGCGATCAACAGCAAGATCACGGCGAGGAAGCGGCCGTTGCGCGGGTCATTGGCCAGGCGCATGCGTGCCTCCCGCCGCCTTGGCGGATGCCGTCTTGGCCGTCGCCGCTTTCGCGGCCGCGGCCTGCGCGTCCGCCAGCGCGCGGAAATCCAGGGTAATGTTGAAGCGGTCCTTCTTGGTACGCGGGTCGGGCTGGATCGTGCCCTGCACGCCCGGATTGGCCAGCAGGGTGGATTGGTTGAGCAGTCCGATCAGTTTGGACGCATCGTCGCTCAGGCCCTGCAGTTCGATCTTGTCCTTGTCGTCGACGTTCAGGCGCTCCAGATACGTGTCGTCCGGCAAACGCCGGGACAAATCCTCGAGCAGGTCGACCATCAGCGGCGTGTCGCGCTTCTTGCGTCCGAGGAAATTCGCCGAGTCGACGGTGTTTTGCAAGGTCTTGCGCAATTGCGAGACCTGCCGGGCATCGGTTTGCGCCTTGGCGACATCCGCCTGCATCGCGACCAGGGCGGAGGCACGATTGTCCAGCCACAGCAACATGCAAGTCGCGAGCAACACGGTCGCCGCGGCGGCCAAGCCCAGGTTCAGGCGCAGGCGCAGGTTCTTGCGCGCGTAACGCCGCTCGGCAGGCAGCAAGTTCAGGCCCAGGCGCGAGCCGCCGCGCACATCGCTCCAGCAATCCACCGCGTCGAGCATCGGCGCGCTGCCGGCGATGGCGCCGAGCTCCGCATCCAGTTGCGCGCGGGGTACCACGGTCAATTCCACATGCACGTTGCGCTCGGACGCCGCGTGCGGAGCGACACGGTAGTCGAAATAGACCTGGTCGGCCTTGAATGGCGTCTGCCGGTCCATCTCGAAAGTCAGCACCTGGCGCAGGTTGTCCTCGGCCGCCGCAGGCAGACTGACGACGCGCCGCAGCGTGCGCGCGCCATCGATGCAGTAGATGCGGCGCAGATCCGGTGCATCGAGCGCGCTGCGCAGGCGCGCAAACGCGGCCTTCTGTGCTTCCGCCGGTTCGTCCAGGTTGACGCGCCCCAGTTCGGTGCTGCCCTGCGCGGTCTGGCGCCAGACCACCATCTCGCGCCCGGCCGCATCGAGCAGCAGCGCGTCGGCGCGCTCGGCCAGCAAGGCACGCCAGCGCTCGGGCAGCAGCGACACCAGTTCATGTCCCCACCAGGCGAAGTATCGCGGCAGGGGCGTCCTGGCATAGCGCGTCCGCAAGCGGGCGAGCTGAAGATCGAGCGCTTCGGTGAGGGTCATCGGGAGCTTTCTTTCTGATCCCAGCGAAGGACGGTGTAGGGCTGCCCCGCCGCACCGACACCGCCCAAGCGGATGCTGGCGTCGAGCACGGTACTGGCGCCGTTGGCGAGCGTGGCACGGGATCGAATAGTGTACGTGTTCCCGCCGCCCTTGGCCATGACGGGCGTGCCGTCCGGCAAGGTCAACGCGGCTGCGCCGGAAGGACCGGGCGCGAACTGGCCGGGAACCTGCTGTTGGCGCGCCGCGATCAGCTGCCGGGCCAGGTCCGCCGTCATGCCCGGCAGCGACAGCAGTACCTCCAGCGGAGCATACGCCGGATCCGGCTGTACGCCGCCACCGTAGATGGTAATGGCGGGTTCGATCTTCTCGTACAGCTCGTAGTTCATGCCCAGCACCTGCTGGATCTCGCCCGTCGTCTGGAACGGCGCGTTGCGGGGTCCATACGGCAGCCCGGCTGCCTTGTATTCGCCGAGTTCGGCGCCATGCGGTCGCGGCATGTCGTCCGGGTCGCGCCAGTCCTGGATCGCGTCGGACAGCGCGACGGCCTGGTCCGGCGACACCCCGACCGAAATGAACAGGCCCTGCAGCAGGGCATCGTCGGCGGTGTTGATGTCGATCAAACCGGATTCGTCGGTGAGTTCGACCTGGACCTGCGCGCCGTCGAATTCGAAATCGTAGGGACGCCCGTCGCCGACCCAGCGCTGGCTGATGTCCGGGTTGCGCAATTCATACACGGCACGTTCGATGCCTGCCTGTGCGGCGTAGCGCGCGGTGGTGCCGTCGAACAGGTGCCGCGATTCGAAGTTCTCGGTGCGCGCGATGAGGGCGAAACTGCCCAGCAACACGCCCATCAGGGCGATCACCCAGATCACCAGGATCAGGGCGACGCCTCGCTGATGCGACGGCCTCATTGCGCGCCTCCGGCGCGGATCATCATCGGAAGCGGCGCCCGGACTGCACCGACGTTGAGCATCAGCGGCACGTCCAGGGTCGGCCACGGCATCTGCGCGCCCGACCGCATGGTCAGTTCGATGCGGATCATCAGTGGCGTGATCCCGGGATCGCGCCAGTCGCTGCTCCAGTCCGTGAGGTTGCCGTCGACATCGAGCGCGCGGAATTCGAAACGCCCGTCCGCGATGTGGTCGAGCAGCACCACGTCGTTGGCCGGGTCGTCGCGGACTCTGGATGGATCGTAGCCATTGAGCATCACGTCGCGGAAGCGCAATTGCAGACCGTCCTTGCCGGGCGCGAGTTCCAGCGTTTGCACGTACGGTCCACCACGCGACAGGTAGCCGGGCATCGGCGCGACGAAGCGCAGCGTGCGCGCATTGCCGTCGAAGACATGGACCGTACCGGTGCTGTCGTCGCGCGCAAACTGCAGTGGCAGGATGTGGCTGAGCTGGCGACGCAGGAATTCCTGCGCGGTACGCAATCGATCGGTACGGTCGATCGCCGCCTCGCCGGCACGCATGGCATGCGCCGAGGCGCGAATGCCGCCATAGGCGCCGGCGATGAGCAGGCCCAGCAGGATCACCGCCAGCAGCACCTCGAGCAGGGTGAAGCCACGCTGTCGCCGGCTCACGGTCGTCCCCTGCCGCGCGGCGGGAGCGCGGGTTGCTGTACCGCATTGGCAATGTCGGCGTTTTGCGCGCGCAGGGTGACGAAACGCGCGTCATGCTGCAGATAGACGCTGCCCCAGGTCACGTCGAGTTGCAGCCGGTACAAGTCGACGCTCGGCGCGACCGGCACCGCCTGCACCGGCGCGGCGCCGGCATTGCCCGCCGTCGGCACGGCACTCGCGATGGGCGCGATGTCCTGCGACGGAATCTGCGCGACCTGCAAACGCCATCGGTATTGGTCGTCGAAGGCACCGGAATAATCACCGTCCTTGAGCGGCTCGCCGACACCCTGCACATCCAGCAGCGATTGCGCCCACAGCGCGGCGCGCGTGTAGTCGGCCGCCTGCGCCGTGGTGTGCAGGCAGGTCGAGAGGATCTGCAACAGCACGCCAAAACCGAGCGCGAAGATCACGAACGCCGCGACCAGCTCGATGAGGGTGAACCCGCCCGCCTGCGCGGGCGGCCGGCGGCGGGGAACGGGATTTGGTATTTGGGAAAAGGCCGAGGATTGCCCGATGCGGCCCGCGTTGCCGATTCTTCCTCTGCGAATCTGGAATTTCGGCTTCACCTGACTTCCTCTCGCGTCACCTCGCCGGTGAGCCAACTCACATTGATGCGCCATTCGCGCTCGCCGAGGTGCACCGAGATGTGGCCGCCCGTCGAGGCGCCGTCCGGGAAAAAGCGGATGCGCCCCGAACTCGCGCTGGTCTGCTCGCTGTCGGCGGTGTACAGCACCATCTGCATGTCCTGGGGCAACTTCACGATCGGCTTGTGCGGCGCCTGATAGGTGTTGGACTGGATGTCGAGATCCAGCGCTGCCTGATTGCCGGTCACGATGGCTTGCCCGCGCGTGTAGCGCAGCGCGGCGACGAGGTCGCGCGTCGCGGCCTGGATCTTGGCCGAATTCATGCTCTTGCTGAACGACATCGACACCACGCCGAGCGCGATGCCGATCAGCACGACGACCGCGACCAGCTCGATGAGCGTGAATCCACCGTTCCTGTGAAATGCCGGGCGCGACGCACGCATGGCCTTACTGCCAGTTGCCGTAATCCTTGTTCAGGCCGTCGCCGCCCGGTTGGCCGTCCTTGCCGTAGAAGATGATGTCGAAGTCGCCGTGATCGCCGGGCGCCTTGTAGAAATACGGGTGCTGGAACGGATCCTTCAGGTCCGCCTCCTTCGCATACGGCCCGTTCCAGTTCGAGGCATTGCCCGGACGCGCGACGAGGTCGTTCAGGCTCTGCGGCGGCGAACCGTTGTCGAGCATGTAGGCCTGCACCTTCATCTCCAGTGAATGCACGCCGGCAACGCCGGCCTTGTACTCGCCGTTCTGGAAGTTTTGCATCACCTTGCCGCCGACGATGGTCATGACGATGCCGATCAGCACCAGCACGGCGATCATCTCGATCAGGGTGAAGCCGGCGGAACGCGCCGGCGCACCGTGACGTTGCAATGTATACCTTTTCATTTTCGTCTCACTGTAGGGAACTGGTGATGTTCAATATAGGCAGCAGGATCGCCATCATGATGATCGCGACCACGCCGGTCATGACCACGGTGACCGCGGGCACCAGCGCGGCGAGCAGGCGATCCACGGTGTTCTTGGCTTCCGTGTCGAAGGTGTCGGCGACTTTCAGCAGCATGTCGTCGAGCGCGCCGGATTCCTCGCCCACCGCGATCATCTGCAACGCCAGTTTCGGG
>JAFEFP010000312.1 GCA_018240545.1 Pseudomonadota bacterium | reverse complement strand
CAAGTACAGAAACAGAAACAAGCAATCTTCTGAATAAGATTGCCATTTTCATTGCTTCCTGTACGTCCCCGCCCGGGGAGTCTAAACGCAATGGATTGGCTAGAATAAATCGCTCTGGATCAACACTAATAAAGCGTTCAAATCGCTCTGTGTCTCCCTCAATAATAGGGCCGGTTAAAAAAAGTTTTTCAGTGCCAGATTCGACATTGCGATACTCGAAAGTCATGGCGTGTGTCAATGACATCAGCATTGACAACAGTACCAAACAAATTATCTGCTTTCTCATAACGCTCATCCTCAAAGAATTTGTGTGGTGTTAGTGAGTCTTTCTCGAGTTACACTTTGCTGAGCCTAACGCTAAGTGGTCCCACAAACGGGGAATTGGTCGGTATCGTCGGACGCGGCGGAGCCCACGTCAAGGCGTTTTCTTCATGGCAATCGGACAGTGATGTTGCAGCAGTGTATGCGCATTGCGCAATTTTGCGTGCAGCTCCTCGGCAAATTGCATGTAACGCTACGGCGATGTACAGTGTTGCATGTAACTTGATCGGAGTCCCTTCATGGCAACCACGCACGTCAACGCCCGAGTCCAGAAGCACCGCGATGCGCTGCGCATGGCGGGGCTGCGTCCGGTGCAAATCTGGGTGCCGGATACGCGGCGTCCGGATTTCGCGAAGGG
Source organism: Pseudomonadota bacterium (assembly GCA_018240545.1). Taxonomy (GTDB): domain Bacteria; phylum Pseudomonadota; class Gammaproteobacteria; order Xanthomonadales; family Rhodanobacteraceae; genus Rudaea. Next base: position 13,631 of record JAFEFP010000312.1, on the reverse strand, counting down.
ATGTCGGCGGCAGTCGCGGCTGGCGGCCAAGGCGGATGCCGCCATCACCCGGCTCATGGACGAGTCCATGGCGGACGTGGACGGCTGGACGGCATGAAGCGCGGTGATCTCGTGAGCATTGCGATCAAAGGCGATTTCGGCAAGCCAGGGCCCGCGCTGGTGATTCAGGCCGACGCCTTCAGCGAGCATGCGAGTGTGACGGTATTGCCCGTGACGAGCACGCGGGTTGCGGCGCCGTTGCTGCGGGTCACGCTGCGGCCGAGCGCGGAAAATGGATTGCGGAAAACGTCGCAGGTGATGGTGGACAAGGCGATCACGGTGAGACGCGAAAAAATCGGGCCGGCATTCGGCCGCATCGACGCGGATGCGATGGTCGAGATCGAGCGTTGCCTTGCCGTATTCTTGGGAATAGCCAAATGACAAACGAACCGATCATGTCCGATACGATCATGCGCGACCCCATTCCGAAGTCCAATCCGAGCGTGCGCATCGCCAAGCCGCACGACAGCGCGCACATGCACGTCAGCGGCGAGGCGATTTACGGCGACGACATCGCCGAGCCGCGCGATCTTCTGCACACGTATCTGCGCCTGGCCGATCGCGCGCACGCGCGCGTGACGCGCATGGACTTGTCGAAGGTGCGCGCCGCGCCCGGCGTCGCCGCCGTGATCTGCGCGCAGGACCTCGCCGCCACCACCAACGACATCAGTCCGGTTTTTCCCGGGGATGTGGTGTTCGTCGATGGCGGAGTGCATTTTTACGGCCAGCCGCTGTTCGCGGTCGCCGCCGAATCGCGCGAGGCTGCGCGCCGCGCCGCAATGCTCGCGACCATCGAATACGAAGACCTGCCCGCGATCCTTTCCATCGAGGACGCGCTGTCGGCCAACGCTGAAGTGGTGCCGAAAAAGTTGTGGACGCGCGGCGATCCGGATGGCGCCATCGCACGCGCGCCGCATCGCCTGAGCGGACGCATCAGGATGGGCGGCCAGGAACATTTTTATCTGGAAGGCCAGAACGCAATGGCGATCCCGCAGGAGGATGGCCAGATGCTGATCTACAGTTCCACGCAAAACCCTTCCGAGTTGCAGCACAAGGCCGCCGAGGTGCTGGGCGTGCCGGCCAACGCGGTGACCGCCGAGAACCGGCGCATGGGCGGCGGCTTCGGCGGCAAGGAGACGCAGGCCGCGTGGTTCGCGGTCATCGCCGCGGCGCTCGCGCAACGCGCCAAGCGTTCGGTGAAGTGCCGCCTCGACCGTGACGACGACATGACCATCACCGGCAAGCGCCACGCATTCCTGATCGACTACACCGTCGGCTTCGATGATGATGGCCGCATCCTCGGCATCGACTTCCTGCAGGCCGCCGATTGCGGCTATTCGCCGGACTTGTCGCACTCGGTCTGCGACCGCGCCATGGCCCACGCGGACAACGCCTATTTCCTCGAAAACGTGCGCGTCGAATCGCGCCGCTGCTACACCAACAAGCCGTCCAACACCGCGTTCCGCGGCTTCGGCGGGCCGCAGGGCATGGTCGGCATCGAGGAAGTGATCGAACAGATCGCGCGGCATCTGCGCAAGGATCCACTCGCCGTGCGCAAGATCAATTTCTACGGCACGACCGAGCGCAACGTCACGCCCTACGGCATGACCGTCGAAGACAATGTGCTCGACGATCTGGTTGGCGAACTGGAACAGCGCATCGACTACGCCGCACGCCGCCGCGCCATCGCCGAATTCAACGCGAGTCACCCGTACCTGAAGAAGGGCATGGCGTTGACGCCGGTGAAGTTCGGCATTTCCTTCACCGCCAAGCACCTCAACCAGGGCGGCGCGCTGGTGCTGGTGTATCTGGACGGCAGCGTGCAGCTCAATCACGGCGGCACCGAGATGGGGCAGGGCTTGCACATCAAGGTCGCGCAAGTGGTCGCCGAAGTGTTCGGCATCGATCTCGAGCACATCCAGATCACGCCGACCAACACCGGCAAGGTGCCCAACACGTCCTCGACCGCGGCATCCGCCGGCACCGACTTGAATGCTGCGGCGGCGTACAACGCCGCGATGAAGATCATCGATCGACTGAAGCCGCTGGTACGCGATCATTTTCGCATCGCGAGCGAACACGCAATCGAATTCCGCGACAACGGGGTGTACGCGAACGGCGCGCGCCTGGCGAGCTTCCGCGAAGTCGTCAAGCTCGCCTACATGAATCGCATCTCGCTGTCCGCCGCCGGCTTCTACGCCACGCCCAAACTCGAAGTGGACGAACTCGGCCGCGGCCGGCCGTTCTACTATTTCGCCTATGGCGCGGCCTGCACCGAAGTCGTCATCGACACGCTCACCGGTGAGCATCGCATGACGCGCGTGGACATCGTCCACGATGTCGGCAAGTCGCTCAATCCGGCCATCGACATGGGCCAGATCGAAGGCGGTTTCATCCAGGGCGCGGGCTGGCTGACCAGCGAGGAATTGTGCTGGGACGCGAAAGGACGCATCACCACGCACGCGCCATCGACCTACAAGATTCCGGCATGCAGCGACCTGCCGCCGCACTTCGACGTGCGCATCTTCGAGCGCGGCGACAACCTCGAGGAAAGCGTGTACCGCTCCAAGGCCGTCGGCGAGCCGCCGCTGATGCTGGCAATTTCAGTGCTGTACGCACTCAAGGATGCGGTCGCCGCGGTCGGTGGTTTCCACCGAGCCGCCGTGCTCGACGCACCCGCGACACCCGAAGCCGTGCTGATGGCGGTAGAGGAAATGAAACGCGCCACCACGCCTGCGCCGCGTCCGGCGCACGCCGAGCCCGAAGCGGCGACCACGGCGTGAGGATGGCGCTGCGGACCTTATTTCTGCAACGCTTCGAGGAATTCCTCGGTGCCGACGCCCGCTTGCTTGAGCACGCCAGCGAGCGTTCCCACCTTCAGTTCACGGTGGTCGGGAACCACGCATCCGCTCTGGCCACGGCGAAGCACGATATGGCTGCCGCGTTGTCTCGTGATCGAAAAACCCATACGCTCGAGCGTCCGCACGACATCTCTGCCGGACAGGTGCGGCAGCTTAGGCACGTGCGGCAAGCTCGAAGGTCGTCAACAGCGGCCGGCCTTCGACCGACAACGGAAATTCCTCGACGAACAACTCGGTGGCCTCGCGCAAATTCGCCAACGCCTGCTCGACGGTCTCGCCTTCGCTGGTTGAGCCCGTTTCAGGATTCAAGGCGGTAAACCCGCCCTCGGGCGCGGGCATCAAAACGGCCGTGAAGATCATGTGGGAAGCTCCAACGCAGATACCTCGTTCATTATCCCGCAATTCGGGCGCGAAACCAGCATGAACACCGCCGCATTCTGGCATGCCGTGCTGGAGCGGCTCGATGCCGGCAAGCCGCTGTTCGTCGCGCTGGTCGTCGCCAACACGCGCGGCTCGCCGGGTACGCTGGGCGCGCGCCTGCTGGTCGATGCCGACGGCAACACGCTCGGCACCATCGGCGGCGGCATCATGGAAGCCAATCTCGTTCGCGCGGCCCGCGACGGACTGCGCGCGGGCCGGGACGCGCCGCCTGCGTTGGAACAACTCGAACATCGCGACAAACCGGGTACCGAGCATCCCTCGGGCCTGATCTGCGCGGGCGAGCAAACCAATCTCGACTTGTGGTTGCAGCCGGGCCGCGACGCCACGACGATCCGCGCCTTTTGCGCCGCGCTCGCCGCCGAAAACGGCGATGCCGCGACGCTGCAAATCGACGCCGACGGCCTGCGCGTCACGCGCGCGCGCGACATGGGCATGCGACTGTCGCGCGAGGGCGAGCGCTGGCAATACCGCGAAAGCAGCGTGAATGTCGAGCGCCTCGCCATCGTCGGCGGCGGCCACTGCGGCAAGGCGCTGGCGCGACTCGCCGCGGACGTGGGCTACAGCGTCGATGTTTTCGACACGCGCGCCGAAGCACTGGGCGACGATGCCGACTGGCCGGTTGCGGTGCGCCGCGTCCACCTTGGCGACTACGCCGAGTTGCCCTCGCATCTTCACTGGCCGCAACTCACCACGGTCGCCGTCATGACCGCCGCCATGGTGCAGGATGTTGAAGCGCTGACCGCGCTCGCCGAAGCGAACCTGCACTGGCTCGGCGTCATGGGCAGCGCCGCCAAGATCCACGAGATCCGCTCGCGGCTCGCTGCGCGCGGCATCGCGCAGGAACGCATAGCCGCCATCCACGGCCCCATCGGCCTGCCGATGAAGAGCGACACGCCGCCCGAAATCGCGGTGAGCATCGTGGCCGAGCTTCTGGCGCGCCGGCATGCGGCATAGCGTGTCGGCGAACACGTCACAGGTCGAATTTGACTCGCGCGCACGGTAGTCAGTCACGGCTACGCTACACTTGAACGAAAAGGGGCACGGCCATGGGACAACTGACAACACACGTACTCGACACGCACGGCGGCAAGCCGGCGGCGGGGCTCGCCATCAATTTGTTTGCCATTGCCGGCGAGGTGCGTGTGCCGATCAAGACCGCGACCACGAATGCCGATGGCCGTCTCGATGGCCCGTTGCTCGCGGGCGCGGCATTCGCAACCGGCGTTTTCGAACTCGACTTCCACGCCGGCGACTATTTCCGCGCGCAGGGCATCGCGCTGCCGACGCCGGCGTTTCTCGATCGCGTCACCATCCGCTTCGGCATCAGCGACGTGAATGCGCATTACCACGTTCCACTGCTGGTGACGCCGTGGAGTTACAGCACGTATCGCGGCAGCTGAGCAACAGGGCAATCAAGCATGGATTTCAACATCGACAGCTGGCTGAACCTCGTGATCCGCTGGTTCCACGTCATGGCCGGCATCCTGTGGATCGGTACTTCGTTCTTCTTCATCTGGCTCGACAACGTGCTGCAACCCCTGCCCGAAGGCGGCAAGGGCCATGTCGGCAAGGCGTGGCTGTTCCACGGCGGCGGCTTCTACCAGGTGGAGAAGTCGATCCAGGCGCCGGCCTCGATCCTTGCGTCGCTGCACTGGTTCAAGTGGGAAGCCTACCTGACCTGGCTTTCGGGATTCGCGCTGCTGATCGTGGTGTACTGGTGGCGGGCCGACCTGTACATGGTCAATCCGGCGGTGGCGCAGTTGAGCAAGGCGCAAGCCATCGGTGTCGGCCTCGGCGCGCTCGTCGTCGGCTGGCTGGTGTACGACGGGCTGTGGCGCTGGCTCGCCGAGCGCAATCCGAAAGTGGCGCTGGTGCTGTCGTTGCTGCTGTACGTGGGCACGGCGTACGCGCTCACGCAGTTGTTGAGTGGGCGCGCCGCGTTCGTCACCAGCGGTGCCATGCTCGGCACCATCATGGCCGCGAACGTGGCCATGGTCATCATGCCGAACCAGCGCAAGATGTATGCGGCGGCGACCGCCGGCGGCGAAGCCGATCCGCGCCTGAGCTATCAGGCCAAGCGCCGCTCCACCCACAACAACTATCTCACCCTGCCGGTCATCTTCATGATGATCAGCAATCATTTTTCCATGACCTGGGGTCACGCCATGAACTGGCTGATCCTCGTGGTGATGTTCGGCGTCGGCATCGGCGTCGATCACTACATCAACTGTCGCGACAAGGGCAGGAAGGGCGCCGGTTATGTCGCGCTCGCCGCGGCGTTGGCCGGATTGCTCGCGATGGTCTGGTTCACCGCCACGCCCGCGCCGGCGCCACCCGCTGCCGGCACTGCGACGACGTCCGGCGCCGCCGCCACACCCGTGTCGTTCGCCGCCGTGCAGGGCATCATTACTGCGCGCTGCATCGAATGCCATTCCGCGCACCCGACCTCGAAACTGTTTCCCATCGCGCCGAACGGCATGAAGTTCGATACGCCCGCCGAGATCCAGCAAGCTGCCGCCAAGATCAAGTTGATGGCCATCGACACGCAGGCCATGCCACTGGGCAACCTGACCCACATGACGGCGGAACAGCGCGCCACGCTGGCGGCGTGGTTGGGGCAGGGGGCAAGCATTCCGGCCAAGGAATAGGGGGGCTTTTTGAAAAATCATGTTTTGCGTCACGGTGGTCCGCTTGCATGTAGTTAGCGTATTTGCTAACGTGGCGTATGCCGTACCAGATCGAGTACTTCCATCCGCGCGTTCTGGAAGAAACCGAATCCTGGCCGGTCGATGTCATTGCCGACTACGCTCGGTTAGCCGAACTTCTCGCGGAGCACGGGCCAAACCTTCGGTTGCCTCATTCGCGCGCGTTCGGGGATGGGCTGTTTGAACTGCGGCCTCGTGGTCGTTCCGGCATCGGTCGTGCTTTTTACTGCTTCGTCCTCGACAGGCGCGTTGTAGTGGTTCACGCATTCATCAAGAAGACGCAAGGGACTCCCGACAAGGAGCTCAAGGTGGCCCGCAAACGGGTCAAGGAGTTGCAACATGGCTAATCTGACTTACAAACCCGTAGCCCACGATCACGAGGCGTTTTTGGCTCGCGCGTCCAAGCGCAAGGGATTCTCCGAGGCGTATGAAGCGCTGGAACTGGAGTACCAACTTGCCAGCCAGATGCTCAAGGCGCGCGCGCGCGCCGGCCTCACCCAAGATGCGGTCGCGGAACGGATGGGCACGACCAAGAGCGCCATCTCGCGGCTGGAATCTGCTGGCAAGAAACATGCGCCTTCCGTTGCCACCCTGCAACGCTACGCGCAGGCGGTTGGCTGCGATCTTCAGGTCAAGCTGGTGCCGCAAAGTTGACGCATGCCTGCGCAATTTAGCGAGCGCGCCACGCTGGCGGCGTGGTTGGGGCAGGGTGCGCCCTTCCCGAACAAGGAGTAGGCTCTTTTGAGAACCATAGACAATTTCATGCCAATTTATGCTAAGGAGGCCTTGTGATCGAGATACAAGATCCAAGATGCATCAAGCTCTCTGGCACCAATGAGCAAGCTCTCGCTCAAGTCTCTTATGCAATGGAAAAAATGAATAAGCGCCGTCCATTTGACGACGGCGTTTCTCAGCACCTTCGTGATGCACTACTCCCCGATAGAATCGTAGCAACACTTAATATGGAAGGTATTGTAGCAACGCGCAGACAAACAATCGCTGTCATGGATGCGATGAGAGTTCAAGAGACGGTCGGCAAGTCCGAAATTGAAATCGTCAATACGCTGAGAGCTGATGAATTTATTCAAGAAGCGGTTGACAATGGGGTGACTTTTGATGAACGGTTGGTTCGGCAAATAAATTCCGTCTTGCTTCACACACTTCGCCAGGATGCTGGCCAGTTTCGCCTTGGAGATGTTGAGCTACCGGGAGCCCCCTTTTCACCGCCGCCACCGGGAGATGTCCCTGAGTTGATACGAAAACTTGTGGAGGTCTACCCACTTGGTGAATCTGTGCATCCCGTCCTTCACGCTGCTTGGCTGCACGCCCAATTTACTCAAATTCACCCCTTCAGTGATGGAAATGGGCGAACCGGACGTCTTTTGCAAGATTGGACGCTAATTCGTAGAGGCTACTTTCCTATCGGTATCCCACCGTCGCAACGCGACGACTATTACAAGGCACTTGAGCTTGCAGACAGCGGAGAATGGGACGAGTTTGTAGAGCTATTGGCTGTGCTGCAGCTCTCGATGCTTGCGAAGATCGAAGCTGTTGTGGGAGCTACGGAGCGGAGGCAAACGTTCATAACTAAACTTGCAACCGCTGCAGCCGCCAAAGATAGGAACACTCGGCATCGGTCGTATTTGGTTTGGCGCAGGCGAATGGAATTGTTGAGCAATACCTTCGAGGAGGCGTGTTCCGAGCTCGACCGAGCTTCAAATGTGGTCGGAGCGACATTTCGGGGATTCGGTGTCGTCGAATTTAGAGATTGGGAAAGCATATGCCGCTATGGATCAATTGATAAAAGCTGGCTATTTTCATTGATATTCTTTGCGGAGGGTCATCCTTTCTACAAGGTAATTGCATATCTTCGCCGCCACAATCCACTGCCAGCAGTAGACGATTTCTCGCCACCGCGAGACGCTGTAGCATTGTATTTCACTGGTACTGACCTGCCCGATGGAGACAGGCCGAATTTCTATTTGTTCTCCGATCCGCATATTAGAGTGCGCGAAGTTTTGTTCTCGGAGGATGGTCCTATCGTCTACCATCAACCGACACCGAGCGATAATTGGAAAATCTCTAGATACAGCAATGACAATCAGATCGTAGAAGAACTATTTCTGGACATTTTTGTGAGGAAGGCAGGGTTGCACGTTGATGGATAACGTGCACATAAGATGTCACTGCAGCAGTCCGCTAACTTACGGTACAGCATGATTTTGTCGCACTCGTAGGTGCCATCTGAATGGTCGACAACTGAGTTTGGTCAAACTCCGATTCACATTACCAAAACCACCACTCCCATGCCCAACCCACACTACGCCTTCCCTCCCGGCGGCCTGCCGCCGCAGACTCAGCGCACCGCGGATCGCGCGATTTTCACCACGGCCTACGCGCTGATTCCGCGCGGGGTGATGCGCGACATCGTCACCAGCTACTTGCCGCACTGGACGAAGACTCGCGCGTGGATTCTGGCGCGGCCGCTGTCGGGTTTCGCCGAAACGTTTGCGCAGTACGCGGTGGAAGTCGCGCCGGGTGGCGGCAGCGATAAACCCGAGCCCGAGGCGCGCGCGGAAGGCGTGTTGTTCGTTGCCGATGGCGAGCCGACGTTGACGCTCGCGGGCAAAGTCCACGCATTGCGTGCCGGCAGCTACGCGTTTATCCCGCCGGGCACGCCTTGGGCCTTGCACAACCACGCCGCGACGCCTGCGCGATTCCATTGGATCCGCAAGGCCTACGAACCGGCCGATGGCATCGAACTGCCGCCGGTCATCGTCAGCCACGACGATGAAGTCGAACTCGATGTCATGCCCGATTGCAACGAGGCATGGGCGACCACGCGCTTCGTCGATCCGCAGGACCTGCGCCACGACATGCACGTCAACATCGTCACGTTTCAACCCGGCGGGGTGATTCCGTTTTCCGAAACGCACGTGATGGAACACGGTCTGTACGTGCTCGAAGGCAAGGCGGTGTATCAGCTCAACAACGACTGGGTCGAAGTCGAGGCCGGCGACTTCATGTGGCTGCGCGCGTTCTGCCCGCAGGCGTGTTACGCGGGTGGGCCGGGGCGCTTCCGCTATTTGCTGTACAAGGACGTGAACCGGCATCCGAAACTGTCGCCGTTCAACGCCGCGCCATGAGCGAGGCTTCCCGCGCCCAGCCGCGCGACCTCGTCGGCTACGGCGCGCAACCGCCGCACGCGCGCTGGCCGAACGATGCGCGCATCGCGCTGCAGTTCGTCATCAACTACGAAGAGGGTGCGGAAAACTGCATCCTCAACGGCGATGCCGCGTCCGAGGCGTTCCTGTCCGAAATGGTCGGCACCGCCGCGCGTCCGGGCGTGCGCCACATGAGCATGGAGTGGCTCTACGAATACGGCAGTCGCGCCGGTTTCTGGCGCCTGCATCGGCTATTCGCCGAGCGCGGCCTGACCGCGACCGTGTTCGCGGTCGGCCTCGCGCTGCAGAAGAATCCCGAGGCGGCACGCGCGATGGTGGAGTCCGGCTTCGAGATCGCCTCGCACGGCTGGCGCTGGATCGATTACCAGTACGTCGACGAGGCCACCGAGCGCGAGCACATCCGTCTCGCGGTCGAAGCGATCGAGCGCGCGACCGGCACGCGCCCATTGGGCTGGTACACCGGACGATGCAGCCCGAACACGCGGCGGCTGGTGGCCGAGTATGGCGGCTTTCTCTACGACGCCGATTCCTACGCGGACGATCTGCCGTACTGGGAACTCGTCGACGGCAAGCCGCAATTGATTGTTCCGTATACGCTCGACACCAACGACATGCGTTTCGTGGCGCCGCAGGGCTTCAACAGCGGCGAGCAATTTTTTTCGTACCTGAAAGATGCCTTCGACGTGCTGTATGCCGAAGGCGCGCAGCGACCGAAGATGCTCTCGGTCGGCCTGCATGGCCGCATCGCCGGACGCCCGGCGCGCGCCGCCGCGCTGGCGCGTTTCCTCGACTATGTGAAACAACACGACAAGGTTTGGGTGTGCCGACGCGTGGACATCGCGCGGCATTGGCGCGAGCAGCATCCGTATCGCGCGCCATGACGGCACGGCTTGTCCTGACCGCGCAACCGCTGACGCCGGAAGCGTTCGCGCCGTTCGGCGATGTCATTGCCGCGCGCGGCGCGGCCGATCCCATCAACCAGGGCATGGGTGGTCGCTGTAACGATTTGGCGCAGGTCGATGTGACCGCCGATGGTGGTCGCGCCGCGATCAGCGTGATCCGCTGCATTCCCGAACCGCTGCCGATTGAACTGCGCCTGATGGAGCGCCATCCGCTCGGCAGCCAGTGCTTCATTCCGCTCAGCGGTCAGCGCTACGTCGTCGTCGTCGCACCAGCCGGGTCGCCGCCCGCGCTCGCCGACCTGCGCGCCTTCGTGTGCGCCAGCCATCAGGGCATCAACTACCATCGCGGCGTCTGGCACCATCCGATGCTGGCGCTGGATCGCGAATGCGAATTCGCCGAATTCCACCGCGCCGGCCCCGGTACCAACTGCGACGAAGCGACGTTGCCGGGCCCGGTGGTCGTGCAACTCACGGGTTGAACCAGCGAGACGCGGCCATTTGTTTGCTCGTCATGCCGGCAGGGATTGCCGGTATCCAGACTGCAAGGATGCCATCCGTGGCAACTGGATTCCGGCAATCCATGCCGGCATGACGGGTGACTTTGGGGTGAATCCGCAAATGGTACGTTTACACGCAAGGTCGCAATGAGAATCGTACAGTTCAATCGCGCGAATCGCGCCGAGGCCATTGCTGCGGTCCGGCCTTGCCTCGACATCCCGCGCTGGTTCGAGGTCATCGTGGATGCGCGGCCGTTTGCCAGCCTCGACGCGCTGCTCGACCTCGCGCGCCGTGCTGCCGAGCCATTCACGCAGTCCGAAATCGACGCCGCGCTCACGCATCATCCGCGCATCGGCGAGCGTGCGCAGGGCAGCGGTGCCGAGGCGCGATTTTCGACCGTCGAACAGGCCGGACTCGGCGCAAGCAACGGTGACATCGAACACGCCTTGCGCGCGGGCAACCTCGACTACGAAGAAAAGTTCGGCCGCGTATTCCTGATCCGCGCCGCTGGTCGCGACCGTGCCGAAATCCTCGCCGAACTGCGCCGGCGCATGGCCAGTGACCCCGCCACCGAATTGCGCGAAATCGCCGGGCAACTGCGCGAGATCGCGCTCATTCGGCTGCGCGCGATCCTTGTGGATTGAGCGCGGATGTGGCGCGGGCTTGCCTAGGCGCCCAAGTCGAACACCTGCGCGTGTTCCGGCACGGATACGTTCCAGAGCAAGCCGTGGTCGATCCTCTGGCGCAGGGTGTCGGCGGCAACCGGCTCGCCGTGGGTCACGAACACGGCGCGCGGCGGACGGCGAAAGCCGCCGAGCCAGTGCAGGATTTCGTTCGCATCGGCATGCGCCGACAGCGTCGACAGGGCGGCCACTTCGGCGCGCACCGGGATTTCCTGGCCGTGGATGCGGATTTCGCGGGCGCCGCCGAGCATGGCCGCGCCGCGCGTGCCGGCCGCCTGGTAGCCGGAAAACAGGATCGTGTTGCGCGGATCCGGCGCGAACGCCTTCAGGTGATGGATCACGCGCCCGCCGGTGGCCATGCCGCTGGCGGCGATGACGATCATCGGCTTGCGCAGCGCATTGATGCGCTTGGATTGTTCCACTGAATTGACGAAGGTCGCGGTCCGGCACATCGCCGCGCAGTCGCTGGCGGGCAGCCGCAATTCGCCCGCGAAACGCTCGTAAAGCCCGGTCGCGTCGGTGGCCATCGGGCTGTTCAGGTACACCGGAAGTTGCGGGGGAATCCGGTCCTGGGACTTCAGGCGCTGGATGAGATGCAACAAGGTTTGCGTGCGGCCGACCGCGAAGGCCGGCACGATCACCGCGCCGCCGCGCTTGATCGTGCGCGTGATGGTGTCGGCCAGTTCGTCGAGCGGGTCGGCCGTGGCGTGCGCGCGATCGCCATAAGTGGATTCGACCACGAGGTAGTCGGCGTCGGCGATTGGCGCAGGCGCGCGCATGATCGGATCGCGCGGCCGTCCCAGGTCGCCGGAAAAAACGAGCCTGCCCGCGGTGCCGGCGATGCTCAGGCAGGCGGCGCCGAGGATGTGGCCCGCGGGCGTGAACGTGCCTTGCAGGCGCGGGCCGATCTCGAACGCGCGGTTGAATTCGACCGGCTGCAACTGGCGCAGGCAGCGCAGTGCGTCCTGCTCCGTGTACAGCGGCAGCGCCGGATGGTGCCTGGAAAAGCCGGCGCGGTTGGCGTAGTCGGCGTCTTCTTCCTGGATGTGCCCGCTGTCGGGCAGCAGCAACTTGCACAGCTCGGCCGTCGCCGGCGTGCACTGGATCGGCCCGCGGAAGCCTTGCTTGACGAGCAACGGCAGGTAGCCGCTGTGGTCCAGGTGCGCGTGGGTCAGGACCACGGCGCCGATCGATTCCGCGGCGACCGGCAATGCCGCCCAGTTGCGCAGGCGCAGGTTCTTCAGGCCCTGGAACAGCCCGCAGTCGATGAGCACCCGATGATTGGCATCGGCCAGCAGGTACTTCGAACCGGTGACCGTGCCGGCGGCGCCGAGGAACTGGAGTTTCATTTCAATTGGGTGGATGGCCGTCGGGGGTCTGCGTCATGGTCGGTGTGGCTTGGCGCGGTGCGTCGAGCTGTGAAGTTCAAGCTCGTGGCGGCAATGGCACGATGGCCGTGTTCTGCGAGAACACAACCTGCCAGTGGTCTTGCGCGTACACCAGGACGTAATGCATGCGCGTGCGCAGCACGTCGTTGCCGATGCTCGGCTGGATGCCCGGCGGCAAGCACTGGTAACGACTCAGGTCGAGGACGAGATCGGCGGTCGCGGCCTGTTCGTCGAGCAGGCGGATTTGCATTTCGCGCACGTCGAGGCGACTGCCCTTGAACACGGTCGCGAACATTTCGGCGTGACGCGTTGCATTGGCCTCGCGACCGGCGAAGTGCATGCCCAGGATGTTCACGAATCCGGAATCGGTCGTGAAGTCCCTGCACCACGCCTTTGCATCGCCCGCGTTCCAGGCGGCGATCTGATCCGCGAGCAATCGGCGAATGGCGTCTTCGGCGATGGTGGATACGGGCATTGGCGCAGTCTAGCACCGCGTGCCTGGATGCGTTGCGATCACAGCCGACTGTGGCCAGGCTCGTTCGAAAGCCCCATGTCGTGTGCCAGGGAACGGAATCGTGGCGTCGAGCGCAACGGGTTCCAGCGGGCATCGACGCCCAGGAATGTCATGCGGATGTCGTGTTCGCGATGCGCGCGTTCGAGCTCGTCCAGTGCGGTATTCGTGTCACCCAGCGCCAGATGCACGGTGGCAAAGCTCGTGGCCGGGACATAAGCGGCGGCGCGGCGCACTTCCAGTTCGCGCAGGATCGCCAGCGCGCGCTGTCGGTCACCGGCCTGCGCACAGGCCAGCGCCAGCAACGACAACATTTGGCTCGCGCGCTGCGAACCGTCGACCGCGCGGTCGAAATCGCTGATCGCCGATTCGGCATCGCCGCGATCCAGTGCCATCCCGCCGCGGACGTGCAATGCGA
>JAFEFP010000311.1 GCA_018240545.1 Pseudomonadota bacterium | reverse complement strand
GCGCGCCGACTGGTGCCTGTGCACGATTCCGCTGTCGGTTCTCGGCCAGATTCCGATGAACGTCGGCGCAGCCATGGCCGACGCGATCGCCGCCGTGCCGTATGCCGCGTCGGTAAAAATCGGCTTGCAGTTCAAGCGCCGGTTCTGGGAAGAGGACGAACACATCTTCGGCGGCATTTCCTTCGTCGACTTGCCAATCATGTCGATCGGCTATCCGTCGTCGGACTATCTGTCGCGTGGAAAAGGCGTGCTGCTCGGTGCATATGCCTGGGGCGCTGGCGCATACCAGCTCACCGCGTTGAGTCCCGCCGAGCGCGTGCGCGAAGCGGTGCGCCAGGGTGCGCTGATCCATCCGCAATACCCGGTCGAATTCGAAAACGGCATCGCGGTGGCCTGGCATCGCGTGCCGTTCACGCTGGGCTGCTTCGGTGAATGGTCGGACGCCTTGCGCGAGCGGCACTACCAGAACCTGTGCCGGATCGACGGCCGCATCGCGCTGGCCGGCGAGCATGCCTCGTACCTGCCGGCGTGGCAGGAAGGCGCGATCACCTCGGCGCTGGATGCGATCCAGCGCCTGCATCAACGTGCGGTGGCGGGAGGCGCGACATGAAGCGCAACGCGTATGTGGGGTTCGCCGCCTGCTTGTCGATCGCGTCGCCGGCGTTCGCGCAATCGCCACCGGCCGATGCCGCCGTGCTCGCACCCGCGGCCCTGGCGCATGCCGATGGCGAACAGATTTTCCGCCACATCTGCCAGGGCTGCCACATGCCCGATGCGCGCGGCGCACAAGGTGCCGGGCGCTTTCCCGCGCTCGCCGGCGACAAGAACCTGGAGTCGGCCAGCTTCGCGGCGGCGACGGTGCTGTTCGGGCGCCGTGACATGCCGTCGTTCGGTCCGCGGCCGGACTTGCGGGGTTTCGAGGCGTTCATGCACGTCGATCTTTCGGACGCGCAGGTTGCCGCCGTGGTCAATTACGTGCGCAGCCATTTCGGCAACCACTTTGCCGGTTCGCTCGGTGCCGCCGATGTCGCGGCGCTGCATCCGGCAACGCCGCGCAAGCCATAGGCGCGACCGGCACCCGCATCGGGTAAAATCCACGCCTTGCGGTCGCCCGTGGTGGTGGCCGCGCGATTGGAACCCGAGACGCATGAAAACCCTTCTCGTCACCGGCGGCGCCGGTTTCATCGGTGGCAATTTCGTGCTCGGCCTGCTGGCCGGTGGCGATGTGCGCGTGGTGAACCTGGACAAGCTCACCTATGCCGGCAATCTTGACACGCTGGCGAGCCTGCGCGGCAATGCCAACCACGTCTTCGTGCAGGGCGATATCGGCGATCGCGCCCTGGTCGGCAAGTTGTTGGCCGAGCACAAGCCGTCGGCGATCGTGAACTTCGCCGCCGAATCGCACGTGGATCGCTCCATCGACGGTCCGGCCGAATTCGTCAACACCAATGTCGTCGGCACGCTCGCGCTGCTCGAATGCGCGCTCGCATACTGGCGCGCGGCGCCGCTGGAAGCGCAGGACGGCTTCCGTTTCCTGCATGTGTCCACCGATGAGGTCTACGGCTCGCTCGGGCCGGTCGGGCGCTTTCACGAGGAATCGCCGTACCAACCCAATTCGCCGTATTCGGCGTCGAAGGCGGCGTCGGATCACCTGGTGCGCGCGTTCCACCATACCTACGGCCTGCCGACGCTGACGACGAACTGCTCGAACAACTACGGTCCGCTGCAATTCCCCGAGAAGCTGATCCCGCTGATGATCCACAAGGCGCTGGTCGGCGAAAAGCTGCCGGTGTATGGCGATGGCCGCAATGTGCGCGATTGGCTGTACGTGGGGGATCACTGCAGCGCCATCCGGCGCGTGCTCGAGATCGGGCGCACCGGCGAGGTCTACAACGTCGGTGGCGACGCCGAGCGCGAGAACATCCACGTCGTGAAAACGATCTGCAAGCTGCTCGACGAGCGCCGTCCGATGCAGAATGGCGCGAAGCGCGAAGCCTTGATCACCTACGTCAAGGACCGCCCCGGCCACGACCGCCGCTATGCGATCGACGCGGGCAAACTGAAATCGCAACTCGGCTGGCGCCAGACCGAATCGTTCGAGAGCGGCATTGCGAAGACGGTGGACTGGTACCTCGACAACCAGGCCTGGTGCCAGCGCGTACTCGATGGCAGTTATCGGATGGAACGGTTGGGCGTGGTGGTTTAGCTCGTCATTCCGGCAGGGACTGCCGGAATCCAGTGGCCAGGGATGGCATCCATGCGGTCTGGATGCCGGCAATCCCTGCCGGCATGACGAATCTGATGGAAGTATACAATGTCACAAATTGTTCAATCCCGGACAGACAAAGGCATCATCCTCGCCGGCGGTTCCGGCACGCGCCTGTACCCGCTCACGCAGGTGATCAGCAAGCAATTGCTGCCGGTGTACGACAAGCCGATGATCTACTACCCGCTGTCCACGCTGATGCTCGCCGGCATCCGCGAGGTGCTGGTGATCAACACGCCGCACGAGCAGGCGCTGTTCCGGCAACTGCTCGGCGATGGGTCGCAATGGGGCATCTCGATCCGCTATGCCGTGCAGCCATCGCCGGACGGATTGGCGCAGGCCTTCATCATCGGTCGCGAATTCGTCGGCGGCCAGCCGAGTTGCCTGATCCTGGGCGACAACATCTTCTATGGCCATGGGCTGACCGACGTGCTGCGACGTGCCGCGCAACGCACGCATGGCGCGACCGTGTTCGGCTATTGGGTGCGCGATCCGGAGCGCTACGGCGTGGCGCAATTCGATGCCGCCGGCAAGGTGGTCGGGCTGGAGGAAAAGCCGGTGCAGCCGAAGTCGAACTATGCGGTCACGGGTTTGTATTTCTACGACCAGCGCGCCTGCGATTTTGCCGCAAGCCTCAAGCCTTCGCCGCGCGGGGAGCTCGAAATCACCGACCTCAACCGCTGCTACCTGCACGATGCTTCGCTGATGCTGGAAAAACTCGGTCGCGGTTTCGCCTGGCTCGACACCGGCACCCACGAATCGCTGGTCGAGGCTTCGAACTACATCGAAACGATCGAGAACCGGCAGGGGCTGAAGGTGAGCTGCCCCGAGGAGATCGCCTACGTCAATGGCTGGATCGACGCCGAGCAGGTATTGCGTCTGGCCAAGCCGCTTGCCAAGAACGGCTATGGCCAATATCTGCAACAGCTCGTGAAGCAAGGTCGCGTCGAATGAAGGTGATCGAAACCATCCTGCCCGGTTGCGTGGTGATCGAACCGCAGGTGCACGGCGACGCGCGCGGATTTTTCTACGAAAGTTTCCATGCCGAAAAGTACGGGAATGCCGGGCTCGACCTGCGCTTCGTGCAGAACAACGTCTCGCGTTCGGCGCACGGTGTGCTGCGCGGCCTGCATTACCAGTGGCCGAATCCGCAGGGCAAGCTGGTGGGCGTGCTGGAAGGCGAGGTCTACGATGTGGCGGTGGACATCCGCGACGGCTCGCCCACATTCGGGCGCTGGGCGGCGGTCATGCTCACCGCCGACAACAAGCGCCAGTTCTGGATACCGGAAGGTTTTGCGCACGGTTTCGCGGTGGTGTCGGATTACGCCACGTTTTGCTACCAGTGCACGGCGCTGTACGACCGTGCCGCCGATGCAGCGATCCGCTGGAACGATGCCGACATCGCCATCGACTGGCCGCTGTCGGCGCCATTGCTGTCCGACAAGGATGCCAGGGCGCCATTCCTGCGCGATGTTGCGCACGAAAATTTGCCGAAGTACACAACGTGAAAATCCTGCTGCTCGGCGCGAACGGACAAGTCGGCTTCGAGCTGGCGCGCTCGCTCGCGCCGCTCGGCGAACTGGTTTGCGCGACGCGCCCCGGCACGCTGCCGGGCGGCGTGCCGTGCCTGTCCACGGATATTGCGAGTGCCGCGTCCCTGGCGGCCACGTTGGACGCGACGATGGCCGACGTGATCGTCAATGCGGCGGCCTACACCGCCGTGGACCGGGCCGAGGATGAACCGGATTCCGCGCATCGCGCCAACGCCCAGGCACTGGCGGAAATCGGTGCGCACGCGGCCTCGCACAGTGCGCTGGTGGTCCACTATTCGACGGATTACGTGTTCGACGGCGCCGGCTCACGCCCGTATCGCGAGAACGATGCCACCGCGCCGCTGGGCGTGTATGGTCACAGCAAGCTTGCGGGCGAGAATGCGCTGCGCGAATCCGGCTGCGCGCACCTCGTCCTGCGCACGGCCTGGGTGTACGCGGCACGCGGGCACAATTTCCTGCGCACCATGTTGCGGCTTGCGCGCGAGCGCGAGGAGTTGCGCATCGTCGGCGATCAGCGCGGCGCGCCGACGCCGGCACGCCTCATCGCCGCTGCGACCGCGACGACGCTGGCGCGCCTGCTGGCGCGCCGTGCCGGTGAGCGCGACAAGCGTCTGGGCACCTATCACCTGTGCGCGGCGGGCCAATGCACCTGGTTCGATTTCGCCGGCACGATCTTCGCGCGTGCGCGCGCCGCCAACCTGATCGAACGCGTGCCGAAGCTCGTGCCGGTCACGACCGCCGAATATCCGACTCCTGCGCGCCGGCCGGCGTATTCGGTTCTGGATTGCAGCAAGATTCGCGACGCGTTCGGGTTGCATTTGCCGACATGGCAACAGGGGCTGGATGCGGTGATCGGCGAGTTGTCCGGATAGAATGACCGCATGAGCAAGCTCGTTCCCGTCATCCTCTCCGGCGGCGCCGGCACGCGCCTGTGGCCGGTGTCGCGCAGCGCCTACCCCAAGCCGTTCATGCGCATGGCCGACGGTCAATCGCTGCTGTACAAGACCCTGGATCGCGCCTTGCGTGTCGCGGATGGCGGGCCGGTACTGACCGTGACCGGCCGCGACTACTATTTCCTGACTCGCGACGAATACGCGCGCCATCCGCGGGGCGCGGCGCAATCCCTGCCGTTCCTGCTGGAACCCGTCGGTCGCAACACCGCACCCGCGATCGGGCTTGCGGCAATGCATGCGATGGAGCACATCGGTGCCGCCGCCATCCTGCTCGTGCTTCCCGCCGACCATCTGATCGGCGACGTGGATGCGTTTGCTGCCGATGTGCGTCGCGCACAGGCGCTGGCGCAGGATGGATTCCTCGTCACCTTCGGCATCAAGCCGACCGCGCCGGAAACCGGCTTCGGCTACATCCGGATGGGCGCAGTCCTGGCGCATGGCGGTCGCGAGATCGGCGCCTTTGTGGAAAAACCCGATCGGGCGACCGCGGAAAAGTATCTGGCGTCCGGCGACTACGCCTGGAATTCGGGCATGTTCTGCTTCCGCGCCGATGCCTTGCTGGACGCGATGCAAACGACCTGCCCGGACGTGCTCACCACCGCGCGCGTTTGTTACGCCGCCGTGCGGGAGCGCGCAAGCCCGGTCGAATTCGACAAGGACACATTCGCCGCGCTGCCGGACATTTCCATCGACTACGCGGTGATGGAGCGCGCCGGCAGGCGCGCGGTCGTGGCGGCCAGCTTCGACTGGAACGACATCGGTTCGTGGAAAGCGGTCAGCGAGATCGAAGCCGGCGCCGCGCCCGATGCCTCCGGCAACCGCGTGCAGGGCATGGCAGTGACGATTGATACCGAGAACTGCTACATCCAGGGGGGCAAGCGCCTCATCGCCGCGGTTGGCGTCAAGGATCTGGTCATCGTCGATACCGCCGATGCGGTGCTCGTCGCCGACCGCGAACGCGCGCAGCAGGTCAAGCAGGTGGTCGAGCAACTGCGTGCAGCCGACCACGCCGCCGCGCGTTTCCACCAGACCGTGCACCGGCCCTGGGGCAGTTTCACCGTGCTCGAGGACGAGACCGACTGCAAGGTCAAGCGCCTGACCGTGAAACCCGGCGGCATCCTGAGCCTGCAAAAACATCATCGCCGCAGCGAGCACTGGACCGTGGTCGACGGCACCGCCAGGGTGCGCATCGGCGACCGGGAATTCCTGCTCCAGCGCAACGAATCGACCTTCATCCCGATGGACACCTTGCACCGGCTGGAAAACCCCACCGACAAGGACATCCACCTGATCGAAGTCCAGTGCGGCGATTACTTCGGCGAGGACGACATCGTGCGGCTCGAAGACGTGTACGGGCGCGCTTGACCGCTCGTCGGAATTTCCGGAGCTGGGCAGCGAATTCCTTCACTTCTCCGTGATGAAAACTCGGTAGAATGTCACCCGCTGTTTCAGGCGGGTTGGCCCGCAAGGGCCACGTGGTTTTTCGCGCAAGCCGCATCGATGAATACGGGGGTCACCATGCAATCAGTCAATAGCCGCGCCTTGCATGGCGCTTTCGGTCGCCTGCTGTTGTCAGGATCGATGTTCCTGCTGGGATCCGGAGTGGCCACCGCGGCTCCAACCCCCTTTGTCTGTTCGAACAATTTTTATATCGTCCAGGGCAGCGCTGCTTCAGTCACGCTGAACACGATCAATATCGGCACCAAGACCCTGACGCCGATCGGGGCATCGACGAGCACCTTGTACAACGGCATTGGTTTTCGGCCACAGGACGGCTTCATCTGGGGATCGAACGGCGCGACCGCAAACACGATCGTCCAGGTCGACGCCACCGGCACCCTGGCGGTTCTGCCGCTGACTGGCGGCATCACGCTCACCAACAGCGGTGACATCAATCCCGTGACCGGGCTGTACTACAACGGTGGCGGCGGCAACACCACGCTCAACGAAATCAATGTCGCAGCGGCGCCGAATCCGGCTCTGCTACGCACGCTGACCTTGTCGCAAAGGATTGGTTTCGACATGGCGTTCAGCCCCTTGAGCGGCAACGCCTATACCGTCTACCAGGGGCGACTGTACAGTTTTGCCATTCCGGCTTCCGGCACGGCGGTTACCGTCAACGGTCCGGTTCTGACGACCGGCGTCACATTGCCGGCAGGAGATACCTACGGCGCCGCGTTTTTCGACCAGAACGGCATTTTCTATCCGTACGACAACAAGGGCACCTTGTATCGGATCGACGTGAATGCCTCGCCGGCAACGGTGTCAATCGCGGCCAGCGGATTGCCAAGTGTGGCCAACAACGATGGCGCCTGGTGCGCAGCCGCGCCGAACATGACCAAGGACGCCAATCCGCGCGCGCTCGCTCCCGGCGGAATTACCACCTACACGTTCAAGATCAACAATATCCTCGCCGCCACGAATGTCACGTTCAATGACACGCTGCCGGCGGGACTGACATTTGTACCCGGAACGATCAGCCCGGCAACCATCGCTGGCGGCACGCCCGCGCTGTCGGGCGGCAATGCCACGCTGACGATACCGGGCATGACGCTGGCGGGAACGACCAGCTATACGTTCACGATTCAGGCGCAAGCTTCACTTGCGGCGAACGGCGATTATCCCAACCAGGCCAACCTCACCGGCACGATTTACGGCGGCAATGCGCAAGTATCCGCCATTTCCAGCGATCCAACCCTGCTGGCTCCGTATCAGCCAACCGTGGTCAGCGTGGCGGTGCCGAGCCTTGGCATCGCCAAGACGTCCAATGGTCCGTGGACCGTGGGACAGGCGGGCGCGACGTACACGCTGACGGTGACGAACACTGGCACAGCGGCGACGGCGGGCACGGTTACGGTGCTGGATACGCTGCCGACCGGCATAACCGTGGCAGCGGGCACATACAACGGCTGGACGTGTACGGCGGCAGTGTCTTGCACGAACAGCACGGCAATTCCATCAGCTGGCGGGACGAGCACGATAACGTTGCCTGTAACGGTCGCCGCCGCAGCGGCCGGCAGCATCACCAACAACGCCTCGGTAGGTGGGGGCGGGGATCCGAACAATGGCGGCGCAGCACCGGCTCCGGGAAGTTGCGTGGGCGGCGACCCGCATTGCGCGAGCACGACGACGGCTGTGAACTTGCCGCAATTGACGGTGACGAAATCGGCCAATCCTGCTTCTTTCACGGTAGGCGGAACCGGGACGTATTCGCTCACGGTGGGCAATGCGGGAACGTCAAATACCGCTGGAAACATCACCATTTCCGACGCACTGCCGAGCGGAATCACGACAACGGCCACGCCGAGCGGAGCCGGCTGGAACTGCAGCGCGAGTACGTTGACGAATGTGAGCTGCACGACGGCAGCGGCGGTGGCGGTGGGCGCGAGCGCGCCGGTGATCAGCGTGCCGGTGGCGATTGCGATCGGGACGGCCTCGCCAGTGGTGAACACGGCAGCAGTATCTGGTGGCGGCGACACGACGTGCCCGGGTTCGGCGCACTGTTTCGCTCAAATCAGCACGACGGTTAACGCGCCGAAATTGCAGGTGACCAAGACCGCCACGCCGAACCCGTTCGTGGTGGGCCAGTCGGCCAGCTACACGATTACGGTGACGAACAACGGCACGGCCGCGACGGTAGCGACAACGACGGTGACGGACGCGATTCCGGCCGGACTGACGATCGGCGCGTTGACGGGTACATGCAGTGCGGCGGTCCAGAATGTGACGTGCACGATCCCGAGCGGGATGGGTACGGGCGCGGGCAATGCGGTGACGTTCACGATCCCGGTGACGGTGACGGCGGGCGCGGCCAACGGCAACAACACCGCAATAGCGACAGGCGGCGGGGATCCGAACTGTACGGGTTCGAATTGCAGCGGCACCGTGATTGTGCCGGTGAACACGCCGGCCAACCTGACGCTGAACAAGGCCGGACCTGCAACGGTGCAAGCGAACGGCACGCTGGCGTACACGATCGGACTCGGCAATAGCGGGCAGACGGCGAGCGGAACGACGGCGACAGTACAGGACGTATTGCCGACGGGCGTGACATATGTGAGTGCGGCTCCGGGCGCCGGGGTCAGCGCAGTGACATGTACGCCGGCGGGACAAACGCTGACGTGTACGGTAACGCTGAGCAGTGCGCTTGCGGCCGGGGCGGCCAACGGGACGGCGGCGTTCACGATAAACACGACGGCGCCATCGACCGGTGGCAACATCACGAACTATGCAGCGGTGGATCCAACGGGCGGGACGAATCCGCCCACGCCGGGTGCGGCTTGCGCGCCCGCGACGAGTTGCGGGAGCGCAACCACGACGGTGCTCGTGGCGCCGACGGTGGCCAAGGTGTTCAGTCCAGTGACGATCGCGCCGAATGGGACGAGCACGCTGACCATCACGCTGAGCAATGCGAACGCGACGGCGGTCACGGGTGCGGCGTTCACGGACACGCTGCCGGGCGGAATGACGACCCAGGCGGCGACGGCGGCGACGACATGCGTGCCGGGGACGGCGGGGCAGACGGCGGGTACGGTGACGCTTGCCGGTGCGACGATCCCGGCGAACGGCAGTTGCAATGTGACGGTAACCGTGACGGCGTCGTCGCCGGGTGGTTACACGAACACGATTGCGGCGGGTGGTGTGACGACGACGAACGCGGGGTCGAATGCGGCGTCGACGAGCGCGACGCTGACGGTTATCGCGCCGCATCTGAAGATGACGAAGAGTGCGAGCCCGAATCCGTTCATTGTGGGCCAGTCGGCGCAATACCTGATCCAGGTGGACAACACCGGGACGGCGGCGACGAGCGGGAACATCGTGGTGACGGACACCTTGCCGAGCGGCATTAGCTACGTGTC
>JAFEFP010000310.1 GCA_018240545.1 Pseudomonadota bacterium | reverse complement strand
GCCGAGCACGATCACGCGCCGGCCGATCTTCTTGATATGCTCGAAATACACCGACGCCAGCCAATCCAGACCGATATGGATGTTCGCAGCCGCTTCGCGGCGGCCCGGGATTTCCAGGTCGCGCCCGCGCGGAGCGCCGGAGCCGACGAAAACCGCGTCGAATTTCTGCGCAAGCAGGTCCTTCATCGAATCGATGCGCGTGTTGCCGCGAAACTCGACGCCCAGATCGAGGATGTAGCCGACCTCCTCGTCGATCACCGCTTCCGGCAGGCGAAAGCGCGGAACCTGGGTGCGCATGAAGCCGCCGCCCTTGGCATCGGCCTCGAACACGGTGACGTGGTAGCCGAGCGGCGCGAGGTCGCGCGCGACGGTGAGCGACGCCGGGCCCGCGCCCACGCAGGCGATGCGCTTGCCGTTCTTCTTGATCGCCGGTTTCGGCATGCGCGCGCGGATCGCCGCGCTGTCCTTGTTGTCGGCACACACACGTTTCAGGCGACAAATGGCAACCGGCTCAGGCTTCTCACCGTTGTTTTCCTCGACCCGGCCGCGCCGGCAGGCCGGCTCGCAGGGGCGGTCGCAGGTGCGGCCGAGGATTCCCGGAAAGACATTCGACTTCCAGTTGATCAGGTAGGCGTCATCGTGACGTCCCGCCGCGATCAGGCGGATGTACTCCGGCACCGGCGTGTGCGCCGGACACGCCCACTGGCAATCGACCACCTTGTGGAAGTAGTCGGGAACGCGAATATCCGTGGGTTTCACTGCCACCTCCGAACCAACGTCACGCTTCGAGTCTACCCGCGCCGGGCCGGTCTGAGAAGGCACCTATTTGCGCAAGGCGACGCACTCGATTTCCACGCGTGCCTTCATCGCCAACCCGTTGCAACCGAACGCGCTGCGCGCGGGCGGATTCTTCGGAAAGAACTTCACGTACTCGGCGTTCATCGCCGGCCATTCCGCCATGTCCGCCAGCATCACCGTCACCTTGACCACGCGCTCCATCGCCGATCCGTGCCGCGCCAGCACGCGACCGATGTTCGCCAGCGCATGTCGGGTTTCCGCGGCGATGCCGCCTTGCGCCAGCTTGCCGTTGTTGTCCGTGCCGATCTGTCCGGACAGGAACAGCAGGTCGCCGACTTCCACCGCTTCGGAAAACGGCAAGCCGGGAATCGCGGTGAACGGATGAAACACGGGTTCGATGTGCGAGGTCTGCTGCATGGTTTTGCTCCGCGGGATGGGCCGTCGCATTGCAGCACAAAATGGGCCACAATGCGCGCCGGGCCACGGGTCCGCCATCCGGAACATCGATGCTCTATCGCCTGCACGAATTCAACCGCCATTTCTTCAATCCGCTGCTCGCCTGGTCCCAGACCAGCGCGAAGATGCTCTCCTCCCCCGCCAGCTGGCTCTCGCAATTGCCGTTCGCGCAGCGCGCCGCAGCCAATTGCGAACTGGTCTACCGGCTGGGCAAGGAATACGAAAAGCCACCCTTCGGCATCCACACCGCCAATGCGCACGGGCAGGACGTCGCCGTGCTCGAGCGCGTCGCGCTGGCGAAACCCTTCTGCAACCTGCTGCGCTTCAAGCGTTTCAGCGACGACGTGACCACGCTGGCGGCGCTCAAGGACGATCCCACCGTGCTCGTGGTCGCACCCTTGTCCGGCCATCATTCGACCTTGTTGCGCGACACCGTGCGCGCGCTGCTCGGCGAGCACAAGGTCTTCATCACCGACTGGATCGACGCGCGCATGGTGCCCGCCGCTGCCGGCCCTTTTCACCTGGATGATTACGTCGCCTGCATGCGCGAGTTCATCGCCCACATCGGCGCGCGAAACCTGCACGTGATCAGCGTCTGCCAGCCGACCGTGCCGGTACTCGCGGCGATTTCGCTGATGGCCAGCAACGGCGAAACACTGCCGCGCTCGGTCACGCTGATGGGCGGGCCGATCGACACGCGTCAGAGCCCGACCAGCGTGGACGACCTTGCCACGCACAAATCGCTGTCATGGTTCGAGAACACCCTGGTGCAGGAAGTGCCCGACAACTACCCCGGCCGCGGCCGCCGCGTGTATCCGGGATTCCTGCAGCACGCCGGATTCCTCGCCATGAACCCGGGCCGGCATTTCATGTCGCACTGGGATTTCTACGAAAACCTGTGCCGCGGCGACCTCGAAGACGCCGACGCGCACCGGCGCTTCTACGACGAATACAACGCCGTGCTCGACATGCCGGCCGAGTACTACCTCGACACGATCCGCACCGTGTTCCAGGAACACGCCCTGCCGCTGGGCACCTGGGACGTCGCCGGCGAGCGCGTGCGCCCGCAGGACATCCGCGGCACCGCATTGTTCACCATCGAAGGCGAACTCGACGATATCTCCGGTTTGGGCCAGACCCGCGCCGCGCACGATTTGTGCACGGGCATCGCCGCGGCGGACAAGCGCCATCTCACCGTCGAGGGCGCCGGCCACTACGGCATCTTCAGCGGGCGCCGCTGGCGCAACGTGGTTTATCCGCAGGTGCGGGAGTTCATCCGCGCGCGCGGCTGATTGAAACGCGCACGTTGCCAGCGCGAACCTATTCTTTCCCGACAATATCGACCGAAATCTCCACTGCCGGAATCGTTCCGCGGTTCTCGAGACAATGCAGGGTGTTCCGGTCCTCGGGCCAGCCAACGCCAGGGCCGTAGTCGGTGGCGATGCCTTTGCGATGGTCGGTTATCGTCCCTTGCAGGATGTAGACAGTCCCCGGCCTGCCCTTATGGTCGTGCAGTGGGCCGAACACCCCGCCGGGTTCGATGGTCACCTTGCGCATGCGCAGCTGGCGCCCGGCCATGCCCGCGATCTCGGGGCCGAGATCGACCGTCGCGAGAAGTTCCACCGTTACGCCTTTCGTCGCCGGTGCCGCCATTTCATCGCTCATGGTCACTTCGCCTCTCGCACCGGCAACGGCACGCTGCACACATCGATGTAACCCGCCGGCTGCTTGTACCACTCATCGTGACGGTTGCGCCGCGACTCGACCAGCGCCGCAAATGTGGGCGTATCCGTGCGCAGGACTTCCAGATGCGCGCGATCCTTTTCCGGCACGTCGGCCTCGAGACGCACCGACTTGATCGGCACCGGATGTTCGGACTTCGTGTAGAAGCCCAGATCGCCATGCCCGCGCGGCAGGCTGGACAGCAGTTCCATGCCCTGCACCACGCGACCGGCGACGGTGATGTTGCGGTCCAGCCAGCGCGCGGATGAGGCAATCGTGGCGTAGAGTTCGGCGCCATTGCCCGAATCCGCCGCGACATCGCGCCCGACGCCGATCGTTCCGTAGCAATGCGTCAGCCAGGCCTGATGCGCCTGCAAATCCACGGCAGCGGGAAAATCACCGACGAATCCGGTTTGCGGGGCCCAGCCGTCGCGATCGGGCAAGGGCGTGAAGGTAAAATCCTTGCCCAGCGGTATCGTGAATTCCGCCGGCACCTTCGCTTTCGCCGTGCCGAGCGAACGGCGCTTGGCCGCATTGTCCGCGCTGGGATCGCCCCATTGCGCGACGTAATTGTCCTGCACGCGCAGGATAGCCAGGCCATCGAAATACTTTTCGCGCACCAGGGCCTTGATGTTGGCGACGGTCTGCGGCGCGAACTGCGGCGCGAGTTCGATGATCACGCGCCCGCTCGCCAGTTGCAGGTACAGCGTGTTCGCAGGATCGAGCGCGTGCCAGTCCGATGGCTTCGACGCCGCCAGCACCTCGCCCATGGTCGGATGCTTGGCCGCATCGGCTGCAGCGGCCAAGCCTGCATTGACCGCAAGCGCTGCAGCGACGGCGACAACGATGCGACGATTCATCGCGCGTTCGCCTGCAACAGCTTGGTCAAGTTATCGAGTTCCGCGCGATAGCCATCCAGCACTTTCGCCGTGATCGCGGTGTACTGGTCCGCTTGCTGCCAGTTGCGCGCCTCCAGCGCCTCGCGCACGCCGGGCACCGTCTTGACGCCATAGCCGGTCAACAGGCCCGGCGCGTAGATCATGTGCTTGAACCATTCGCGGCCCGGCAGTCCGTTCGGGTCGGTCAGACCCTGTTCCATGCGGCCCATCAACTCATCGATTCGAGCGGATTGTTTCGCGGACAACTTGAATCCATCCGCCGCGCGCGCAGCGTACGCCGCATCGAACGCCTGCGCGCTCGCGTGCAGGCTCTTCGCCGCAGTATCGAGTGGCGCGAAGTCGATCTTGGGCACGTCGGACAGGCGCTCCGGCGGCGCGACGGGGCGCGTCGGATCGGATACCAACTCGTAGTCGTGCGCGTCGAGCAACTTGTGTTGTGCGTCGGCCTTCTCCCGTTCGCCGTCGGCAAGCTTGTGCAGTTGCGCGACGTAGCGATCCAGCGTCGAGGAGAAATCGCCAAAACGCATCGGCAGGACTTGCGCATCAGCCATGCGCAGCACCACGCGGCCAGCGACTTGCGCCAGCGCCACTTCGTACTTGAAGCCCGGATCGCCGAAGCGGTCGAAGTGATCGAACGAGTCGTAACGCGAATGGTAGATGCCGTCGTTGTCGTCCTCGCCACCGAAGCCCAGGTCCAACGACGCGATGCCAAGGTGCTGGATGAACGCGCTGTAGTCCGAACCCGAACCCAGCGCGCCGATCGGCAAGTCACCGCCTTCAGCCGCGATCTTCGCGTTTTCCTTCACTTCTTCCTTCGCGTGTGGACCCGCACCCGCCACGCGCATGGCGGCACGCTGGCGTTCCAGCACGCTCACGCCCTTCTCCGGATCGGTTACGTCCGCAGCGGCGGCATTGAGCAGATGTTGCAGCGAGTGGCTGCCCTCGGCGCCGAGCATGCCGCGCGCATTGGTGTCGGAGTTGACGTAGACAACAGCCTTCTCGCGCAATTCCTTGGCATGCGTTTCCGCCCATTCGGTGGAACCGAGCAGGCCGGGTTCTTCGCCGTCCCAGCTCGCATAGACGATGGTGCGTTTCGGCTTCCAGCCGGATTTGACCAGGGTGCCGATCGCCTTGGCCTCGCCGAGTTCGGCGATCATGCCGGCAAGCGGATCCCAGGCGCCGAACACCCAGCCGTCGTGATGGTTGCCGCGCACGACCCAGCGATCGGGTTCCTGTGAACCCTTGATCGTCGCAATCACGTCGTAAATTGGTTTCAGGGTCCAATCGGATTTCACCACCATGTGCACCTTTGCCGGACCCGCGCCGAGGTGATAGGTGAACGGCAACGCGCCGCGCCAGCTTTCCGGCGCGACCGGGCCGCCGAGCGCCTGCAGAAGCGGCGTCGCGTCGGCATAGGAAATCGGCAGCACCGGAATCTTGAGCAACGTCTTGGCGTCCTTGACTGTGAGGTGTTTTGCGCCCGGCACCGAGCCGTAGCCCGGTGTGGTCGGATCACCGGGATACAACTGCATCTTCGCGACCGAACCGCGCTGCACGCCTTCCGGCGGACGCCAGCCGCCCTTCGGATACGTGTCGCCAGCGAAGTACCCATCGTCGCGCGGATCGGAATAGATCAGGCAACCGACCGCGCCGTGTTCATGGGCGAGCTCCGGTTTCAGGCCGCGCCAGCCGGCGCCATAGCGCGCGATCACGATTTTTCCCTTCACGTCGACGCCATGGCGCGCCAGTTCCCTGTAGTCGTCCGGCATGCCGTAATTGACGTAGACGAGATCGGCCGTCACGTCGCCATCGGCGCCGTAGACGTTGTACGGCGGCAGCGCGCCGGCCAACGCGGATGTCGCATCGCCCGCGACCGGCGGCTCATGCAGCGCCGCCTTGAACGTGGTCGGTGCGACCAGCTCGACCGACACTTCAGTCGGCGTCGGATACAGCACGTCGAAGGTTTCGATGCGCGCGTCCCAGCCCCACTGCTTGAACAGCGAGAGCATGAATTCGGCGTTGGCCTTGTCGTGCGGCGAGCCGACCTGGTTTGGTTCTGCGGACATCTTCTTCAGCCAGCCGCGCATCTCGTCTGCACTCAACTGCGCATCGAAGCGTTGCTCGAGCACCCGTTGCGCGGATGAACCATCAGCGCTGAAGCCAAGCAACGATGCGCTTGCCGGTGCGGGACTGTCCGCAGCGGCGCAGACGCAAATCACCATCGACAATGCCGCAAGCAGCGGCCGGAAAGCAAAACGATTCATGCGCTCACCCCTTGCGTGGAACGGATCCAATGGAAAGCCACGGCAGTGCTCCGGCCATGACGTCACGGTTTCGCCGGCAACGTGCCGAGCACGACAAGACGTTTCATCGTCGCCCCGTTGCGGCGCACGGTCAACGTCACGCGCCGGCCCATGTGCTGCTGCAACAGCGCCTGGAAGGCGACCCGGTCGCGCACCGGCACGTTGTCGAACTTGAGCACGTAGTCGCCTTCGCGCAGGTTCGCTTCGGACGCGGGTGTGCGGCCAACGACCTCCCCGATTTCAACCCCGTCGCTGCCGAGGGTCCGGCGCTCCACGTCGGTCAAATCGCGGAAATTCGCGCCGAATGGCAGGTGCAGGCGCACGAAGAACTGCGCCAGCGCGGGCGCACCGGAGGCCTGC
Organism: Pseudomonadota bacterium; assembly: GCA_018240545.1. Taxonomy (GTDB): domain Bacteria; phylum Pseudomonadota; class Gammaproteobacteria; order Xanthomonadales; family Rhodanobacteraceae; genus Rudaea. The sequence goes on along the minus strand of JAFEFP010000310.1, from coordinate 7,086 downwards.
GGCGGGTAGATCAGGGCCTGGTCCGCACCGACGTTGCGCGCTTGTGCCGCGACCCTCTCGCGCAGCGAAGCCACGTCGGCGGCCGGGTAATGGCCGATGCCGATTTTCACCAGGCCTTGCGCGCGCAGCAGCGTTTCATCTCCGTCCGGCGTTGCCCCATCGGTAACGTCGGGCTGCGCAAGCGCAGGCGCGGCGCGCAGGCGCGCGACCACATCCGGTCCACGTCCTTGCACGGATTCGTAGGTGGTCACTGGCGCTGGTGGCGCCCTGGGCGATATCGGTGCCGGCGGCCGGACAGCCGGCGCGCAGCCGGCGAGCAGCAGCGCGATCCCGCACGCCACACCGCGAATGCGCACGTTTACCTCGATGCCGGTACGGCCGCGGGCGCCACGGGGCGCTTGGGAACCATGTCCGCGTCGAGCAGGCGTTCGATGCGCGCGAACACTTCGGAGCGCGAAAAAGGCTTTTTCATGAAATCATCGGCGCCGATGCGCTGCGCGTAGAACTGCTCGGTCGCCTGCTCGTTGCCGCTGATCATCACCACCGGAATGTGCTGGGTGACCGGATCCTTGCGCAAGGCGCGCAGGGCCGCGAACCCGTTCATGCCGGGCAGGACGATGTCGAGGAAGATCAGGTGCGGGCATTCGAGGCGCGCCAGTTCGATGCCCCTCTCCGCATCGCCGGCTTCCAGCGTCTGGTAACCGTTCTGCTGGAGGATCTTGCGCAGCATCGCAACGATCGTCGGCGAATCGTCGACGATGAGGACCACCGTGCCCTGGCGCGCATTGACGCGCGGCTTCTCGCGCCGTTCCTGGCCGCCACCGAACAGTTTCTTGAACAACTCGAAATTGGCCACGGGCCGGATCCTGTGCAACGAATGGCGCCAGTTTCGCGGTTGCGGCGCGTGGTGGCAAGTCCCGGGTATGGCCATCCAAGGTCAGCTTGCCTGCCCGGTCGCCAGAGCCTGTACCGGCGGTTGACGAGGTCGAACGTGATCGACCCTGGCCCTCGCACGCATGCGCGTGGTGCGCGGGGCAGGATGGGCATGACGCGCCGATTCGACGCGCGCCATGCGCCATTCACTCAGCCGCGCGCGGCTTTCTTGGCGTGCTTTTCGGCGCGCTTTTCCTTCAGCGATTTTTCCGGTTTCTTCTTGGTTTCCTTTTTCTTGTCCATGCCCTTGCTCATGACGGTCTCCTCTCGTTGGCCGATTCCGAGGCGATGGTAGCACCGGTTCCGCATATGCGCGCAAGACCTCTGGCGAAGCGCAGTCGTCCTAAGCAATACTAGCCATATCGTTCGCACCCGAAGAGATCGCATGAAAACCCCCGCCTACGCCGCGCAAGCCGGCGACCAGCCGCTTGCCTTCCACGCCATCGAGCGCCGCGCGCCCGGTCCGCGCGACGTCGCCATCGACATCGCGCACTGCGGCGTGTGCCATTCGGACTTGCACACCGCGCGCGGCGAGTGGCCCGGTACGCTGTATCCGTGCGTGCCCGGACACGAGATCGTCGGCTCGGTCACCGCTATCGGCAAGGACGTGAAGAAGTTCAAGGTCGGCCAACACGTCGGCGTCGGCTGCCTCGTCGGCAGTTGCGGACATTGCGGGTCCTGCAAGGAAGGCCTGGAAAACTACTGCGAGAACGGTTTCGTCGGCACCTACAACGGCCCGGCTTCCGCCGCGGAAGGCGGCCACACCTTTGGCGGCTATTCGACGCACATCGTCGTCGACGAGGGTTTCGTGCTGCACATCCGGCACCAGGGCAACCTCGCCGCGGTCGCGCCCCTGCTGTGCGCCGGCATCACCACGTATTCTCCACTCAAGCACTGGAAGGCCGGACCGGGCAAGACCGTCGGCATCGTCGGACTCGGCGGACTCGGCCACATGGGCGTGAAACTCGCGCACGCGATGGGCGCGCGCGTGGCGCTGTTCACCACCTCGCCCGGCAAGGAAGCCGATGCCAAACGCCTCGGCGCCGACGATGTGGTGATCTCGAAGGACGCCAAGCAGATGGCCAAGTACGCCAATCGCTTCGACCTGATCGTCAACACCGTGGCCGCGCCGCACAACCTCGACGTCTTTCTCAACCTGCTCAAGCGCGACGGCACCATGTGCCTGGTCGGTGCGCCGGCCTCGCCGCACCCATCCACCCAGGTGTTCAACCTGATCTTCAAGCGCCGCGCGCTCGCAGGATCGCTGATCGGCGGCATTCCGGAAACCCAGGAGATGCTCGACTTCTGCGCCGAGCGCGGCATCGTCTCCGACATCGAAACGATCGCAATGAATCAGATCAACACCGCCTACGAGCGCATGCTCCGCAGCGACGTGAGGTACCGCTTCGTGATCGACATGCAATCGTTGAAGCAGGAAGCTCAGGCGCGATAAAAATCCTGCATCGGATAGCGCCGCGCGTAGAGCGCGAACACGAGCGCGGTAACCAGCGCGAACGCGGCGAAGAAGAACATCAGGAAGGCATTTTGGCTCAGGCCCGTTGCCGCGATCTGCGTCGTGACCGTCGCGTTGCGCACCGCGGCATTGGTGATCAACACCCACAGGTTGCCGTAGGACACCGAGAGCGCCCAGAAACTCATGATCGCGCCCTTCATGGACGCCGGCGCCTGGCTGTAGGCGAATTCCAGGCCCGTGGCCGAAACCAGCACTTCGCCCAGCGTCAACAACACGTAGGGCGCGATCTGCCACGCCAGCGACACCACGTTGCCGCCATCGATGGCCAGTTGCAACACGCCCGCGACGATCCACGCCAGCCCGGAAAACGCAATGCCTGCTCCCATGCGCCGCAACGTGGTCACGGCCACGCCGATACGCCGCAACGCGGGAAACAGCACGAGGTTATTGAACGGGATCAGCAGCATCACCAGCAAGGGATTGAGCGCTTGCATCTGTGCCGGCGCCTTGACCAGCCAGCCCGGCCACCACCAGACATCGTGCGGCATCGTCATCGCCGCGCCCTGAATCACCCAGGTCGAGGCCTTCTGGTCAAACAGCGACCAGAACGGCGTGACGAGCGCAATCAGGATGAGCACGCGCAAAACGGCGCGGACGCCTTCGACCGCTTCCGCCGGATGCACCGCGCGCGCGCGATCGAGCTGCATCGACGCGCCGACACCGCCGAAGCCGAACAGCAGGCCGATCGCCAGCAGCACCGCAATCACGAAGTCGTCTCGCAGCAACCACGCGAGCGCCGCCACGGCGAGCGCGGCGCCGAGCGCGAACACCATCGTGCCGCGACGATTCGGCCCCGGTGCAAGCAGCGCCGTGCGCACCACGCGCAGGAACGAATGCGGATCCGGCGGCGCGGGCGGCACATGCACATACAGGTTGCGACCGCTCCAGAAAATGAGCGTCGCGACGAACATCAACGCACCGGGAATGCCGAACGCAACGGCCGGTCCGTACTCTCTCAGGAAGATCGGCATCAGCAGCGAGGCGAAGAACGACCCGAGGTTGATGATCCAGTAGAACGCGTCGTAGACGACCTTGGCCAGGCGCTTGTTCGAGCTGTCGAACTGGTCGCCGACGAAGGACGACACCAGCGGCTTGATGCCACCGGAGCCGAGCGCGATCAGGAACATGCCGGTATAGAAGCCCAGGCGATTGTCGACGTACAGCGCCAGGCACACGAAACCCGCGCAATACACCAGCGACAGCCACAGCGTGGTGTTGTACTTGCCGAAGAAGCGGTCGGACAGCCAGCCGCCGAGCAGCGGAAAGAAGTACACGCCGATGACGAAGGTGTGGAAGACATCCTTTGCCGTACCCGCGCGCCCGGCTTCGGGCAGGTAGGCAAGCAGCAGACTGCTGATCAGGAACGGCACCAGGATGTTGCGCATGCCGTAAAAGCCGAAGCGCTCGCAACCCTCGTTGCCGATGATGTAGCCAATCTGGCGCGGCAGCCGGCCGCCCGTGTCGCTGCTCGTGGTCATCGTGCCGCGCCCCATGATCCGAAAACGACAAAGGTAGCCGTTGCGGGGCGATGACGCCAGCATCGTGGCCCACCGATATTGCGTCTGCGGAGGGCCCTGCCGAAACCGTCAGATGTTTCCGCAGTCAGCCCATCACCGCGGCAAGCCGCACCTCGGCGACGGCGATCATCGCCTGATAGCGCGGGTCATCGTGCAGGGATGCAAGATCGGGATCTGCCTTGGCGTAAGGCAGGAACGCGTCGGTGATGGTTGCAAACACTGACTGCAGCATCTCCAACGCCGCGTCTGTGTCTTTCAGATACACGTTCAGAGCACAGGCAAAGTTGTAACGAATGTTGAAATTGTCTGGATCGATCAACAAGGTGCGTTCCATGCGCGCCTTGGTGCGCTCTCCCTCCCCCATCGCAGCCAGCGCGTAAGCACTATACGCGGTAACATCGGAGTTACTCTCGTCATGCGTGAGTATCGTTTCGGCACGCTGATACGCCAGTTGGGCACTGCGGCGGATACCGTCCGCATCGTCCAGCGCCGTGTAGCAACTGATCAGCATCATTGCCGAATTGACATCAGCATCCATCAATTTAACCGCTTTTTCGTAGTAACGGATCGCATCCGCATAGCGCTTGAACTGATAGCTGAGACGGCCGGCAGAGCGATTGATCTCGTAGGATTCCGAATCCAGTTCGAGTGCACGGGCAACTTCTACGGCCGCGGCATCAGCATCGCCGTCCGCCAAAAGTATTTGAGCCTTGACTGCATGTGCTTCGGCCAGGTCGGCGTCCAACGTCAGCGCGCGTTCCGCCGCCGCCATCCCGTCCGCAGATTTTCCGCCGCGGACTTCACGCAATCTCCTGTAACCAATAGCCTTCAGTGCCCAGGCCTGTGCGTAGCGGGGATCAATTTCCGTGGCCCGGGCGCAAAGACGGACGATTGCTTCTGATGAGCGGGCATTCATGTACTGGCTCGTGATATAGGTCTGCCGTGCCATCAGATACAGATTGTGTGCATCGGCGCTCTCAGTGCCGCGACGCTCGATGGCTTTCTTTTCTTCCGGTAACAGGCGCAATTTCAGCGCTTTGACGATTGCCTGAGAGATCTCATCCTGCAGCGCGAAGATGTCGCTGGCGTCGCGGTCGTAGCGCTCGGCCCAGACGTGGCCATTGCTTTCCGCCTCGATCAACTGTGCGCTGATACGCACCCGGCCACCGGCTTTGCGCACGCTGCCTTCCAACACGTGCGTGACCTTCATCTCGCGGGCGATCTTGGGCACGTCCACGTTCTTGCCCTTGTAAATGAAGGCGCTGTTTCGCGCAATCACGCGCAATGCCGATATCTTGCTCAAGTCGGTGATGATGTCTTCGGTAATGCCGTCGCTGAAATACTCCTGTTCGGGATCGCCGCTCATGTTGGTGAACGGCAGCACACAAATAGAGAAGCGCTTGGATTCTGCCGCTGGTGCGGCCACCGACGCAGCGCCCGTCTTTGCAGACTGGACTATCTGAGTGCGCGCGATCATTGTCGCCAGTGCATTCAGACATTCCTGTACGCAAGGCGCGGAAGCATCCTCGTGCAAGTCATCGAGATCAGTCGTGTGGAGCGCGCGCACATCGATCGGCAGGCGCGCCTGATCCAGGCGCACCGGCACCAGTATCCCGCGCTCGGCCGCGTCGCGCGCCTCGCCGCGCACCCAGCGCGACGCGACCGACGTCGGCGTCCACACTACCAGCACGGATTTGGCGGCTTGAAGCTCACCGTCAATCTCGTCGTCGAACTCTCTACCCGGCGCGATCTCCGGATCCCACCAAACCGACCAGCCTTTCGCCTCGATCGCGGCAACGAGCGGCGCAACGCGCGCCTTGTCGGCGCGGGCGTAGGAAACGAAGACGTCAGCCACGACTGCCGTCCAAAGACTTGGGCACAGCCGCGAGCCGCGCCTCGGCGGCCTCGACCATCGCCATGTAACGCGGGTCGTCGCGCAGGAATTCGAAATCCGGATCGACCTTCGCATAGGGCAGGAAACCAGCAGTCACGGTCGCGAACACGGACTCGAGCATGTCGAGTGCGGCTTGCCTGTCCTTCAGATAAACGCTCAGCGCACACGCAAAGTTGTAACGCATGTTCCAATTGTCCGGGTCGATGAGCATGGCGCGGTTCATGCGCGACTTCGCGCGATCACCGTCGCCCAATGCTGCCAATGCGTAACTCATGTACGCGATCACGCCTGAATTGTTCTGGTCGCGTGTCAGGATCGCCTCGGCGCGCTTCACGGCCAATTCGGCGGCGCGGAGCATTCCCGTTTGGTTTTTCAACGCGGTGTAGGAACTCACCAGCATCATCGCGGAATTGAGATCCGCATCCATCAAGCTTACGGCCTTCTCATAGAGGCGGACGGCATCCTCGTACCGATGCATCTGGTAATTCAGTCGCCCGGCAGCGCGATTGACTTCGTAGGACTCAGGGTCAAGTTCGAGTGCAACCGCAACTTCGGCCGCGGCGGCATCGGTATCGCCTTTGAGCAGCAGGATATAGGCTTTGACGGCATGCGCTTCGGCCAATTCGGGATCGAGTTTTAGCGCCTGTTCCACAGCGGTCATGCCGTCTTCCGCCTGATCGCTCAGAGCGCGCAACTGCCTGTAGCCCATCGCCATCAATGCCCAGGCCTGCGGATAATGCGGATCGATTTCGGTCGCGCGCTTGCACAGGCGAACGATGGCTTGCGCGGAAGCTTCGTCGGCCTCCTGGTTGGTCACGTAAATCTGCCTTGCCATAAGGTAAAGGTCGTGCGCGTCTGCGCTGGTAGTGCCGCGCCGTTCAATGGCCTTCTTTTCCTCCGGCAGCAAACGCAATTTGAGTGCCTTGACGATGGCCTGCGAAATCTCGTCCTGGATCGCGAAGATGTCGCTGGCGTCGCGATCGTAGCGCTCTGCCCAGACGTGGTTGTTGGTCGCCCCGTCAATCAACTGCGCGTTGATGCGGATGCGCCCGCCCGCCTTGCGCACGCTGCCTTCCAGCACGTGGGTAACCTTCAACTCGCGCACAACCTTCTGGATGTCGACGTGCTTGCCCTTGTACATGAAGGCGCTGTTGCTCGAAGCAACGGCCAACGCCGAAACCTTGCTCCAGTCGGTGATGATGTCCTCG